>NZ_JBVKBC010000015.1:0-78838 GCF_055639095.1 Streptomyces sp. NPDC107550
GCGCCGGCCGCGATGGCCATGTCCATGATCTTGTGGATCTTCGTGGCGTGGGCCTCGCCCAGCGCACCGCCGAAGATCCGGAAGTCGTGCGCGTAGACGAAGACGGTGCGGCCCTCGACCGTGCCCCAGCCGGTGATGACACCGTCGGTGTAGGGCTTCTTGTTCTCCAGGCCGAAACCGACCGCGCGGTGCCGGCGCAACTGCTCGACCTCGTTGAACGACCCCTCGTCCAGGAGCAGCTCGATCCGCTCGCGCGCCGTCAGCTTGCCCTTGGCGTGCTGGGCCGCGGTCGCCTTCTCACTCGGGCCGGCCAGAGCCTGCTCACGGATCGCGTGCAGCTCAGCCGTACGCCCACGGGAATCGGTGGGCTCGTCGCCGGGGTTCGAGGCGGTGTCGTCCAAAACGGTCATGTAGTGACCATACGAAGCCGGACCAAGAAACGGGCCGTCGACTCTGTACAGTCTCCGGCCCGTTTTCCTGGTAGCCCCGAACAGAACCCTGGCGGCCTGAGCCCGAATCGACTGCTCAGGCCCCCATCGGCTTGTAGGGGTCACACAAAGGTGCGCGGTGTAAGTCCCGTCACACTCCGCAGTGGAAGCGGGCGTCACCCCAGTCCGCGTGGTCGTTCCCGTTGCCGTCGCCGCCGTCCCCGACGACGAGGTCGACGTACTTCGCGCCGCTGATGCCGGCGGTGAGCGACCAGGCGGAGTCGGTGGCCTTGAGGACCGGCGACGTCACCTTCTCGGCGCCGTCCGCGACGACGGAGAACCGCACGCTCCCCCGCGTGGACTGTACGTCGTCCACGCCGACCTGCGCGGTGAACGAGGTGCAGCGGCCGCCCAGGTAGTAGCGGACCTTCGCCGGGGCGTGCGTGCCGAGGCCCTTGGCGTAGACGGTGCCGCCGATGGTGAGCGGGGTGCCGTCGCCCTGCGCCTGTTCGCCGTTGGACAGGTCCTTCTCGACCGGGCCCCAGCCGTTGTCGGCGCTGGTCCAGTCGAGGTCGCTGGCCCAGGTGTCCTTGGCGGGCGGCGGCGGCAGGGTCCGTACGGAGGTGCCGGCGGTGAGGGCGCGGGGGGTGCCGCCGACCGTGTACGCGGTTCTCGCCGTCAGCTCGTAGGGGTGGTAGGCCGCGTCGGCGGGCGGGGTGACCTGCCAGGTGACGGTGGCCTCGGCGCCGGCGGCGACGGCCGGGACGCTCTGCGCGCCGGAGGGCTCGGCGCGCCAGCCCTCGGGCAGGTCGAGCGTGGCCCGCGCGTCGTCCACGGCGGTGTTCTCGTAGTTGGTGAAGGTGGCGGTGACCTTGTGGGGCTCGCCGGGCTCCAGGGTCCGCGGGGCGTCCAGGGCGAGGGTGCCGCAGGCGGCCCGCTCCTTGGCCGGGCCGAGGTCGGTGACGGTGAAGTCGTCGAGGACGAAGTCGGCGCCGTCGGGCGCGGTGGGCAGCTTGCGCAGGCCGGTCCAGGTGTCGCCGCAGCCCGCCGTGACGGTGGTGGTGAGGCGGCCGGTGGTGCGCTGCGCCCCGATGGGCAGGGCGGCGGTCTCCACGGCGTCGTCGCCTCGGTCGTAGCCGCTGATCCACTGGTAGGCGCCCGCGTGGCTGGACTGGTAGGCGAAGTCGACCTTGTAGGCGTGGCCGTCCTCCATGGGGACGGTCGCCGGGGAGGTGCGGTAGACGACGCCGTCGTTCTCCTCGTGGGACTTCAGGGACTCGCCGCCGCCGATGACGTCGTCGACGAGCTTCCCGTTCCAGCCGGCCTGGGTGTACGGGGCGTGCTTCTGGGCGATGTGGGTGCGCGGGTCGGTGGTGCCGCCCGCGTCGCCCTTGTCGAAGGGGCCCCAGCCCTGGTCGACGTCCTCGAAGTCCTCGTGGACGACGGTGCCGGGCCGGGCCGCCGGACCGCCCGCGACGAGGCGCACGTCGTCCACGCGGACCTTGGCGTCGCCTGCGGCCGCGCTGACACGCAGGGTGGCGCCGCCGTTCGCCGGCGCGGTGAACGTGGTCTTCACGCGCTGCATGCGGGTGCCGTGCCAGTCGCTCGCCGCCATGGTGTTCGCCAGGGTGGAGCGTTCGACGCGGGCCTCGGTGCCGGCGATGTCGAGCGTGGTGCGGCGGGTCTTGCCGGGTTCGACCTCGATCCAGGCGGACGCGGTGTAGCGCTTGCCGGGGGTGAGGCCCTTGACGTGCTGGGCGATCGAGGCGGCTGCGGGGCCGGTGAGCGCGGCGCTGTTGCGGCCGTTGCCGTCGGTGTCGCGGGTGACGGCGCCGGTCTTCTCCCAGCCGGCGAGCTTCGCGTCGTTGAAGCCGGGGTCCTTCAGCCCGGTGCCCTCGCCCCAGGCGGGATCGGCGGCGCCGGGCGTGCTGTCGGTGGCGTAGAGCACGTACGGCTGCTTGGCCTGGGCGTCGAGGGTGATCATGCCGGAGGCGTCGGTGCGGACGGTGCCGGTCTTGACGCGGCCGTTGTCGGTGAGCCGGTAGACGGCGTACGAGCCCGCCGGGACGGCCCAGCGGGAGGTGCCGCCCTGCTTGTTGTAATGGTAGAGCTTGCGCGCGCCGCCCTCCTTGGCGGTCCACGGGAGCAGGTAGCGGTCCCCGTCGAGGACCTTGCGGCCGTGGTCGTAGAAGGTGCGCCTGCCGTCCTCGACGGTGCCGCGCAGGCCGCCGGTGAAGGTGATGTCGTCGCCGTCCCAGCGGGTGATCTTCTGGTGCTGGAGGTACTTGGCGGGCAGGTCGCGCTGCCAGATGTTGGCGTAGAAGGCGTTCCAGTCGTTCTCGCCGGTCCAGCCCTCGAAGTCGACGAGGGCGCTCTGGCCGAGGACCGGGTCGTTGTTCCAGACGTCCTTCTCGCTGTTGCGGACGAAGCGGATGATCTTGGAGTTGAGGCCCTTGTTGGTGGCGCCGCCGTAGTCGAGGTCGTTGGCCCAGTGGGACCACAGGGACTGCCGCTCGAACTTGTCGGCCCACTCGGTGGCCATGTTCCAGCCCTGGCCGTTGATGGCCTCGGCGGTCTGCTCGGCGATCCAGCCGTGCGTGTAGTAGACGTCGACGTAGACCGTGGTGAGGTTCCTGTCGGTCTCGTCGCGCAGCTGCTTGAAGCGGGCGGCGAGGTCGCCGCTGTTGATGTCGCGGCGCTGGTCGATGTAGTAGCTCTGGTCGAGCCAGTTCCAGCCCTGCGACTTCGGGTTCACGAGGTCGTCGCTGAAGTGCTGGGCGACCGGGTACGCCTCGGTGGCGTTGACGTGGACGCCGAACTCGGCGCCGTACTTCTTGCCCGCCTTGAGCAGTGTGTTGAGGTCTTTCAGGCCGCCGGCGCGGCGGTTGGTGTTGCCGCCGTAGTCGGGGTGGGCGGAGTCGTGGCCCTCGGACTGGTAGCCCTTGAGCAGCGCGAACTGGCCGAGTCCGTCGGTGGCGAGGGAGACGCGCTTGACGTCGTCGAGGGTGCGCAGGAACGGGTGCTGGGCCTGGCTGGCGAAGTTGAACGGGATGTGCGCGACGACCCGGTCGGCGGTCTCGTCGCTGCCCTTGGCGGTGACGGCGATGGACCGGAAGGCGACGGCGCCGTCCTGCCAGTCGACCGTGCCGTCGCCGTTGGCGTCGGGGGTGACGACGACCTTGGCCCAGGGCAGGTCGGAGCCGGTGGCGGGGGTCCTGGCGCCCTCGCCCCGGTAGGTCCACTGCCCGGACCAGACGCCTACGCGGGTGGCCCCGGCCGCGTCCTTGCGGGCCTGGTGCCAGAAGCGGGCGTCGTCGCCGCCCGTGGCGCCGCTCGGCTTGTCGTACGCCGAGTTCGACTCGACGGCCGCCGCGAGCCGTCCCGTGTTCACGATGGCGTACGCGGCGCCGCTCGCCGCCTGCTCGGCGGGGGTGTCGGCGCTCACCTTGCCGAAGACGTCGGCGGTGCGGGTGGAGTCCGGGTCGAGCCGGGTGAACGCGGTGGCGGCGCCGGGGTCGTCGCTGCCGACGGAGACGAGGTCGTGCCCGGGGATGTCGAGGGTGTTCACCCGGAAGGCGTCGGTGTCGCGGACGGCGGTGACCTTGAAGGTCGTGACGCGCCCGCTGACGCCGAGGGTGGCGTCGATCTCGACGCCGGGCAGGTCGGGGAAGGTCAGGGTGTACGCGGCGGTGGCGCCGCTGACCTGGGGCGCGCCCTTGAGGCGGGTGGGGTGGGCCTTGCCGTTGAGGGTGACGGAGGTGAGCGCGCGGGTGCTGCCGAGGATGCGGGCGCCACCGGCCCGCTCCGTGTAGGACAGCACGCGGGGGAAGTCGTCGGCGACGGTGACGGTGAGCTGGTCGGAGCTGAGGACGAGTCCGGCGGGCGGGGGGTCGTCGGCCGCGGGGGCCGCACCGGCCGCCGGGGCGAACGTGAGCACGGTGGCCGCCGCCAGGACGAGGGCCAGGGGCTGGGGGGCGCGGGATCTTCGGGACATGCCGTCTGGGGTATCCGGCGCCGGGGGCGCGGGTCAACGGGGGTGCGGCCCGGGGGCGTTGGCAGTCCAAGAGTCCGTGCGCGTTAGTCCAAGCGGGACACCGGTACGGGGTGGGGGTGCGCGGGGGCGGTCCGGCGGCGGTTCGAGGGGCGGCATGGGCCGGTACCGGGTGTAATCGAAGAGACACACCTCGCTTGATGTTGAAAGTTGAACTTCATCGCGCTACAGTCGGACACAGTTGATGGTTCAACGTTAAACATCACCGGCATCTCCGTGCCGCCCGTCCCCCAAGGAGCACGCCATGGGCATCTTCGGCCGCAAGAACGACACCCCCGACACGACCGCCGCCGCCACCGCGGGACCCGACCGGTCCGCCCTCACCGGCGACTACACCGTCGACCCGGCGCACACCTCGCTCGGCTTCGTCGCCCGCCACGCCATGGTGACGAACGTGAAGGGCAGCTTCACCGACTTCACCGGCTCGCTGCACCTCGACGGCGCCGACCCGAGCAGGTCCACCGCCTCCTTCGACGTCCAGATGGCGAGCATCGACACGGGCAGCGCGGACCGCGACGGCCACCTCAAGAGCGCCGACTTCTTCAAGATCGACGAGTTCCCGACGATGACGTTCCGCTCCACGAGCGTCGAGCCGCTCGGCGCCGACGACTTCCGCGTCACCGGCGACCTCACCGTCCTCGGCACGACCCGCCCGCTCACCATCGACCTGGAGTTCAACGGCGCCGCCAAGGACCCCTTCGGCAACGAGCGCGTCGGCTTCGAGGGCAAGGCCGAGATCCTGCGTTCCGAGTGGGGCCTGACCTGGAACGCGGCGCTGGAGACCGGCGGCGTCCTCGTCTCCGACAAGATCAAGCTGAACTTCGACATCTCCGCGATCAAGAACGCCTGACCCGGACACTCCCCTTCCGCAGTCAGTGAGTTGAGGCGGCCACGAGTTGCGTGGCCGCCAACTCGCCGTACAGCGCGTCCCGTTCGAGCAGCTCCGCGTGCGTGCCCTGATCCCGTACGCGACCGCGCTCCAGGACGACGATGCGGTCCGCGTCCACCACGGTCGACAGCCGGTGGGCGATGACGAGCACGGTCGTACGCCCGGCCAACTCCCGTACGACGTCCCGCAGATGCTGCTCGTTGACCGCGTCCAGGTTCGCCGTCACCTCGTCGAGCAGCAGCAGGCGGGGGCGACGCAGCAGGGCCCGGGCGATGGCCACGCGCTGACGTTCGCCGCCGGAGAGCAGCACGCCCCGGTGGCCCACGGGTGTGTCCAGACCCTCGGGAAGCCGCGCCACGAGGTCGTCCAGACGGGTCAGGGCCAGGACCTCCCGCAGATCGGCGTCCGAGGCGTCCGGCGCCGCGTAGCGGAGGTTGTCGCGCAGGGTGCCCGCGAGGACCGGCGCGTCCTGCTCCACGTATCCGAGCGCGCCGCGCAGTGCGGGCAGCGGCCAGTCGCGGATGTCGCGGCCGCCGACGCGCAGGGCCCCCGCGTCATGGTCGTGAAAGCGTTCCAGCAGGGCGAAGACCGTGGACTTGCCCGCGCCGGACGGGCCGACGAGCGCGGTGAGGCCGCCGGGCGGCGCGCTGAAGCCGACCCCGTCGTGCGCCGGCGCGCGGTCGTCCCCGTACCGGAACACGACCCCCTCGAACGTGACGCCGACCGGCCCCTCCCCCGCGTCGAACTCCCGCGCCTCGCCGGCCTGTTCGGCGGGCAGGTCCTCGACGGCGGCGATCCGGGCGACGGCGGCGAGGCCGTTGTTCAGGCCGACCCAGCCCTCGGTGAGCTGCCCGAGCGGCGCCACGAGGTAGAAGAGGTAGAGCAGGAACGCGATCAGTGACGCGAGGTCCATCCGGCCCGCCGCGACCCGCGCCCCGCCGACCCCGAGCACACACAGGAACGCCACCTGCACCGACACGAGCATCGCCACGTCCGAGGCGGAGGTCCACCGGGCCACCGCGAGGCCCCGGTCGCGGGCGCGGCGGGCGGCGGCGGTGACGGCGGCCCGCTCGCGCTCCTCGGCGCCGTTCGCCTTGACCGTACGGAACGACTGGAGCGCCCGGTCGAGCGCCGAGCCCAGCGCGCCGACCGCCTCCTGCGCCTCGGTCTGCGCCCGCCTGATGCGGGGCATGAGCAGCGCGAGCGCGCCCGCGATCACCACGAGGACCAGCAGCGTCACCGCGAGCAGTAGCAGGTCCATGACGCCCATCAGGACGACCGTGCCGAGCAGCGTGAGCGCGCCGCCCGCCGACTCGACGAGGCTGCGCGAGAGCACCGTGCGCAGCAAGGTCGTGTCGCTGGTGGCGCGGGTGAGCAGGTCGCCGGGGGTGAGCCGGTCGACGGCGCCGACCGTGAGCCGGAGGATGCGGCCGACGAGCCGTTCGCGGGCACCGAGCACGACGGACTCCCCGGTGCGGGCCATGAGGTAGCCGCCCGTCGCGGTGAGCGCGGCCCCGGCGACCACGACGAGGGTCAGCAGAGCGAGCGCGGGCGCGGGCGATCGGCCCTCTGCGTAGGCGGCGACGGCGTGCTTGGCCATCAGCGGCATGGCGAGCCCGGCGCCCGACCCGGCCAGCGCCAGCACCCCGCCGAGCGCGAGCACCCGCGCCTGCGGCCGTACGTGGGCCAGCAGCCGCCGCAGCCCCGGCGCGGCCGGGGCGGACGCCTCGGTCACGGGCCGACCGTGAGCAGCGGGCGGTAGTCGGCGGGGGCGCTGGGCTCGCCGACCATGCGGCCCTCGGCCTCGACCCAGGCGTGCGGGGCGAACGGCGGGGCGGCGCGGACGCCCGCGTGCCAGGTGGGCCAGGTGCCGGACATACGGCACAGCAGGGCGGTGGCGATGGAGCGCGGCAGGCAGCCGTACCAGCCGGCGCAGCGGCGGCTGGTGGCGGTGACGCGCTCGCGGGCGGCGAGGGCGTCCCCGTGTCCGGCGGGGCGGGCGCCCCGGCTGAGCCAGGTCAGCACGCGGCGCAGCCGGTCGGGGCGCAGCCGGGCGAGCAGCAGCGCGAGGGCGACGGCGACGCGTACGCGCGGGCCGCGTCCGCCCCGGCCCGGCATGGTCATCTCGGTGCTCACGGGGTCGCCATCCGGGCGTCGAGGAGCTGCCGGGCGAGGTCGGCGACGTCGGCCTCGGCGCGGGCGCGGTCCACGTCGAAGGCGGCCATGAGCCGGGTGACGGCCTCCTCGGTGCCGCATCCCTCGGCGAGGGCGGTCACGACGAGGGTGCCGGACTCGTTGAGCTGCCAGTAGGTGCCGGTGCGCTGGTCGAGGAGTACGCCGCCGAAGTCGGTGCCGGTGACGGTGACGGTGTCCCGCAGTCTCATCGGGTGGCCGCCTCTCTGGTCGCTCTCATCGGGTGGCCGCCTCTCTGGTCGGGGACCCGGCGGCGCGCAGCCACATCTCGCAGGCGACGGCCGAGTCGATGGAGTACCGGGTGTGCTGCGGGGAGTGCGGGTCGGCGGCGAGCGCGTCGAGCCGGTCCGCGTCCACGAGCCCGTGCCCGGCGAGCAGCGAGGCGCCGGGCCGCCACAGGGCGCGCAGCTCCGCCGCGTGCCGGACGAGCCCCTGCACGGTGTCGCCGCCCATGTGGTCCTTGGTGGTGCGGGCGAGCAGCGGCGCGGGCACGGCGGTGCGGACGGCCTCGGCGAGCAGCGGCTTGTAGCGGGCGGGGTCGAGCCGGTCGGTGAGCCGGGTGGCGAGGGTGGCCTCGATGACGTGGTCGGCGTACAGGGGCGCGGCGACGGGCAGGCCGAGCGCGTGCCCGTACTCCTCCATGGCCTGGAAGTGGCGGGCGCCCATGCGCACGGTGTCGAGGTCGAGATGGCGTCCGGGGCGGGCGGCGAGCGGCTCGGCGTCCACGGCGGCGGTGCGGAACGCGTCGCGGATCAGCTCCCGCGCGGCCGGTGTCAGCCACGGCGGCAGGCTCTGCGGCACGCCCCAGGACACCTGCGGGGTACGGGAGGTCGGCGGCGGGGCGTCGGTGACGGCTCCGGCGAGCCAGGCGCGGTAGGAGCGGCGCCGCGCGAGGGCCGCCAAGGTGGCGCCGAGGGGCCAGCCGAGCTGGTGGCGGACGGCGCTGATCCGGTGCCAGGCGGCGAGGGGCCGGGCGGGGAAGAGGTCGGCGACGGCGGCGGGCAGCGCCATGAAGAGTTCGTCGCCGCCGTACCCGGTCAGATGGACGGTGGCGCCCGCCTGCGCGGCCCGGGTCAGCGGGAGCCGGGCGCGGGCCCGCGCGGGGGCGACGGGCAGCGGTTCGTCGAAGGGGAGTTCGCCGGGGGCGGGCGGCGCGGCGACTCCGGCGTAGAAGAGGGGTGCCTCGTCGGCGGCGACGAGGGTGTGGGCCACGCGGGTGCCGGTGCGGGCGGTGGCGGTGCGGGCGTGGTCGGCGGCGCGCAGGGCCCAGGTCTCGTCCTCGGCGCCGGGTTCGCGGGAGGCGACGGTGAGCAGCGAGAGGCGGGCGGGGGCGGTGCGCAGGGCGAGGAAGGTGAGCGAGGTGGAGTCGAAGCCGCCGGAGAGTTCGCAGCTCACGTGCGTGTGCCCGGCCGTGTGGGCGGCGACGGACTCCGCGAGCGCCGAGGCGAGCCGCGTGGCGCCCGCGTCGAGGGGCAGGTCGGGCGCCGGCGGGTGCCACCAGCGCGGGGTGCGGACCGTGCCGTCGGCGCGCAGGTCGAGGGCGTGGGCGGGGTCGATCTCGCGGATGCCGTGCCACAGCGGGCGGGCGCCGAGGGGGTGCGGCACGAAGTCGAGCAGGCGCAGGGCGAGGGCGCTCTCGTCGAGTGCGGCGCCGGTGGCGTGGGCGAGGACGGCGGGCCGGTCGGAGATCAGCGGTGGCCCGCCGCCCTCGGTGACGTGGACGCGGCGGAGCCCGGAGGCGGTGCCGCGTACGCGGGTGTCGGCGCCGGTGCGGGAGATGACGTGATGGACGCCGGGCAGGGTGCGGGCGAGCCGGTCGTGCAGCGCGGTGTGGTCGCGGGCGGCGCGCAGGGCGGCGTCGAGCCCGTCCGCGTACGAGGGGCCGAGGGTGACGACGGCGTCGGGGCCTTGGACGGCGCTGGTCAGGCGGCGCAGCGGGGCGTGGACGAGGAGCCAGGGGCGCCCGGAGGGGTAGCGGAAGACGTGCGTGCCGGGTTCGTGCGCGTGCAGCGGAGCGGGAAGACGCCCGGCCGCCGCCTCGCCCGCCGGGGTGTCCGGCAGGACGACGAAACAGTCGCGGGCGTGGGGCGGCTGGGCCGGTGCGGGGCGGCCGGGCATCTTCACCTCTCTTCGTTCGGTGTCACTTCGCCCAGGGCCGTTCGGTCAGGGGCGGGCGCGGGGTCCGACAAGGTCGGTCCGGGCTCAGGTGAAGCGGCGGACGATCCACTCCTTGTAGGCGCCGTAGAAGTAGCCGGCGGTCGTCTTGGTGAAGTCCCCCTGCTGGACCATGGCGGGCTTGGTGTAGCTCTTCTTCGCTTCCGGTTCCTGCTTCTGCATGCCGGCCTCTCCCCTTCGCGTGTGCATGACGGATGTGATTGGTGTGCAGCGTGTGAACGCCAGGGGCGATCATTGCCAGACGGTGAGCGTTCATGCACGCATTGCGATCGGAATCCTTAGTTGACCTGATCGCTTCCGGGCGGTTCCCGACTTGCCCGGCAAGGGCGCCGAAGTCGCCCGGAGTACCCATCGGTAGCCGTCGACTTCACGACACGCCTCCGACCCCGCGCCCGCCCCCGCACTCGCCCCGCACCCACCCCCGAAGTGACGTACGCCACAAAGCCCGCCGCCCATGTCACGGCCGGCACCCCGCCGCCCGTCACGTCCGTGGACGTCCGCAGGCGCTCAGGGGAGGCATGTGATGGCCGAGGTGACACGACCGGCGCGCGGCGAACGGCTCGCCGACTGGTTCGACGGCAGGCTCGGGACGCATGGGCTCGGCAGCCGTTATCTGCGCAAGGTCTTTCCCGACCACTGGTCCTTCATGCTGGGCGAGGTCTGCCTCTACACGTTCCTCGTCCTCGTCCTGACCGGCGTCTATCTGACCCTCTTCTTCCATCCGTCGATGAACGAGGTGACGTACCAGGGCAGTTACGTCCCGCTGAACGGCGTGCGCGTCTCGGAGGCGTACGCGTCCACGCTCGACCTCAGCTTCGACGTGCGCGGCGGGCTGCTGATCCGGCAGATCCATCACTGGGCGGCGCTGATCTTCGTCGCGGGGATGTTCACGCACATGATGCGGCACTTCTTCACGGGCTCGTTCCGCAAGCCGCGCGAGCTGAACTGGCTGTTCGGCTGGCTGCTGTTGTTCATCGCCCTGTTCGAGGGGCTGCTCGGCTACTCGCTCCCCGACGACCTGCTGTCCGGCGCGGGCATGCGGCTCATCGAGGGGATGACCCTGTCCGTACCGGTCGTCGGCACGTATCTGTCGTTCTTCCTCTTCGGCGGCGAATACCCGGGCGGCGACATCGTGGCGCGCTTCTACTCGCTGCACGTCCTGCTGCTGCCCGGCATCATGGCGGCCCTCGTCGTCACCCATCTCATCCTGGTCTTCTTCCACAAGCACACGCAGTTCGCGGGCCCCGGCAAGGCGGAGCGGAACGTCGTCGGGCAGCCGTTCTTCCCGGTGTACGTGGCGAAGGCGGGCGGCTTCTTCTTCCTCGTCTTCGGCGTCGTCACCGCGCTCGCCGCCGTCGCCTCCATCAACCCCGTCTGGGTGTACGGCCCTTACCGCCCCGACCAGGTCTCGACGGGCGCGCAGCCCGACTGGTACCTCGGCTTCGCGGAGGGCCTGGTACGGGTCATGCCGGGCTGGGAGATCGACGCGGCCGGGCACACCCTCGAATTCGGCATCCTGATCCCGCTGTTGGCGTTCCCGCTGTGGCTCGTGCTGATCGGCGTCTACCCGTTCGCCGAGGCGTGGATCACCGGGGACCGGCGCGAGCACCATCTCCTCGACCGGCCGCGCGACCGCCCGGTGCGCACCGGGCTCGGGGTGGCCTGGCTGACCGGCTTCCTCGTCGCGCTCGCCGCCGGGGGCAACGACCTGTGGGCGACCCGCTTCCACCTCTCCGTCAACGCCATCACCTGGACCGCCCGCGTGCTGCTCCTCGCGGGCCCGGTCCTCGCCTTCGCCGTCACCCGCCGGATCTGCCTCGGGCTCCAGCGCCGCGACCGCGACAAGGTCCTGCACGGGCGCGAGACGGGCGTCGTGCGCAGGCTGCCGCACGGCGAGTACGTCGAGGCGCACGCCCCGCTGCCGGCCGCCGAGGTGTACCGGCTGACCCGGCACGAACAGCCCCGGCCGCTGCCCGCGCCCGAGACCCGCGACGCGCACGGTGTACGGCGCCGGGTTCCGGTGCGGGCCCGGGTGCGCGCGGGGCTGTCCCGCTGGATGTTCGGCCCCGGCACGCAGATCCCGAAGCCGGGACGGGCCAAACTGGAGGCGCACCGGGGGCCGCGGGAGCGGCGGGACCGGGTGGAACGCTGACGCCTGCGGCTCCCTCTTGCCGGGGAGGGCGCGGGCGCGGTGGAATGCGCGGGCCCCTTGTCGCCGACGCCGGACCTCGTTGGGAGCCGCATGGACACCGCAGTTCGCGCCCGGGAGAGCGGGCCCGGTCGTGCCGCCCGCGCCTGAGCGCCGCGTCGCCGCCGAGCACGTACGCCGGGACCTGCTCGACGCCGACGCGGGCCCCGAACCGTACGTGCTGCGCGACGCCCGGGTCACGGGGGCGCTGCGGCTCGACGGGGCGCAGGTGGCGCGGGCCGTGCGGTTCGAGGGGTGCCGGTTCGACGCGCCGGTCGGCCTGGAGGGCGCAGGCACGCTCGGGTTCGCCCTCGTGGAGTGCGTGCTGCCCGGGCTGCGGGCGGCCACGGCGCGGTTCGGCGGGCGACTCGATCTGCGCGGGTCCACGATCGGCGAGCGGGACGGCGCGGACAGCGCCCTCGACCTCGGGCACGCCGATGTGGCGGGCGGGCTGCGGCTCGACGGGGCGCGGCTCGTGGCGCCGGGGCGGGTCGCGCTGGACGCGGGCGGGCTCGTCATGCGCGGCGGGATCTTCTGCGAGAACGGCTTCGTCGCCGAGGGCCAAGTCGCCTTTCCCGGGGCCGTGTTGCCGGGCGGGCTGTGGATGCGGGGGGCGCGGGTGCTGGTGGGGGCGGCGGAGTCGATCGCCTTCCTCGGGGACGGCCTGAGCGCGTCCAACGTCCGTCTGTCGGAAGGCTTCCGCACCGACGGGCGGGTCCGGCTGCGCGGCGCCCGCGTCGACGACCTGCTCTCCTTCCGGCTCGCGGAACTCGGCGGCGCGGGCTCGGCGTTGATGGCGGTCGGGATGCGGGCGGAAGCGGTCGACCTGCGGTTCGCGCGGCGGCCCGGCGGCGGGGTGAACCTGCGCAACGCCTACGCGGGGCGGCTCCAGGACTCCCCCGCGAGCTGGCCCGCGCGGATCGGGCTCGACGGGCTGACGTACGACTGGCTGGAGACCACCGCCGACGACCGCGGGCAGGACCTCACGCACCGGCTGAACTGGCTCGCGAGGCAGTCCGTCCACTCCCCCCAGCCGTACGAGCAGCTTGCGGCGCACTATCGGCGGGGCGGGCAGGAGGCGGAGGCGCGGCGGGTGCTTCTGGTGCGGGAGCGGGTGCGTCGGGGGACGCTCGGGCCCGGCGGGCGGCTGTGGGGGCGGCTGCTGGACGTCACCGTCGGGTACGGGTACCGGCCGTGGCTCGCCGGGGTGTGGCTGATGCTGCTCACCCTCGCGGGGTCGCTGGTCTTCCGGTCGTTCACGCCCGTGCCGAACAAGCCGGGAGAGGGCCCGCCCTTCAACCCCGTCGTCTACGCCCTGGATCTCCTCGTTCCCCTGGTGGGGCTGGGGCAGCGGGAGGCGTGGCATTGGGGGGTGGCGGGGGTGCAAGGGTGTGCGTACGGGTTGATCGGGGTGGGGTGGGTTTTGACAACGGCGCTGGTAGCGGGCGTGACCCGAACGCTTGATCGAGGCTGAATCTCTGTACCCGGGGTTCTTCGAGGGGGCCTCGGCGGAAGCCCAATCCCCGGAACTCCCAGCTCCCCTCCCGTGCCGGGAACTTGAGCGCCGGCACGTCTCAGGCGCCCCGCGCCCCTGGCGGGGCTGCCGACCCCGGCACTTCGTAGGCGCCGCCCGCCCCGCCGCCTTGGGCAGTCTGCCTCCCCCAGACTTCGTCCGGGGGGACCCCCAGGGCGGCACGGGTGGGCAAGGCGGCACCCAGCGCCGGGGGAGTGCACGTTGTGCCTCCAGTTCAGCCCCGGTGGGGCTTCTCGCGCAGTTCCCCGCGCCCCTGACGGGGCTGCCATCCCCGGCACTTCTCAGGCGCCGCCCGCCGCCTTGGGCAATCTGCCGCCTGGGGCGGCACGGGTGGGCAAGGCGGCCCCCAGCGCCGGGTGCGCAAAGGTCGAGCGTTCAGTTCAGCCCGGTGGGGCTTCTCGCGCAGTTCCCCGCGCCCCTTAGGGAGTTGGCCTCAGCCCCAAATTCCCAGCCCCTCCGGCGATTGAGGAGCGGGGCCTGGGGCAGCGCCCCAGAGTGCCGGTTCGCTGTGGCTGAGCGCGCAGTTCCCCGCGCCCCTTACGGGGCTGACCTCAGCGCCCGTTCCCAGCGGCAGCGCGCCCGCGCCCCTTACGGGGCTGACCTCAGCGCCAGCTGCCAGCCCCTCCGGCGATTGAGGAGGGGGCTGGCCTGAGCGCCAATTCCCAGCCCCCCGGCGATTGAGGGTTAGAAGCCGCCGCCGTTGAAGTCGCCGCCGCCGCCGAAGTCGCCGCCGCCTCCGTCACCGAACCCGCCCCCGAAGTCCGACGCGTCGAAATCCGTACCGGAGACGTCCCCGCCGCCGAACCCGGGGTCACCCCCGAAGTCCCCGTAACCGGAGCCGTAGTCCGCCGCGTACGCGGGGCCCGACATGAGGGAGCCGAGCATCGTGCCGACGAGGAGCCCGGGCAGCATGCCCCCGCCGAAGTAGCCGCCCGCCCAGGGCCCGTAGGCCGGCCCGGCGTCGTAGTAGGGCCGGCGCTCCCCCGCCCCGGTGTCGACCGTACGCACCAAGGGCTCCTGCCCGTCCCGCAGCCGCGAGGCGTCCGCCGCGCACACGGGAACCTCGCGGGGCGCCCCGCCGGCCGGCGTCCACATCGCGTCCTCGACGGAGGGCCCGTGCCGGGGGTCGAAGAAGCAGGGCGCGCGGCGCTCGGGCAGCGGCCGCCCCTCACGGCGCGCGGCGAGCAGCGCGAGAGAGAACCGGCCGTCCTCCAGCGCCTGCGTCACCGCGCGCACGTCCTCGGGCCGCTGCGCGTCGGCCATGTACTGCTTGGCCTTGTCGTAGGAGTCGAGGGCGCGCTCGAAGTCGGCGCGCATGGCGTCGTCGGCGCCGGACTCGGCCGGGTGAAAGTCGAGCCGGTCGAGTTCCTCGCCGAACGCGGTGATGTCCTCGTCGACGACGACCCGCAGCCGGTCGAGCGCGGCCCGCTGCTCCTCCTCGCGGCGCCTGCGGCTGCGCCGGACGAGCGCGTACGCGCCGGCGCCGCCCACGACGACGACCGCGCCGACGCCGACGAGCGCCCCGGTGTTCACCCCGCCGCCGCTGTCACCGCCGCCGCCGCTCCAGGAAGCGGGCGCGGAGCCGTGCGCGGTGCGGACGGCGGCGTCCACGTAGTCGTCGAGCTGGCGGTCGAGGGATTCGCCGCGGAGGCTGACGGACAGGTTGGCGACGGCGGCGGGCGACATGACCTGGTGGTCGGCCTTGGCGCCGAAGAGGTCGCCGAGCCGCACCCCGTACACGCCGACGATGCCCGTCTTCGCGCGCAGGTCCTGGAAGAACGTCTTCGGGTGCGGGGTGTCCGCGGAGAGCACCGCGAGGAAGACCGGCTTGTCGGCGTCCTCGATCTTCTTGGCGAGCGCGTCGGCCTTGGCCCGTGGCACCTCGCCGGACAGGGCCGGATCGACGTACACCGGGCCCTTCCGGAACGCGTCGGCGACCGGAGACAGCTCCGAGACGGCCGACGCCGGGGGCGCGGTGGTGAGCGTCGCACCCAGGGCGAGGACGGCGGCGGCAACGGCCGCGAACAGGGCCTTCATACCTTGACGCTAACCCATTCGAACCATTTGTCGCCGCCCGCGCACCCCGCGCACCTCCCGCTTACCGCCCGGGAAGAGCCCGTTCTACTCGACCGGCTCGACGCCGGCGCGCAGCAGCCCGTACGTGTAGGCGTCCTCAAGGGCGCCCCAGGAGGCGGCGATGACGTTCTCGGCGACGCCGACCGTGGACCACTCGGCCTCGGTGTCGGAGGTGGAGATGAGCACGCGGGTCGTGGACTCGGTGCCGTGCTTGCCCTCCAGGATGCGGACCTTGTAGTCGACCAGCTCCAGCTTGGCCAGCTGGGGGTAGATGCGCTCCAGGCCGACGCGCAGGGCGCGGTCGAGGGCGTTGACCGGGCCGTTGCCCTCGGCGGTGGCGACGATGCGCTCGCCCTTGGCCCACAGCTTCACGGTGGCCTCGTTGGCGTGGGTGCCGTCGGGGCGGTCCTCGACGATGGCCCGCCAGGACTCGACGCGGAAGTAGCGGCGGGCGCGGCCCTCGGCCTCTTCGCGCAGCAGGAGTTCGAAGGAGGCGTCGGCGGCCTCGTACGTGTAGCCCTTCAGCTCGCGTTCCTTGACGCGCTCGACGACGCGGCCGATCAGCTCGCGGTCGCCGCCGAGGTCGACGCCGAGTTCCTTGCCCTTCAGCTCGATGGAGGCGCGGCCGGCCATGTCGGAGACGAGCATGCGCAGCCGGTTGCCGACGAGGTCGGGGTCGATGTGCTGGTAGAGGTCGGGGTCGACCTTGATCGCGGAGGCGTGCAGGCCGGCCTTGTGGGCGAACGCGGAGACGCCGACGTAGGGCTGGTGCGTGGAGGGCGTGAGGTTGACGACCTCGGCGATGGCGTGCGAGATGCGGGTCATCTCGCGCAGCGCGCCGTCGGGCAGCACCTGCTTGCCGTACTTCAGCTCCAGGGCGGCGACGACGGGGAAGAGGTTGGAGTTGCCGACGCGCTCGCCGTAGCCGTTGGCGGTGCACTGGACATGGGTGGCGCCCGCGTCGACGGCGGCGAGGGTGTTGGCGACGGCGCAGCCGGTGTCGTCCTGGGCGTGGATGCCGAGGCGGGCGCCGGTGTCGTCGAGGACGGTGTGGGTGATCGCCTGGACCTGGGCGGGGAGCATGCCGCCGTTGGTGTCGCACAGGACGACGACGGAGGCGCCGGCCTCGTGGGCGGTGCGCACGACGGACTTGGCGTAGGCGGGGTCGGCGCGGTAGCCGTCGAAGAAGTGCTCGCAGTCGACGAAGACGCGGCGGCCCTGGGCGACGAGGTGGGAGACGGTGTCGCGGACCATCTCCAGGTTCTCGTCGAGGGTGGTGCGCAGGGCCAGTTCGACGTGCCGGTCGTGGGCCTTGGCGACGAGCGTGATGACGGGGGCGCCGGACTCCAGCAGGGCCCGTACCTGCGGGTCCTCGCTCGCTTTGCCGCCGGCGCGGCGGGTGGCGCCGAACGCGACGAGCTGGGCGTGCTTGAAGTCGATCTCTTTTCGCGCGCGGGAGAAGAACTCGGTGTCGCGGGGGTTGGCGCCGGGCCAGCCGCCCTCGATGAAGCCGACGCCGAAGTCGTCGAGGTGCCGGGCGATGGTCAGCTTGTCGGCGACCGTGAGGTTGATGCCCTCGCGCTGCGCGCCGTCGCGCAGGGTCGTGTCGAAGACGTGGAAGGAATCGTCGAGGCCGCCGGTGGGGTCCCCGGTGCGTCCGCTCGGGTTGCTGCTCATGCTGTCTGGCTCCTGATCGGGATCTCGGTCTTACCGGAATGACCGGCTCCACCGTCTCTCCATGATCCCCCGCGCTCCTTCCCCGGCTGTGGGTGGGCCAGGAAACGAAAAAACCCCTCGCGGGTGCGAGAGGTCTGCGCGCGGGTCGAGGACGACGGTGTCCGCCTGTACCGGGTCGTACGAGGCGGTCACTGCGGACCGGCGCGCCTGCTGCCAATAATCATCATGGCGAACGAGAGCACGCGGGCAGTGTGCCACAGCCCGGCCGGGGCCCGGGCCGTGGTCTCACGATGCGGTCAGGCGGTCTCGGGGGCGGCCGTGGTGCGGGGGGATTCCTGGGTGGCGGCGACCCGGTGGAGGTCGATGTCGCGGGTCTCGCGCATGGAGAGGTAGACGATCAGGGAGACGGCCGCGCACCCGGCGACGTACCAGTAGAAGCCGGACTCGATGCCGCCGTTCTTGAACCACAGGGCGACGTACTCGGCGGTGCCGCCGAACAGCGCGTTGGCGAGGGCGTAGGGCAGTGCGACGCCGAGGGCGCGGATGCCGGTGGGAAAGAGTTCGGCCTTCACGCAGGCGTTGATCGAGGTGTAGCCGGTGACGACGACGAGCGCGAGCAGCGACAGGCCGAGCGCGGGCCAGAACGACCCGGCGTGCTGGAGCAGCGTCATGATCGGCACGGTCAGGAAGGTCGAGCCGACGGCGAAGGTGATGAGCAGCGGGCGGCGGCCGATCCGGTCGGACAGGGCGCCGGCGAGCGGCTGGAGGCAGGCGAAGACGAGAAGCGCGCAGAACGAGACGAGCGTCGCGGTCTGCTTGCTCAGGCCCGCCGAGTTCGACAGGTACTTGGTCAGATAGGTCGTGTACGTGTAGTAGGCGACGGTGCCGCCCATGGTGAGGGCGATGACGAGGAACGCCTCGCGCCGGTGCGCCCACAGGGCCTTGAGGGTGCCCTTGTCGTCGCCGGTGGCGAGCCCGTCGGCGTCGGCGGACTCCTCGTAGACGTCGGTCTCCAGCATGTTGCGGCGCAGGTAGAAGATGACGGCCGCGCCGAGGGCGCCGACGATGAAGGGGATGCGCCAGCCCCAGCTGTGCAGCGCGTCGTCGCTCATGGTGCGCTGGAGCACGATCTGGAGGCCCAGGCCCACGATCTGACCGGCCGTCATGGACACGTACTGGAAGCTGGAGGCGAAGCCGCGGCGGCTCGGGTCGGACGCCTCGGTGAGATAGGTGGCGCTGGCCGCGTACTCGCCGCCGACCGAAAGTCCTTGCAGCAGACGGGCGATGAGCAGGACGGCGGCGCCGCCGTACCCGGCGACGGCGTAGGTCGGGGCGACGGCGATGAGCACGGCGGACGCCGACATGAGGGTGACGGTGAGGGTGAGCGCGGCCTTGCGGCCCTTGCGGTCGCCGACGCGGCCGAGCAGCCAGCCGCCGACCGGCCGCATGAAGAAGCCGACGGCGAAGATGCCCGCGGTGTTCATGAGTTGGGCGGTGGGGTCGCCGTCGGGGAAGAAGGACCCCGCGAAGTAGGTGGCGAAGCTCGCGTACACGAACCAGTCGAACCACTCGACCATGTTCCCGGCCGATCCGACCAGGACCTTCTTCCATTGCTCTCGTCCCATGACCGGCCACGATGAGGGACGCCCGCGCCGGGTGACAAGGGCGCCTCGGACAACGATCGGGCGTACTTGCGTTCATTGTGGTCACGGGGAGTGCGCGGCGGCCCTGGCGGGGGATGTACGGGCCCGCCTGCTTGTGGAATCGTTCAACAATCCCTTACGTTGAGGAGGTGCCCCTGGACGTGATCGACCTCAACGCGGATCTCGGTGAGGGCTTCGGCCGCTGGAGCCTCACCGACGACGACGCCCTGCTGTCCGTCGTCACCAGTGCCAACGTCGCCTGCGGCTTCCACGCGGGCGACCCGACCGTGATGCGCCGGGTCTGCGAGCGGGCCGCCGAGCGCGGGGTGCGGATCGGCGCCCAGGTCTCCTACCGCGACCTCGCCGGGTTCGGGCGCCGCGCGATGGACGTGCCCGAGGACGAGCTGGCGGCCGAAGTGGCGTACCAGATCGGGGCGTTGCGGGTGTTCGCCCGCGCCGCCGGCGCCGACGTGACGTACGTGAAGCCGCACGGCGCCCTCTACAACCGCACGGTCCGCGACGCCGCCCAGGCCCGCGCCGTGGTCGCCGGTACCCTCCTCGCCGGCGGCGCGCTCCCCGTGCTCGGGCTGCCGGGTTCGGCGCTGCTGGCCGCCGCCGCCGACGCGGGCCTCACGGCCGTGCCGGAGGCGTTCGCGGACCGCGCCTACACGCCCGACGCCACCCTGGTGCCGCGCCGCGAGCCCGGCGCCGTCGTCGAGGACCCGGACGCGGTGGTCGCCCGCGCCGTCGGCTTCGCGGTGGACGGCGCGGTGGCCGCCGTCGACGGCACCCGCGTCCCGGTCGCCGCCCGCTCGCTGTGCGTCCACGGCGACACCCCGGGCGCCGCCCGTATCGCCGCCCGGGTGCGGGCCGCGCTGTACGGCGCGGGCGTGCGGGTGGAGGCGTTCACGTGAGCGGCGCCCTGACCGTGCGCCGGGCCGGACGGCGGGCCCTGCTGGTCGAACTGCCCGACGCGGAGGCGACCGCCGCGTTCCACGCCGAGGTGCTGCGCAGACGGGCGGCGGGGACGCTGCCGGCCGTGGGCGAGGTCGTGCCCGGCGCCCGTACGGTCCTGCTCGACGAGGTCGCCGACCCTGAGACCCTGGCCCGCGCGCTGCCCGCCTGGGACGTGCCGCCGGCGGGCGAGGCGCGGGGCAGGGCGGTGACCGTGCCGGTGGTCTACGACGGGCCCGACCTCGCTGCCGTCGCGCGGCTGTGGGGCCTCGCCCCCGAGGACGCGGCCGCGCGGCACGCCTCGTACACCTACCGGGTGGCGTTCTGCGGCTTCGCGCCCGGGTTCGGCTATCTGACGGGGCTGCCCGATGAGTTGCACGTGCCGCGCCGCGAGACCCCGCGGACGCGGGTGCCGGCCGGGGCGGTGGCGGTGGCGGGCCCCTACACGGCGGTGTACCCGCGCGCGACGCCCGGCGGCTGGCGGCTCATCGGCACGATGCCCGACCCAGCCCCGCTCTGGGACCCGGCACGCGGCGAGCGGGCCGCCCTCCTCTCCCCCGGCACCCTGGTCCGCTTCGTGCCCGAGCCCCCTGGCGGCGGGGAGCGGGCATGACGACCAGGCTGACCGTCGTGCGCCCCGGCGCGCTGACCACTGTGCAGGACGCCGGGCGGCCCGGCCACGCGCACCTCGGCGTGCCCCGCTCCGGCGCGCTCGACGCCCCCGCGATGCGCCTCGCCAACCGGCTCGCGGGCAACGCGGCGGACGCGGCCGTCCTGGAGACCACCCTCACCGGCTGCGCGCTGCGCCCCGACCGTCCGGTGACCGTCGTCGTGGGCGGCGCGCCCTGCCCGGTGACCGTGGACGGGCGGCCCGCCGCCTGGGGCGCCCCGGTCCGCGTCCCCGCGGGCGCCACGCTCGACGTGGGCGGCGCGGTCGCGGGCGTACGGACGTACGTGGCCGTCGCCGGGGGCGTGGCCGTGGAGCCGGTGCTCGGCAGCCGCTGCGCCGATCTGCTCTCGGGACTCGGGCCCGCGCCGCTCGCGGAGGGCGACCTGCTGCCCGTCGGGCCCGCGCCCACGGCCGCGCCCGCGCTCCCGGCCGCCGCGCCCTGGCCCGCTCCCCCGGCGCTGCTCGTGCTGCCGGTGCGGCTCGGGCCGCGCGCGGACTGGTTCACGGACGCGGCCCTGCGGGTGCTGCGCACCGCCGAGTTCACGGTCTCCGCGCACAGCAACCGCATCGGCCTGCGCACCGAGGGACCCGCCCTCGAACGGGCGCGGGAGGGTGAACTGCCCAGCGAGGGCATGGTCCTGGGGGCGGTGCAGGTGCCGCCGGACGGCCGGCCGGTCGTCTTCCTCCACGACCATCCGACGACGGGCGGCTACCCGGTGATCGGCGTGGTCGCCGCCGACGCCCTGCCCGCCGCCGCGCAGGCCAGGCCGGGCACCCCGCTGCGGTTCACCGCCGGCTGAGCGGCCGGGCGGGCGCGCGGGTCCGGGGCGGCGGCCGTCGCGCTCCCCACCGCCACGACGGCCGCGGCCGTTCCGGACCCCGCACGGCCCGCGCGCTCACACGGCGGGCCCGCAGTGATACAAACGCATCGCCCGCGGCCAGGCAATAAGACCTACGGCGTACAACCCTCGCGGCCCTTCAGGAGTCCCCCGCCGCCAGTGCCTCGTCGAGGAACTCCCGTACGTGCGTGAGGACCTGGGCGCGCTCCACGCCCCGCAGGCCGATGGCGAGGTGGATGGAGAACCCGTCGAGCAGCGCCCGCAGCCGGGTGGCGAACCGGTCCGGGTCGACCGCGCGGAACTCACCGCGCGAGATGCCCTCGGCGAGCAGCGCGACCAGGTCCCGGTGCCAGGCGCCCTCGATGGCGGCCTGCCGGGTGCGGCCGTCGTCGTCGGCGTTCTGCGAGCGGTTCCACACCTCCAGCCACAGCGTCCAGTGCGGATCGCGGGGGCCGTCGGGCAGATACAGGTCGACGTAGGCGTCCACGCGCTCACGCGCGCCGCCCTCGCCGGACAGCAGCAGGCGCCGCCGCTCGCCGAGCCGGCCCTCGCTCCACTCCAGGGTCCGCAGGAGCAGGGCGTCCTTGGACTTGAAGTGGTAGGCGAGGTGCCCGCTGCTCATGCCGACGGCGCGGCCGAGCGCGGCCATGGTGAGCCGGTCGAGCCCGTGCTCGGCGATCATCTCCATGGCCGTGGCGAGCACCTGCTCGCGCGGCGGCGCCGGGGTGCGCTGCCGGGTCATGCCCCGGCGACCGGCTGCTGCTGGGTGATGCAGTGGATGCCGCCGCCGTTGGCGAAGATCGTGCGGGCGTCCACCAGCGTGACCGTACGGGAGGGGAAGAGACGGCGGAAGATCGCCGCGGCCTCCTCGTCGCGCGGGTCGTCGAACCCGCACAGCACGACACCGTCGTTGCACAGGTAGTGGTTGATATACGAGTAGTCGACCCAGCCCTCGTCGTCGGCGAGGACGCTCGGCGCGGGCACCTCGACGATCTCCAGCGGGCGGCCCTGCGCGTCGCTCGCCCCGCGCAGCACCCCGGCGATCTCCCGGCTCACCTCGAAGTCGGGGTGCGCGGGGTCGGTCTGGGTGTGGACGAGGACGACGCCGGGCGCGGCGAACGCGGCGACGATGTCGACATGCCCCCGGGTGCCGAACTCGCCGTAGTCGGCGGTCAGTCCGCGCGGCAGCCAGATCGCCTTGGAGGTGCCGATACGGGCGTGGATCTCCCGCTCGACGTCCTCCTTGGACCAGTTCTGGTTGCGGTCGGGGTCGAGCTGGACGGTCTCGGTGAGCAGGACCGTGCCCGCGCCGTCCACGTGGATGCCGCCGCCCTCGTTGACCAGCGGGCTGGAGTGCGCGGCGACGCCGGTGAGGTCCGCGATGTGCCGGGCGATCTTCGCGTCGTGCTCCCAGCGGGCCCAGTCCTGGGCGCCCCAGCCGTTGAACGTCCAGTCCACGGCGGCCAGTTCACCGGTCTCGGCGTGCTTGACGAAGGTGGGGCCGATGTCCCGCATCCAGGCGTCGTCCAGCTCCCGCTCGACGAGGTCGACGGCCGGGTCGAGCAGAGCGCGGGCGGTGGCGGACTGGCCGGGGCCGACGATCATCGTCACCGGCTCGTGGCGGCGCACGGCGTTGGCGACGGACGCCCACGCGCCGCGCGCGGCGGCCAGTTCGCCCTCGTCGCCGAAGGTCGGGTTGGGGCTGGGCCAGGCCATCCAGGTGCGCTCGTGCGGCGCCCACTCGGGCGGCATCAGGTACGTCATCGCGGGGACCTCAGAGGAAGTAGAGACGGTTGAGGGAGACGGACTCGGCGGCCTCGGAGCGCAGCGGCTCGCCGTCGAGGGTGACCAGGCCGGAGCGCTGGTCCACGTCGACCGCGCCGGTACGGGTGTTCAGGCGCAGGTCGGCCGGGCCGATGCCCCGGGTGCCGCGCACGGCGACCCGGCGGCGGCGCGTCGGCATCGTGTCGTGGCCGTCGTCGACGGCGGCCCGGGCGACGAACGCCACGGACAGCTCGGCGGCGGTCGCGCCGAACGCCCCGAACTGCGGGCCGAGGACGAGGGGTTCGCAGGTGTCGGTCGCCGCGTTCGGATCGCCGACGACGCCGTACGCGGGGAAGCCCGACTTCAGGACCAGTTGGGGCTTCGCGCCGAAGAACTCCGGGCGCCACAGCACGATGTCGGCCATCTTGCCGGGCTCCAGCGAGCCGATCTCGTGCGAGAGGCCGTGCGCGATGGCGGGGTTGATGGTCAGCTTCGCCATGTAGCGCAGGACGCGCTCGTTGTCGTGGCCGACGCCCGGGTCGCCCAGCTCGCCCTTCATCTTCCCTGCCATGGCGAACGTACGGCGTACGGTCTCGCCGGCGCGGCCCATGCCCTGCGCGTCGGACGAGGTGATGCCGATGGCGCCCAGGTCGTGCAGGACGTCCTCGGCGCCCATCGTGCCCGCGCGGATGCGGTCGCGGGCCATGGCGGCGTCGCCGGGCAGGTCCGTCTTCAGGTCGTGGACGGAGACGATCATGCCGTAGTGCTCGGCGACCGCGTCCCGGCCGAAGGGGAGGGTGGGGTTGGTGGAGGAGCCGATGACGTTGGGCACGCCGGCCATCTTCAGCACGTTCGGTACGTGACCGCCGCCGCAGCCCTCGATGTGGAAGGCGTGGATCGTCCGGCCGTCGAGGACCTTCAAGGTGTCCTCGACGGACAGGCACTCGTTCAGGCCGTCGCTGTGCAGGGCGACCTGCACGTCGTGCTCCTCGGCGACGCGCAGCGCGGTGTCCAGGGCGCGGGTGTGGGCGCCCATGTCCTCGTGCACCTTGAAGCCGAGCGCGCCGCCCTCGGCCAGCGCCTCCACGAGCGGGGCGCCGTCGGAGGACGAACCCCGGCCCAGGAAGCCGATGTTGACGGGCCAGGCGTCGAACGCGGAGAACGCGTGCTTCAGCGCCCAGGGCGAGTTGACGCCGACGCCCCAGACCGGGCCGAACTCCTGCCCGATGATCGTGGTGACGCCGGACGCGAGCGACGCCTCCATGATGCGCGGGGACAGCAGATGGACGTGGGTGTCGACGGCTCCGGCGGTGGCGATCAGGCCCTCGCCGGAGACGATGGTCGTGCCGGTGCCGACGACGACGTCCACGCCGTCGAGCGTGTCCGGGTTGCCCGCGCGGCCGATCGCGTGGATCCGGCCCTCGCGGATGCCGATGGACACCTTGCGGATGCCGAGCGCCGCGTCGATCACGACGACGTTGGAGATCACGACGTCACAGGTGTCGCGGACGGCGGCGGCCTTCAGGTGCAGGCCGTCGCGGGCCGTCTTGCCGAACCCGGCCAGGAACTCGTCGCCGGGCTTCTGCGCGTCCGACTCGACCTTGATCGTGAGCCCCGAGTCGCCGAGCCTGACCCGGTCGCCGGCGCGGGGGCCGTGCGTGGCCGCGTACTCGTACGGGGAGAGGCTGCGCGCCTCCGCAGGGTGGCCTCCGGGGCGGCTCATCGGGCGTTCTCCTCGTCGTGCTCGGGGGTGTCGGCGCCGACGCCGAGATAGCCGCAGGCGGCGGCGCGGCGCAGCGCCTCCTCGCGGGCGCCGGGGGCGTCGAGCGGGCCGTCGACCAGGCCCGCGAAGCCGATGGCGATCCGGTCGCCGCCGATCGGCACGAGGCCGACCTCGCCGCTCTCCCCCGGGCCGAACCGGACGGACGAGCCGGCCGGCACGGCGAGGCGCATGCCGTAGGCGGCGGCGCGGTCGAAGTCGAGGCGGGGGTTGGCCTCGAAGAAGTGGTAGTGCGAGGTGACGGAGACGGGGACGGACGCGGTGTTCGTGACGGTCAGGACGACGGCCGCGGGGCGGTCCTCGTAGCCCGGGCCCGGGAGGAGGGCGCCGGGGGCGTCCTCGCCCGCGCTCGCGTCGGCGCCGATGGGGTCGCTGACGACGGCCAGGCGGGAGCCGTCGTCGAAGACGGCCTCCACGTGGACCTCCGTGACGACGTCCGCGACGCCGGGCAGGACGTCGTCCGGGCCGAGGGCCGCGCGGGCCTCCTCGATCGCCTCCGCGAGGCGTTTGCCGTCCCGGGCGGCCTCGCAGACCGTGTCGGCGATCAGGGCGGTGGCCTCCGGCACGTTCAGGCGCAGGCCTCTTGCCTTGCGGGCTCGGGCGAGTTCGGCTGCGCCGAAGAGGAGGAGGCGGTCACGTTCTGTTGGCGTCAGTCGCAAAGGAGCGCCCCTTTCTTTTAGACCCCCACTCTAACGTCCGCCCCTTTTGACTCCTACCCTGAGCGCAACTCCCAAGGGTGTTTTAGAACACCGCTCAAACTCCATGCCGCGCAGTCCCCAAGGAGAGTGGGTGGCTCCGGCCGGTGGGTTTCCTCGACTCGCGTCGTGGCTGATCGCGCAGTTCCCCGCGCCCCTGGGGAGTTCTCCGGGTGAGGCCCGCTGCCCTGAACGTTGCGCAGTTCCCCGCGCCCCTGAGGGAGCGGGGCTTCGCCCCAGCTCCCCAGGGGAGGAGGTGGCGACGCAGTCGCCCCTCCAGGGGCGCGGGGAACTGCGCGAGAAGCCCCACCGGGCGAAAGGTGAACGACAACCCCAGGGGGCAGCGCCCCGTCAGGGGCGCGGGGAACTGCGCAAGGCGGTCGCTGCAAGCGGCCTTACCCGGAGGACTCCCCAGGGGCGCGGGGAACTGCGCGACCAGCCCACCACCGGGCGAGAGGTGAAGGGAGACTCGGCGCACCCCTCGGCAAGAGGAAGGGCCGTCACCCCCCAGGCGGGGGGCCACGGCCCTTGCGTAGAAGAGAGGGAGATCAGGCGAGGCGGTGCATCCAGCCGTGCGGGTCGGAGACCTTACCGCGCTGGATGTCCAGCAACGCCTCCCGAAGCCGCATCGTCACCGCCCCGGCAACCCCCTCGGACTGCGTCCACTCCGCCCCGGCCCGCTTGACCCGCCCCACAGGAGTGATCACCGCCGCGGTCCCGCACGCGAACACCTCCGTCAGCTCCCCGGACGCGGAGTCCGCCTGCCACTGCTCGATGGAGACGCGCCCCTCCTCCGCCTCGTATCCGAGGTCCCGCGCGACCTGGAGCAGGGAGTCCCGCGTGACACCGGCGAGCAGCGACCCGGTCAGCGTCGGCGTGACGATCTTGTTCCCGTACACGAAGTACAGGTTCATGCCGCCGAGCTCCTCGACCCACTTGTGCTCGACGGCGTCGAGGTAGGCGACCTGGTCGCAGCCCTTGGCCGCCGCCTCCGCCTGCGCGAGCAGCGACGCCGCGTAGTTGCCGCCGGTCTTGGCGTCGCCGACGCCCCCGGGCACGGCGCGCACGCGGTCCTCGGAGAGCCAGATGGAGACGGGCTTGACGCCGCCGGGGAAGTACGCGCCGGCGGGCGAGGCGATGACGACGAACAGGTACTCGTTGGCCGGCTTCACGCCGAGGCCGACCTCGGTGGCGATCATGAAGGGCCGCAGGTAGAGGGATTCCTCGCCGCCGTGCGCGGGCACCCAGTCCTGGTCCTGGCGCACGAGCGCGTCACACGCCTCGATGAACGTCTCGACGGGCAGCTCGGGCATGCCGAGGCGCCAGGCGGAGTGCTGGAAGCGCTTGGCGTTCATGTCGGGGCGGAACGTGGCGACGGAGCCGTCGGGCTGCCGGTACGCCTTGAGGCCCTCGAAAATCTCCTGCGCGTAGTGCAGGACGTTCGTGGCCGGGTCGAGGGAGAGCGGGCCGTAGGGCACGAGCTGTCCGTCGTGCCAGCCGCGGCCCTCGGTCCACTTGACGGTCACCATGTGGTCGGTGAAGTGGCGGCCGAATCCCGGGCTGGCCAGGATCGCGTCGCGCTCCGCGGCGGACAGCGGGGTCGAGGAGGGCTTGAGCTCGATCGTGGGCGTCGTCGTCATGATTGCGTGTCCTTCACCGTGTGGTTGTGGCGGACCGCGTTCACCCCTGCACTCCCTGTACTAGGACGTCCGAGCTTTCACCTGTTCCGCGGCCCCGCGTTCGATTATCGCGCGTGGCCGGGTGTGCTCGTAACGGGCGGGGAGGGTGGGGTGGGGGTGCGGCCCTGGGTTGATGGTGACACCCGGGGCCGCACGCGAGAAGCCGCCGGGTGCGTGAGCGACCTGGCGGCTTGCGGAGCTGCGTGCTCCTGGACGTGAGCGCCGGGTCAGCCGGCTACTCGGGCGGCGAGCGCGTCGCCGATCTGCTGCGTGGTCCGGACGCTGTCGCCGCGCTCGCCGAGGTCGGCGGAGACGGCGGTCTCGATGCGCGCGGCCTCGGTCTCGTGGCCGAGGTGGCGCAGGAGGAGGGCGACCGAGAGGACCGTGGCGGTCGGGTCGGCCTTGCCCTGGCCCGCGATGTCCGGGGCCGAGCCGTGGACGGGCTCGAACATCGAGGGGAACTCGCGGCTCGGGTCGATGTTCCCGGAGGCCGCGACGCCGATGCCGCCGGAGACGGCCGCGGCGAGGTCGGTGATGATGTCGCCGAAGAGGTTGTCGGTGACGATGACGTCGAAGCGGGCCGGGTCGGTGACGAGGTAGATCGTCGCGGCGTCGACGTGGATGTAGTCGGTGGTGACGTCGGGGAACTCGGCGGCCACCTTGTTGAACGTGTTCGTCCACAGGTGCCCGGCGAAGGTCAGCACGTTGTTCTTGTGGACCAGCGTGAGCTTCTTGCGGGGGCGGGCCTGGGCGCGGGCGAAGGCGTCGCGGACCACGCGCTCGACACCGAAGGCCGTGTTGACGGAGACCTCGGTGGCGACCTCGTGGACGGTGCCCTTGCGGATCGTGCCGCCGTTGCCCGTGTAGGGGCCCTCGGTGCCCTCGCGGACGACGACGAAGTCGATCGCGGGCTGGCCGGCGAGCGGGGTGGCGACGCCGGGGAGCAGCTTCGAGGGGCGCAGGTTCACATGGTGGTCGAACGCGAAGCGGAGCTTGAGCAGGAAGCCGCGCTCCAGGACGCCGGAGGGCACGCTCGGGTCGCCGATGGCGCCGAGCAGGATGGCGTCGTGCTTCTTGAGGGCGTCGAGGTCGGCGTCGGTGAGGGTCTCACCGGTGGCGTGGTAGCGCTGCGCGCCGAAGTCGTACTCCTCGGTCTCCAGCTTCACATCCTGCGGGAGGACGGCGGAGAGGACCTTGAGCCCCTCGGCCACGACCTCCTGGCCGATGCCGTCACCGGGGATCACTGCGAGATTGATGCTGCGAGAACTTGCCGACATGCTCCGCACCGTACCCCTTGTCCCATGGGATGACACGCGCTGTCCAGCATATGGACGTGCCGGGCGGGCCGGTTCCCTCGCGGTCAGCGGGTGTTCACCCGCCGGGGTGGCGGGAGTTGGTCCGCCCTGGGAAGTTGCCTGCCATGACCGTGCCTTCGCGGGGGACGCCCCCGACGTCCTCCGAACCGCCCACCCCGGACGTCGGCATCCCGCCGCGGCTCGCCGCCCGGATGAGCATGCCGGAACAGCACGCGTATCTGCGCTCCCGGTTCGGCCGGCGCGTCAGCAGGCGGCGCGCCCTGACGGGGGCGGCGGCCGTGGCCGGCGGGGCGGCGCTGCTCAACGGCGGCCCCGCGGCGACGAGTTACGCGAACCCGCCGGGCGCCGCGCCGCACCGCTCCCCCGTGCGGGTGGCCGGGGCGCTGGTGGCGCCGTTCGGCCGGCATCTGGCGTTCGGCGCGGATCCCCGTACGCAGATGCGGATCTCGTGGCAGGTGCCGTTCGCCGTGGACCGGCCGTACGTGCGGATCGGGCACCGCCCCTGGGAGCTGAGCCGGAAGATCGAGGCGGAGGTGCGGGCGCTGCACACCCCCGCGCTGTCCCGGAAACTGCCGGCGGTCGAGCAGTACTACCTGCACGCGGCCCTGGACCGCCTGGAGCCGGGCACGACGTACTACTACGGCGTCGGCCACGACGGCTTCGACCCGGCGGACGCGGAGCGGCTCGGCACGCTCGGCACGTTCCGTACGGCGCCCTCGTTCCCGGAGCGGTTCGTGTTCACGGCCTTCGGCGACCAGGGCGTCGGCTATGACGCGCTCGCCACCGACCAGCTGATCCTCGGCCAGAACCCGGCGTTCCATCTGCACGCGGGCGACCTCTGCTACGCGGACGGCACGGGCCACGGCAAGGAGTCGGACACGTACGACGCCCGCGTGTGGGACCAGTTCCTCGCGCAGACGGAGACGGTGGCGAAGTCGGTGCCATGGATGGTGACGACCGGCAACCACGACATGGAGGCGTGGTACTCGCCGAACGGCTACGGCGGGCAGAGCGCGCGCTGGTCGCTGCCGGACGACGGTCCTGACCCGCGCCACGCGCCGGGCGTCTACTCGTTCGTGTACGGGAACGTGGGCGTGGTGGCGCTGGACGCGAACGACGTCTCGTACGAGATCCCCGCCAACCGGGGGTACACCGGCGGGCGGCAGACGGCCTGGCTGGACCGGCGGCTCGGTGAGCTGCGGGCGCGCGCGGACGTGGAGTTCGTCGTGGTCTTCTTCCACCACTGCGCGTACTCGACGTCGACGCACGCCTCGGACGGCGGGGTGCGGAACGCGTGGGTGCCGCTGCTGGCCCGCCATCAGGTGGACCTGGTGATCAACGGGCACAACCACGTGTACGAGCGCACCGACGCGATCCGGGGCACGCGGGGCGAGGTGGGCAAGCCGGTGCCGGTCGGCGCGTCGACCGATCCGACGCGCGACGGCATCGTGTATGTCACCGCGGGCGGCGCCGGCAAGGACCTCTACGGCTTCGGGCCGGGGGTGCGCGACAGCCACGAGGGGCACGTCGTCGACCGGGACGAGATCGTCACCTTCCGCTGGACGCGCTCACGCCTGCCCGACCCGGACCGGGTGAGCTGGTCGCGGGTGCGCTACACCGGCTTCTCGTTCCTCGCGGTGGAGGTGGAGCGGGGCCGGATGACGGTCTCCGCGCTGGCCGCGAGCGGCGAGCGCGTGGACCGTTTCGTGGTGCGGCGCGGCGGGGGCGCGGCGGAGCGGTGACGCGGCGGCCGGGTGTGACCGGTGACCCTGTGGTCAGTCTGTACGGGTGTGGGGACCGGCGCTCAGTGGCCGGTCTCGCCGCCGTTGTCCCTGCGGTCCAGGGCGCGCTGGAGGGCGGCGGCTGCGGTCCTCGCGGCCTGCCGGTCGGTTTCGCTGGAGGGGGAGACATGACGGACTCGGCGGCGAACGGGCGTCGCAGTGGCCATGGTGATCGACTCCTTGAGAATCACGTCAGGACGCGCGGAATTGCGCGCACCTAGGGGGATTTCGAGGCGCCGGAAGAGGCGGGGAGCGGGGAGCCGCAGGGGTTGCCTGCTTCGTGCTCCGGCTCGCGGCCGCCATTCGCCAGGTAAGCGAGTCGTTCGGCTTCTACAAAGCTAGGGCAGGTCGCTGCTTCTGTCTCCACAATTACTCGGACTTCCTACTATCTGAGACGGACCTCACCCGCCGGCCCTTCCCTGCGGGGGCTCGACCGCCCTTTACCTCAAGCGAGTTGACGTACGTCCCCGGGCCTGAAAGATGGGCACAGCACCGGGGGCGCCTGGCCGCCGGGACGTGGGGAGGGAGCCCGCCATGCGGGTCGTCACGCAGCGCCGCCTCGGCGGGCCCGAGGTGCTGGAGATCGTCGAACGGGAGCGGCCCGAACCGCGCGAGGGCGAGGTCCTGGTGCGGGTGTGCGCCATCGGCGTCAACCCGGTCGACCTGCTGGCCCGCTCGGGTGAGGCGCGGCTGTTCGGCGACCCGCCGTTCACGCTCGGCTGGGACCTCTCGGGGGTGGTCGAGGAGGCGGGACAGGACGTCACCGGGTTCCGGCCCGGCGACGAGGTCTTCGCCATGGTGCGCGGCGGGGCGTACGCCGAGTACGCCGTCGTGCGTACGGAACATCTCGCGCCGAAGCCCGCGAACCTCGAGCATGTACGGGCCGCCGCGGCACCGTCCGCCGCGCTCACCTCCTGGCAGGCGCTGGTGGATCTGGCGCAGGTCGGCCCGGGCCGCCGGGTCCTCGTGCACGCGGCGGCGGGCGGCGTCGGCCACATCGCCGTGCAGACGGCGAAGGCGGAGGGCGCGTACGTCTACGGCACCGCGCGCGCCGAGCACCATGACTTCCTGCGCGACCTCGGCGTCGACGAACCGCTCGACCACACGCGGACGGACTTCGCGGACGCCCTGCGGGACATCGACACCGTCCTCGACCTGGTGGGCGGCGACTACGGCCCCCGCTCCCTGTCCGTGCTGCGCCCCGGCGGCCTCCTGGTCTCGGCGGTGCTCGCGGACCCCGGTGTGACCCAGGACGACGCTCAGGCGCGCGGCGTCCGCTTCGCACCGGTCGCGGTGCAGCCCTCGGGCGTGACCCTGCGCAAGGCGGCAGCGCTCCTGGCAGCATCCCGCGTCCGCCCCCACGTCACGGCGACGTTCCCCCTGACATCCGCGGCGAAGGCCCACACCCTGGCCGCACAGGGCCACACCGAGGGCAAAATAGTCCTCACCGCGGACTCAGCCGCCTGACCCCGGCCCAGCCGCGCCGCCGCGCCGCGCAGGGACGACGCGCCCCCGGGTACGACACCGCCCCCGGCCGGGGTGGGGTCCTGGGCCGGGGGCGGGGGTCTGGGTCGGGCGCGGGCCCGTCGGGGGCGTCAGCCCATGTGGGGGTAGGTGTAGTCCGTCGGCGGGACCAGCGTCTCCTTGATGGCGCGGGTCAGCGTCCAGCGCATCAGGTTCTGCGGGGCGCCCGCCTTGTCGTTGGTGCCGGAGGCGCGGCCGCCGCCGAAGGGCTGCTGGCCGACGACGGCGCCGGTCGACTTGTCGTTGATGTAGAAGTTGCCCGCGGCGTAGCGCAGCTTCTCCATCGTGTGCGCGGCGGCGGCACGGTCGTTGGAGATGACCGAGCCGGTGAGCGCGTAGTCGGACACGGACTCCATCTGGTCGAGCATCTCGTCGTACTTGTCGTCCTCGTAGACGTGGACGGCGAGGAACGGGCCGAAGTACTCGGTGGTGAAGACCTCGTTGGCCGGGTCGGAGCACTCGACGACGGTCGGGCGCACGAAGTAGCCGACGGAGTCGTCGTAGGTGCCGCCCGCGACGATCGTGCAGGACGGGTCCGACGTGGCGCGGTCGATCGCGGCCTTGTTCTTGGCGAACGAGCGCTCGTCGATGAGGGCGCCGATGAAGTTCGACAGGTCGGTGACGTCACCCATCTTGATGCCGTCGACCTCGGCCGCGAACTCCTCCTTGAACCCGTCGTTCCAGATGGACGCCGGGATGTAGGCGCGCGAGGTCGCGGAGCACTTCTGGCCCTGGAACTCGAAGGAGCCGCGGGTCAGCGCCGTCTTGAGGATCGCGCGGTCGGCGCTCGGGTGGGCGACGACGAAGTCCTTGCCGCCGGTCTCGCCGACGAGACGCGGGTAGGTGCGGTACTTCTCGATGTTGTTGCCGACCGTCTTCCACAGGTGCTGGAAGGTCTTGGTCGAGCCGGTGAAGTGGATGCCGGCCAGGTCGCGGTGGTTCAGGGCGACCTCGGAGACGGCGAGGCCGTCACCGGTGACGAGGTTGATGACGCCCTTGGGCAGACCGGCCTCCTCCAGGAGCTGGAGCAGCAGGACGGCCGCGTGGGTCTGCGTCGGGGACGGCTTCCAGACCACCACGTTGCCCATGAGGGCGGGGGCGGTGGGCAGGTTGCCGGCGATGGCCGTGAAGTTGAACGGCGTGATCGCGTAGACGAAGCCCTCCAGCGGGCGGTGGTCCATGCGGTTCCACACGCCGGTGGAGTTCGCCGGCGGCTGCTCGGCGAGCAGGTTGCGGGCGTAGTGGACGTTGAAGCGCCAGAAGTCGACCAGCTCGCAGGGCGTGTCGATCTCGGCCTGCTGCGCGGTCTTGGACTGGCCGAGCATGGTGGAGGCGGCCATGGTCTCGCGCCACGGGCCGGACAGCAGCTCGGCGGCGCGCAGGATGATCGCGGCGCGGTCGTCGAAGGACATGGCGCGCCAGGCCGGGGCGGCGGCCAGGGCGGCGTCGATCGCGTCCTGGGCGTCCTGCTCGGTGGCGTTGGCGTACGTACCGATGACGGCCTTGTGGTTGTGCGGCTGTACGACGTCGAAGCGCTCGCCGCCACCCATACGACGTACGCCGCCGATGGTGCAGGGCAGCTCGATCGGGTTCTCGGCCAGCTCCTTGAGCTTGGCCTCCAGGCGGGCACGCTCCGGGGAACCGGGGGCGTAACCGTGCACCGGCTCGTTGACCGGGGCGGGGACCTGGGTCACGGCGTCCAGGGTCATGGGTCCGTATCTCCTTCGGGGGTCGGGGAGTTATCGGTCGGGCTGGTGGGGGCTCAGCTCTTGGGGAGGGCTCAGCTCTTGGTGAGGATCGAGCGGGCGAAGAACAGCAGGTTGGCGGGCTTCTCCGCGAGGCGGCGCATGAAGTACCCGTACCAGTCGGTGCCGTACGCGGTGTAGACGCGCATGCGGTGGCCCTCGGCGGCGAGCCGCAGGTGCTCCTCGCTGCGGATGCCGTACAGCATCTGGAACTCGTACTCGTCCAGCTTGCGCCCGGCGCGCCGGGCCAGCTCCTGCGCGATGGAGATCAGGCGCGGGTCGTGCGAGCCGATCATCGGGTACCCGTCGCCGTCCATGAGGATGCGCAGGATGCGGACGTACGCCTTGTCGATCTCGCCCTTGTCCTGGTACGCGACCTCGGCGGGCTCCTTGTAGGCGCCCTTCACGAGGCGGACGCGGCTGCCGGCGGCGGCGAGGCGGCGCGCGTCCGCCTCGGTGCGGAACAGGTACGCCTGGATGACGCATCCGGTCTGCGGGAAGTCCTTCCGCAGTTCCTCGTGGATGGCGAACATCGAGTCGAGGGTGGTGTGGTCCTCGGCGTCGAGCGTGACGGTGGTGCCGATGGCGGCGGCGGCCTCGACGACCGGGCGCACATTGGACAGGGCCAGCTCGTGGCCGCCCTCCAGGGCCTGGCCGAACATCGACAGCTTGACGGACATCTCGGCCTTCTCGCCGAGGCCGAGGCCCTTGAGGTGCTCGATCAGCTCCAGGTAGGCGTCGCGGGCGGCGTACGCCTGCTCGACGGTGGTGATGTCCTCACCGACCACGTCGAGGGTGACCTCCAGGCCCTTGGCGGCGGCGTCCTCGATGACGGGCACGACGTCGTCGACGGTCTCGCCCGCGATGAAGCGGGCGACGACCTGCTTGGTGCCCGGAGCCGCCGACACGAAGGAGCGCATCTTGTCGCTGCGCGACGCGGCGAGGATCAGGGGAGCCAGCACGGGCACCTCCACGGGAGCATGAGTTGTCGAGAGGCCGAACCACCACAAAGGGTGAACGGCACGGGGAACCACCGTGAAATCTAAGGATCGCTCCGATCCTGTGCCATCGACACCTGTCACGCATCTGTGGCCACCACCTCAGACATCTGTATGAAGGCCCGTCCGGCATGCGGGACAATGGCGGGGTGAAGGGCGATTACCAGGACCTGGTGGACGAGATCTCGGCGCTGCTCGGCGCCCCGGCGACGCTGGAGAACCGCGACTTCCGGCTGATCGCGTTCGGCGCCCAGATGAGCGACGCGGACAGCGACTTCGACGCCTCGGCCCTGGACCCGGTCCGCACCCGTTCGATCCTGACGCGCACCTCGACGCCGGCCGTGCGCGCCTGGTTCGAGGGGTTCGGCATCGCCCGCGCGACCCGCCCCGTCCGTATCCCCGCGACCCCGGAGGCGGGCGTCTACCGGGGCCGGATCTGCCTTCCCGTACGCCATCGGGGCATCGTCCTCGGTTACGTATGGCTGCTGGACGACGAGCCGGGCCCGACCGACGCGCAACTGGACGCGGCGATGGAGGTGGCCGGCCGGATCGGGGCGCAGCTCGCCGACGAGGCGCAGGCGGGCGCGGATCTGACCCGCGAGTTCCACTCGGTGCTGACGGCCGAGCGGGGCTGGCAGCGGGACATGGCGGTGGCGGCGCTGCGCACGGCGCTCGGCAGCCGCGCGGAGGGCCTGCACACGGTGGTGTGCGTGGCGCCCTGGCCGTCCGCCGACCCGGACGACGCGCCCTCGGTCCGTACGATCCCGGCGGCCGACGCGCTGTGCACGGTGCCGTGGGGCGCGACGGGCCAGTGCCTGGCGCTGCTGGTGCGGCTGCGCTCCTCCGAGGTGCTCGCGCCCGCGCTGTGGGCGGCGGCGAAGCTGCGCGGCGCGGCGGGCGCGGTCCCGGGGGCGGTCGCGGCCGGGGTGGGCGCCCCGCGCTCGGACCTCGCGGAGCTGGCGACGGCATGGCAGGAGGCGACGGCGGCGGCGCGCGCGGCTCTGGCCGACCCCCGGCTCGGGCCGGACGCGCAGTGGGCGCTGATCGGCCCGTACCGCCTGCTGACCGCGCTGCCCGCCGAGGCCGCGCACGACCCCGCGGTGGCGCCCCTGCTGGCCCCGGCGCACCGGCAGCTCGCGCGCACCGCCGAGATGTTCCTGGACTGCGCGGGGCAGGCGGGGCGCACGGCGGCGGCGCTCGGCATCCACCGCCAGACGCTGTACTACCGCCTCTCGCGCGTCGAGCAGCTCACCGGTCTCGACCTCGACGAGGGCGAGGACCGGCTCCTGCTGCACATGGCACTGAAGGCATCACGGCTGTGACGGCTGCGGCCACTGCGTCGCCTGTGGCGACAGGGACCCGGTTCAGCCGTCCGCCGAGCGCTCCGTCCCCGCGATCAGCCGCCGCAGCCCCTCCGTGAGCCGCTCGGCGGACGGGGCCGTGTCCGGGTCGAGCATGTACTGGGAGATCAGGCCGCTCATCAGGCACATGTAGAACGCGCCGAGGGTGTCGACGGCCGGGTCGTCGGCGGGGGGCTCCGCGCCGCCCTGGAACATCGGGATGAGCCCCCGGCCGCCCTCGCTCTGGGACCGCGCCACGAAGTCGCGCACCGCCGGCATCTTGTCGCCGACCACCACCAGTTCCATGCCCAGGTGCCAGATCGAACCGGGCCTGCCCATGGCCGCGATGACGTTCGTCCAGACCTCCTGGAACCGTTCGAGCGACCCTTCGGGCGTCGTGAACCCGCCGCCGCCGTCGAAGTCGTCGGAGTGCTCCTCGAGCAGGGCGATGTACGCCTGCGCGAGAAGGGCGTCCTTGGAGCCGTAGTGGTAGCCGATCGAGGCGAGGTTGGCCCCGGACTCCTTCACGATGTCCCGCGCGGTCGTGCGCGCGAACCCCTTCTCCCGCAGACAGCGCATGGCGCCCGCGAGCAGATCTTCCTTGTGTCCCATGCCGGTCATCCTGCCCTAGACATCCGTCTACGACGCAAGTACTAGACGAGCGTTCTAGACGACTGTTTTATACGAGCGTCATAGACAAGCGTATAGAACCTGGCTAGCGTTCCTCCCATGACGACCAAGACCCCGCGGCGACGCGCCGCCGCCACTCCGGCCACCAACCCCTGGACCGCCTTCACCGTCCTTCTGCTCCCGCTGCTCCTGGTCTCGATGGACGTCTCCGTCCTCTACTTCGCCATCCCCGAGATCAGCCAGGAACTGCACCCCACCGCCACCCAGCAGCTGTGGATCTTCGACGTCTACGGCTTCGTCCTCGCGGGCCTGCTTCTCACGATGGGCTCCCTCGGCGACCGCATCGGCCGCCGCAAGCTGCTCCTCATCGGGGCCGCGGCCTTCGGCGCCGCCTCCGTGCTCGCCGCCTACTCCCCCAGCGCCGAGACCCTGATCGCGGCCCGCGCCCTGCTCGGCGTCGGCGGCGCCACCCTGATGCCCGCGACGCTCGGCATCGTCCGCTCCCTGTTCACCGACGCCGCCCAGCGCGCCAAGGCCATCGGCATCTGGTCCGGCGCCATGGCGGGCGGCGTCGCCCTCGGCTCGGTGATGTCCGGGCTGCTGCTCGAACACTTCTGGTGGGGCTCGGTCTTCCTGATCAACGTGCCCGCGATGCTGCTGCTCCTCGTGACCGGCCCGCTGCTCCTGCCGGAGAGCCGCGACCCCGGGGCGCCGTCCCGCTTCGACCTGCTGTCCGTGCCGCTGTCCATGGCGACCGTCCTGCCCGTCGTCTACGGCCTGAAGAAGATCGCCGCCGACGGCTTCGCCGCGGGCCATCTGCTGTTCCTCGCGGCCGGCCTGGTCTTCGGCGTCCTGTTCGTCCACCGCCAGCGGACCGTCCCGCACGCCATGATCAGCCGCGCTCTGTTCACCCGGCGGATCTTCACCACGGGCATCGCGCTCAACACCCTGATCATGTTCGCCATGATGGGCTCCGCGTTCTTCACCACGCAGTACCTGCAGTCCGTCCTCGGCTACGCCCCGCTCAAGGCCGCCCTGTGGTCCCTCGCGCCGTCCGTGCTCATCGGCGGCGTCGCCCCGGCCGCCGCCGCCCTCGCCCAGAAGACCGAGAAGCGGTACGTGGTCGGCGGCGGGTTCCTGCTCGCCGCCGCCGGGTTCGGCCTCATGGCGCAGGCCGGGACTAACTCCCTGGTCCTCGTCCTCGCCGGCGCCGGGGTGCTCGGCTGCGGCGTCGTCTCCGTCGCGTCGGTCGTCACCGATCTGGCGCTGACCGCGACCCCGGCGGACAAGGCCGGCACGGCGGGCTCCCTCCTGGAGACGGGCCAGGAGTTCGGCGGCGCGCTCGGCATGGCCGTCCTCGGCTCGGTCGGCACCGCGGCCTTCCAGGCGGGCCTGCCGGCGGGTGCCCCGCAGACCCTGGGCGAGGCCATCACCGTCCCCGCCTACGCCGAAGCCGCCCGCGCCGCCTTCGTGGACGGCATGGCCTGGGCCTCGTACGCGGCGATCGCCGTCCTGCTGGCCGGCGCCTGTCTCGCCTTCACCCTGCTGCGCCACCGCGAGCAGGAGCGGCGGCCGGCCGGGGAGGCGCCCCGCGCGAGCGCGCCGGAGCCGGCCGGCTGATGCCCGGCGCGTACAGCCGCGAGAACGCCGAAGGGCGGCCGTCCCGTACATGTACGGGACGGCCGCCCTTGCCGGCTCGCCAGCTTGCCGGAGTGACTACGGTGCTACGCCGAGAGGTTGACCGCGCGGGCCGAGGTCGCGCCGATCTCCGCGGCCAGCTCGCTCAGCACCGCCGGGGCGACCGTGTCGTCGACCGTGAGCACGGCCAGCGCCTCGCCGCCGACGTCGGCGCGGGCGACCTGCATGCCGCCGATGTTGATCCCGGCCTCGCCGAGCACACGCCCGACCGTGCCGACGACACCCGGGCGGTCCTCGTACCGCAGGACGACCATGTGGTCGGCGAGCGCGAGGTCCACGTCGTACTCGCCCACCGCGACGATCTTCTGGAGGTGCTTGGGACCGGCGAGCGTGCCGGAGACCGCGACCTCCTGGCCGTCGCCGAGGGTGCCGCGCACCGTCACCACGTTGCGGTGGTCCGGCGACTCGGAGGAGGTCGTCAGGCGCACCTCGACCCCGCGCTCCTGCGCGAACAGCGGAGCGTTCACGTACGAGACGGTCTCGTCGACGACGTCCTCGAACACGCCCTTGAGCGCGGAGAGTTCGAGCACCTTCACGTCGTGCTGGGTGATCTCGCCGTACACCTCGACGTCGAGGCGGACCGCGACCTCGCCGGCGAGCGCGGTGAAGATCCGGCCGAGGCGCTCCGCGAGCGGCAGGCCCGGCTTGACGTCCTCGGCGATGACGCCGCCCTGCACGTTGACCGCGTCGGGGACCAGCTCACCGGCGAGCGCGAGGCGCACCGAACGGGCCACCGCGATACCGGCCTTCTCCTGCGCCTCGTCCGTGGAGGCGCCGAGGTGCGGGGTGCAGACGACCTGGTCGAACTGGAACAGCGGCGAGTCCGTGCACGGCTCCTTCGCGTACACGTCGAGGCCGGCGCCGGCGACGCGGCCCTCCTTGAGCGCCGAGTACAGCGCCTCCTCGTCGACGATGCCACCGCGCGCCGCGTTCACGATCCGCACCGACGGCTTGACCTTGTGCAGGGCCTCGTCGCCGATCAGCCCCAGCGTCTCGGGGGTCTTGGGCAGGTGGACGGTGATGAAGTCGGAGACTTCGAGCAGCTCGTCCAGCGAGAGCACCTTCACGCCCATCTGCGCCGCGCGCGCGGGCTGCACGTACGGGTCGTAGGCGACGACCTTCATGCCGAACGCGGACATGCGCTGCGCGACCAGCGCGCCGATGCGGCCGAGGCCGACGACGCCGAGCGTCTTCTCCGCCAGCTCCACACCCGTGTACTTGCTGCGCTTCCACTCGCCGCCCTTGAGCGCCTGCCCGGCCTGCGGGATGTTGCGGGCGGTGGCGAGGAGGAGGCCGCAGGCCAGCTCGGCGGCCGTCACGATGTTGGACGTCGGGGCGTTGACGACCATGACGCCGGCCTTGGTCGCGGCGGACACGTCCACGTTGTCCAGGCCCACGCCAGCGCGGGCGACGACCTTGAGGCGGTTCGCGGCGGCGATGGCCTCGGCGTCGACCTTGGTGGCCGAGCGGATCAGGATGGCGTCGACGTCGGCGATGGCGGGCAGCAGCTCGGCCCGGTCCGCGCCGTTGCAGTGGCGGATCTCGAAGTCGGGGCCGAGCGCGTCGACCGTCGCCGGGGACAGCTCCTCGGCGATGAGTACGACGGGTTTGCCGGTGGCAGAAGTGCTCACGTGAGTCCTCACAAGTCCCAATGCGGACGGCCGTCCCGACGGCCGCAGGCGGTGGAGGGGTAGCGGCCCCGCGGGGTCGCTGTGCATGGCCGCGTGGAAGACGCACGACGCTGTGGGCCCGACGCGTATTAGTTCAGCAGTGTAGTGGCGTACGGGGAGAGCGCTTGCGCCTCCCTGGAAGGATCACCCGTCCGTGGCTGGACGCCGTGGACAACGACGGGGACGCGCCATGACGAACGGGGCCGCGGCGTGTGCCGCGGCCCCGTCGTGGAGGGGTTACGCCTCCTCGTTGTCCACCCAGCTCATGAGCTTGCGCAGCTCCTTGCCGGTGGTCTCCAGGAGGTGGTTCTCGTCCTGGGTCTTGTACTCGTTGTACTTCTTCAGACCGCTGTGGTACTCGTCCATCCAGTTCTTGGCGAACGTGCCGTCCTGGATCTCGGCGAGGACCTTCTTCATCTCGGCCTTGGTGGCGTCCGTGATGATGCGCGGGCCGGTCACGTAGTCGCCCCACTCGGCGGTCTCGGAGATCGACCAGCGCATCTTCTCCAGGCCGCCCTCGTACATGAGGTCCACGATGAGCTTCAGCTCGTGCAGGCACTCGAAGTACGCGATCTCCGGCTGGTAGCCGGCCTCGGTCAGGGTCTCGAAGCCCGCCTTGACCAGCGCGGCGGTGCCGCCGCACAGCACGGCCTGCTCGCCGAACAGGTCGGTCTCGGTCTCCTCGGTGAAGGTCGTCTTGATGACGCCGGCGCGGGTGCCGCCGATGCCCTTCGCGTAGGAGAGCGCCAGGTCGAACGCCTTGCCGGTCGCGTCCTGCTCGACGGCCGCGATACACGGGACGCCGCGGCCCTCCTCGTACTGGCGGCGCACGAGGTGGCCCGGGCCCTTGGGGGCGACCATGCAGACGTCCACGCCGGCCGGGGGCTTGATGAAGTCGTAGCGGATGTTCAGGCCGTGGCCGAAGAACAGGGCGTCGCCGTCGTTCAGGTTGTCCTTGATGGACTCCTCGTAGACCTGGGCCTGGATCGGGTCCGGGACGAGGATCATGATGACGTCGGCCTCGGCGGCGGCCTCCGACGGCGTCACCACGCGCAGGCCCTGCTCCTCGGCCTTGGCGCGGGACTTGGAGCCCTCGTGCAGACCGACGCGCACGTCGACGCCGGAGTCCCGCAGGGACAGCGCGTGGGCGTGGCCCTGGGAGCCGTAGCCGATCACCGCGACCTTGCGGTTCTGGATGATGGACAGGTCTGCGTCGTCGTCGTAGAACAGCTCGGCCACTGGGGTTCTCCTTGGTGTGCAGGTGTTGCGTCCCACCGTACGGCGGGGTGCGTCAGGGAAGTTTTCAGGTCTCGGTATACGAGAGGGTCGCCCGGGGGTGCGGGCGGGGCGCGCACGCCCGGGGGCGTGCGCGGGGGTCACGCGCTGCGGTCGAGGGCGCGCAGGCTCCGGTCGGTGATGGAGCGCGAGCCGCGGCCCACGGCGATGGTGCCGGACTGGACCAGCTCCTTGATGCCGAAGGGTTCCAGCATCTTGAGCATGGCCTCCAGCTTGTCGCTCGAACCGGTGGCCTCGATGGTGACGGCCTCCGGGGAGACGTCGACGGTCTTGGCGCGGAACAACTGGACGATCTCGACGATCTGCGAGCGCGTCTCGTTGTCGGCGCGGACCTTGGCGAGGACCAGTTCGCGCTGGACGGCGGAGCCCGGTTCGAGCTCGACGATCTTCAGGACGTTGACCAGCTTGTTGAGCTGCTTGGTGACCTGTTCCAGCGGGAGCGACTCGACATTCACGACGATGGTGATGCGGGAGATGTCGGGGTGTTCGGTGACACCGACCGCGAGCGAGTCGATGTTGAAGCCGCGGCGGGAGAAGAGGGCCGTGATCCGGGCGAGGACACCGGGCTTGTTCTCCACCAGGACGGAGAGCGTGTGCTTGGACATGTTTTCGGTCTTCCTCGCTCAGTCGTCTTCGCTGTCGCCGAAGTCGGGGCGGACGTCCCGGGCGGCCATGATCTCGTCGTTGGAGGTGCCGGCGGCGACCATCGGCCACACCATGGCGTCCTCGTGGACGATGAAGTCGATCACGACGGGGCGGTCGTTGATCGCGTTCGCCTCCTCGATCGCCTTGTCGAGGTCCTCGGGGCGCTCGCAGCGGATCGCGTAACAGCCCATCGCCTCGGACAGCTTGACGAAGTCCGGGACGCGCGTGCCCTTGTTGGGCGGGATCTCACCGTCGGGGCCCGCGTGCAGCACGGTGTTGGAGTAGCGCTGGTTGTAGAACAGGGTCTGCCACTGGCGGACCATCCCGAGCGCGCCGTTGTTGATGACGGCGACCTTGATCGGGATGTTGTTCAGGGCGCAGGTGGTCAGTTCCTGGTTGGTCATCTGGAAGCAGCCGTCGCCGTCGATGGCCCAGACGGGCTTGTCCGGCGCGCCGGCCTTGGCGCCCATCGCGGCGGGCACCGCGTAGCCCATGGTCCCGGCGCCGCCGGAGTTGAGCCAGGTCGCGGGCTTCTCGTACTGGATGTAGTGCGCGGCCCACATCTGGTGCTGGCCGACGCCCGCGGCGAAGATCGTGCCCTCGGGGGCGAGTTGGCCGATGCGCTCGATGACCTGCTGCGGCGACAGGGAGCCGTCGGCGGGCTTGTCGTAGCCGAGCGGGTAGGTGTCGCGCCAGCGGCTGAGGTCCTTCCACCAGGCGCTGTAGTCGCCGGTGTGGCCGTCCGCGTGCTCCTTCTGCACGGCCTGGATCAGGTCGGCGATGACCTCGCGGGCGTCGCCCACGATCGGCACGTCGGCGGCGCGGTTCTTGCCGATCTCCGCCGGGTCGATGTCGGCGTGCACGATCTTGGCGAACGGCGCGAAGCTGTCCAGGTTGCCGGTGACGCGGTCGTCGAAGCGGGCGCCGAGGGCGACGATCAGGTCGGCCTTCTGCAGCGCGGTGACGGCGGTGACCGCACCGTGCATGCCGGGCATCCCCACGTGCAGCGGGTGGCTGTCGGGGAAGGAGCCGAGCGCCATCAGGGTGGTGGTGACGGGCGCTCCGGTCAGCTCGGCCAGGACCTTCAGCTCGGCGGTGGCGCCGGCCTTCATGACGCCGCCGCCGACGTAGAGGACGGGGCGCTTGGCGCCGGTGATGAGCTTGGCGGCCTCGCGGATCTGCTTGGCGTGCGGCTTGGTCACCGGGCGGTAGCCGGGCAGGTCCATGACGGGCGGCCAGCTGAACGTGGTCTGCGCCTGGAGGACGTCCTTCGGGATGTCCACGAGGACCGGGCCCGGGCGTCCGGTGGAGGCGATGTGGAACGCTTCCGCGATGGCCTGCGGGATGTCCTTGGCGTCCTTGACCAGCACGTTGTGCTTGGTGATCGGCATGGTGATGCCGACGATGTCCGCCTCCTGGAAGGCGTCCGTGCCGATCGCCTTGGAGGCGACCTGGCCGGTGATCGCCACCAGCGGCACCGAGTCGAGATAGGCGTCCGCGATGGGCGTGACGAGGTTGGTCGCACCGGGGCCCGAGGTCGCCATGCAGACGCCGACCTTGCCGGTGGCCTGCGCGTAGCCGGTGGCCGCGTGGCCCGCACCCTGCTCGTGGCGCACCAGGACGTGACGGACGCGGGTCGAGTCCATCATCGGGTCGTACGCGGGAAGGATCGCACCGCCGGGAATGCCGAATACGGTGTCGGCCCCGACCTCCTCAAGCGAGCGAATGAGGGACTTCGCACCCGTGACGTGCTCGACGGGGGCGGACTGTCCTCCGGAACGGGGCCGCGGCTGCGGATGGTGGGCCCCGGTGGCCTGCTCGGTCATCGGCTTCTCTTCTCGATGCTGAGGGTTTTTGCGAGGTTTGTGCGGGAGTCTTACGGGTCGCGTCCTGTGCCGGTGCAACAAAAAACCCCTCGTGCCGTCAGGCAAGCGAGGGGAGCGCGCCGGGTGCGGTCGCTGGGGATTCCGGTGATCTCCACCGGTGGCTCCCAGCTTCAGCCGACGCGCTTTCCAAGTACGAGAATTCGGGTGCGCATGGCAATGACCCTCCCCCCGGCACGCAGTCGGTGTCAAGTGGGTGGGACGGGAGTCTCATTATGTGAGCGCGGCCCCGGCGCCCCCGCGAACACCGGCTCGGCCGGCCCGGCAGGCAGGGGGTACTCCCCCGAGGCCAGCGCCCGCCGCAGCCGGTACTCGTCCAGGGGCCCGGAGAACGCCATGCCCTGTCCGTGCGTACAGCCCATCGCCCGCAGCGCCACCACCTGTTCGGGCAGGTCGACGCCGTCCGCCACGGAGATGAGACCGAGGTCCCCGGCGATCCTGAGCAGCCCGCTGGTGATCTTGTGCAGGCGCGCGGACTCCACGACGCCCTCCACCAGCGAACGGTCCAGGCGCAGGATGTCCACGGGCAGTCTGCGCAGCGCCGTGATCGCCGCGTGACCGCTGCCGAAGCCGTCGAGCGCGATCCGTACGCCGAGTCGGCGCAGCGCCGTCAGCCGGCGCTCCAGCTCGTCCAGGGGCACGCGCGGGTCGCTGCCGGCGAGTTCGATGACGAGCGCGCCGGACGGCAGGCCGTGCCGGGTGAGCAGCGCCTCCACGGAGCCGAGCGGCATGCCGCGGTCCAGGAGGCGGCGGGCGCTCATCCGGACGGCGACGGGTGTGGTGTGGCCGCTGCGGGCGCGGTCGGCGGCCTGCGCGACGGCTTCCTGGAGGACCCAGCGGCCCAGCTCGGCGGTGCGCTCGCTGTCGTCGGCGGTGCGCAGGAACTCGGCGGGCGTGAAGAGGATGCCCTGCGCCGAGCGCCAGCGGGCCTGCGCGGCGACGGCGGTGATCCGGCCGTCGTCGAGGCTGACGACGGGCTGGTGCAGCAGGGCGAACTGGCCGTCGTGCAGCGCGGAGCGCAGCCGGGTGGCCAGCTCCGCCTTGCGCACGACGTCGGCCTGCATCTGGGGCGCGTACAGCTCGACGCGGCCCTTGCCCGCGGCCTTGGCGCGGTACATCGCCAGGTCCGCGTTGCGCAGCAGCTCGCCGGCGCCGAGGCCGGGCTCGGCGAAGGCGACGCCGATGGAGGCGGCCACCCGTACGTTGTCGTGGCCGTCGATGGTGTACGGCTGGGACAGGCGCGCTCTGAGGCGGTCGGCCAGTTCGTAGATGTGCTGTTCGCGGGCGGTGTGGTCGCGGCTGCCGTCGCCGACGATGAGCGCGGCGAACTCGTCGCCGCCGAGGCGGGCGGCGGTGTCGGAGGACCGGACGGACTCGGCGAGTCTGCGGGCGGCCTGCACGAGCAGTTCGTCGCCCGCCTGGTGGCCGATGGTGTCGTTGACCTGCTTGAAGCCGTCGAGGTCGATGAAGAGGACGGCGGTGCCCCGGTCGCTGGCGCGGCGCCCGGTGAGCGCCTGGCCGACGCGCTTGGTGAACAGGGCGCGGTTGGGCAGGTCGGTGAGCGGGTCGTGCTCGGCGTTGTGCTGCAACTGGGCCTGGAGGCGCACCCGTTCGGTCACGTCGCGGCTGTTGAGGATGAGGCCGCCGTGGTGCCGGTTGATCGTGGACTCCACGTTGAGCCAGCCGCCGGAGCCGGAGCGGAAGCGGCACTCGATGCGGGTGGTGGGCTCCTCGACCTGGCTCGCGGCGAGGAAGCGGCGGATCTCGTGGACGACGCGGCCGAGGTCCTCGGGGTGGATGAGCGAGGCCAGTTCGGACCCGACCAGGTCCTCGGCGTCCCGCCCGTAGACCCCGGCGGCGGCCGGGCTGACGTAGCGCAGGATCCCGTTGGGAGCGGCGATCATGATGACGTCGCTCGAACCCTGGACGAGGGAGCGGAAGTGGTTCTCCTTCTGCGCCAGTTCCTGCGTGAGCGTGATGTTGTCCATGAGCATGATGCCCTGCCGTACGACGAGGGCGAGGACGACCGTGCAGGCGGTGAAGAGGACGACCCGGTCGATGCGGTGGCCGTCCAGCACGTTGTACAGGATGCCCAGGGTGCAGACGGCGGCGGCCAGATAGGGCGTCAGCGCGGCGAGCGAACCGGAGATGGGCCGGGTGTGGGTGTGGCCGACCACGTGGCGGCTGCCGGGCGCGGGCCCGCGCTCGTGCGGGGCGGCGGCCCCGCGCGGGCCGACCCAGGGCGCGTACGCGAGCAGCAGGGAGCCGGCGAACCAGCCCGCGTCGAGGATCTCGCCCGAGCGGTAACTGGCGTGCAGCAGCGGCGAGGTGAACAGGGCGTCGCACAGCACGGTCAGGGCCAGCGCGCCGATCGCGGTGTTGACCGCGGTGCGGTTGCCGGGGGAGCGCCGGAAGTGCAGCGCGAGGACCATGCTGACCAGGGCGATGTCGAGCAGCGGGTAGGCGAGCGAGAGGGCGGTGCGGCTGACGCTCTGGCCGTCGTACTTCGCGGTGTGGGCGAGCGCGAGGCTCCAGGAGAGCGTGACGAGGGAGCCCGCGATGAGCCAGGCGTCGAGCGCGAGGCAGATCCAGCCGGCCCTGGTCACCGGGCGCTTGGCGAGCACGAGCAGGCCGACGATCGCGGTCGGCGCGAAGCAGAGGAAGAACAGGTCGGCGAGGCTCGGGGTCGGCACGGCCTCGCGCAGCACGACCTCGTACCAGCCCCACACCCCGTTGCCCAGGGCGACCATGACGGAGGAGAGCGAGAACAGCAGCCAGGCGGGCCGAAAGCGGCTGCGGCGGCTGCGCGCGTACAGGAAGTTGGACACGGCGGCGACGGCGGCCGCGATGCTCAGGCCGAAGTCCCCCATGAACAGGGCGACGCGCTCGCTGCCCCAGCCGAGCGCCGAGCCCGTCGCATAACCCGCGCAGAGCAGGATCAGGAACAACTGCCGTCCCAGCGCCTTGCGTTCGGGGGCGGGCCGGGCCGCCGCCGGACGGACCGGCGCGGGCGCGGGCGCGGGCACCGGAGCGGCACGGTGCGGCACGCGCAGGACGGGGGCGGACGGCGGCGCGGTCACCGGGCCGCCTCGGTCCGTCGGGACGCGCCGGTGTCGCGCTTGCCCCGGCCGGGCTGCTGCTGCCTCTTGCGTCCGCCGCGCGGGCCGCAGCGGTGCGGATGGCCGCGGTGACAGCCGGGACTGCGCCCGTGCGCCGGCGCGCGCGAACCCGGGGGGACCCGCCGTCGGCGGCCCCGTCGCGTCGGATCGTTCACCCATAGGCCGTGCATCGCCCGTCGCCCCCCTCGCAGTCCGTCACTCGTCCCCGGCGCCGCGTACTGAACGGCGCTGCCCCATCGGGACGATACACCAGACTCGTCACTCAGGGACATAGTTCCTCTACGCTCCGTGACGACCAGCGGCGATGGCGGTACGGGCCGCATCCGGGCGGGCGCGGAGCGTGCGCGCCGGGCGGCGGGCGGCCGCACGGGAGGGGTCCGCGGGGCCGCCGTGACGCGGGTCAGCCGGTGGTGAACACGACGTTGTCGAGGGGCTGTCCGGCGGCGAACCGGGTGATCTGCGCGGCCAGCAGGCGCTTGGCCCGGGGCCAGAACGCGGACGTGGGGCCGCCCACGTGCGGGGAGATCAGCACCCCTGGAGCCTGCCACAACGGGTGCCCCTGGGGCAGCGGTTCGGGGTCGGTGACGTCGAGCGCGGCGGTGATCCGGCCGCTCTCCAGTTCGGCGAGGAGGGCCTTGGTGTCGACGACGGGACCCCGGCCGACGTTCACGAGGAGCGCGCCGTCCTTGAGCCTGGCCAGGAACTCCGCGTCGACGAAGCCGCGGGTCTCCTCGGTGAGCGGCGTGACCACGACGACGACGTCGGCCTCGGGCAGCAGCGCGGGCAGGTCGGTGAGCGGGTGCACGGGACCGCGCGGGGTGGTGCGCCCGGAGCGCGCGACGCGCACCACCCGCGCGAGCTCGAAGGGCGCGAGCCGGTCCTCGACGGCCGAGCCGATGGACCCGTAGCCGAGGATCAGGACGGTGCTGTCGGCGAGGGCCGGACGGAAGCCGAGCGCCACTCCCCGCGGTCCTGGCCGCGCACGAAGTCGGGGATGCCGCGCAGGGAGGCCAGGATGAGGGTGAGGGCGAGTTCGGCGGTGCTGGCGTCGTGGACCCCGCGCGCGTTGCACAGCCGTACGCCGGGGCGCAGGTCCTTCAGGCCGCTCTGGACGTGGTCGACGCCCGCCGAGAGGGTCTGCACGGCCTCGACGGAGGTCATGCGTGCGAGGGGGCGGGTGCCGACGCCGGGCGGCTTCATGTACGGGACGACGTAGAAGGCGCAGTCGGCGGGGTCGGCGGGGAAGTCCGGCTCACCGTTCCAGAAACGATACTGCGGGCCTTCGGGGAGGCCGGGGACCTCGTCGGCGGGGAAGGGCAGCCATACATCACCAGTCATGACCAGGAGGCTATGTCAGGAAGGCCGGTGGCCAGAGGTTAGGTTGGGGACTCAGCCAGAGGGCCAGAGGGGGCCGGGGAGGGTCACGAGCAGGTGGAGCGCAAGGCGATCGGCGCGGGGGCGCTCGAAGTGGGGGCGGTCGGGCTCGGCTGCATGCCGATGAGCTGGGCGTACACCGCCTCCCAGCGGCGCGGCGAGGAGTCGGTGCGTACCGTGCACGCGGCTCTCGACCGGGGGTGCTCCCTGCTCGACACCGCCGACATGTACGGGCCGTTCACCAACGAGCTGCTGCTCGGCCGGGTCCTGAAGGAGCGGCGGGCGGACGCGTTCGTGTCGACGAAGGTGGGGCTGCTGGTCGGCGAGCAGCACATCGTCGCCAACGGCCGCCCCGGATATGTGCGGCGGGCCTGCGACGCGTCGCTGCGCCGGCTCCAGACGGACGTCATCGACCTGTACCAGCTGCACCGCCCCGACCCCGAGGTGCCGATCGAGGAGACCTGGGGCGCGATGGCCGAGCTGGTGCGGGCCGGCAAGGTGCGCGCGCTCGGTCTGTGCGCGGTCGGGGCGCGGGCCGGTCGCCGGGGCGGGCGGGCCGGGGTGCATGCCGGAACGATCCGCCAGTTGGAGCGGTTGCAGCAGGTCTTCCCCGTGGGCTCGGTGATGGCGGAGCTGTCGGTGTGGTCGCGCGAGCCCCTGGAGGCGCTGCTGCCGTGGTGCGCGGCGCGCGGGGTCGGCGTCCTCGCGGCGATGCCCCTGGGCAACGGCTTTCTGACCGGCACGCTCACCCCCGGCCAGGGCTTCGAGCGGGACGACCCGCGCGCCCATCACCCGCGTTTCACCGCCGAGATGATGGCGGCGAACCAGCCGATCGTCGCGGGCCTGCGCCGGGTCGCCGCCCGGCACGGCGAGACGGTGACCCCGGCGCAGGTGGCGCTGGCCTGGGTGCTCGCGCAGGGTCCGCATGTCGTCCCGGTGCCGGGCGCGAAGCACGAGCGGTGGGCCGTGCAGAACGCGGCCGCGGCCGAACTGCGGCTGACCGGCGCCGACTTGGCGGAGATCGCCGCGCTGCCCCCGGCGCTCGGCTCCTGGGACTGAGCGGCCGCTCCCCCGGCGCTCGGCTCCTGGGACCGACGGACCGCTCCCCCGCGCGGGCGCGCCGGGCCCACTCGCCCCGCCGGCGGCCCGGGCGGTGTATGAACGTCGGGAGAGGGCGTCGCGTCGAAGGGAATCCATCGTGCTCCGTTCATCCGTGCGGCCGGGCCTGGCCGGGGCGGTCTGTGCCGCGCTCTTGTTCACCGGCGCGTGTTCGCCGGGCGGGGGCGGCGCCTCCGGGCCGTCACCGTCGCCGTCCGCGTCCCATACGGGCGCCTCGGACCCGGCCGCCTCGCGGTCGCCGGGCGACGTGCCGCCCGCGAAGGGCTCGGTGCGGGTGGTGCGCACGGTCGCGCGGGGGCTGAAGACACCGTGGGGGCTGGCGCCGCTGCCCGAGGGCGGGCTGCTCGTCTCCTCGCGCGACGAGGGCACGATCACCCGCGTGGACACCGCCACGGGCCGCACGACGGAACTGGGCGCGGTGCCGGGCGTCGCCCCGGCCGGCGAGGGCGGGCTCCTCGGCCTCGCGCTCTCCCCGTCGTACGCCTCGGACCACATGGTGTACGCGTACTTCACCACCGAGTCCGACAACCGCGTCGCCCGCATGATCTACGACCCGAAGCGGCCCGCCGGGCAGCAACTGGGCGCCCCCGACACGGTGTTCCGGTCGATCCCGAAGGGCACGAACCACAACGGCGGACGGATCGCGTTCGGCCCCGACGGCATGCTGTACGTCGGCACGGGCGAGACGGGCCGCACCGAACTGGCGCAGGACAAGAAGTCGTGGGGCGGCAAGATCCTGCGGCTGACCCCGGACGGCGATCCCGCCCCGGGCAACCCGTTCGGCGACTCCCCCGTCTACTCCTACGGGCACCGCAATGTGCAGGGGCTCGCCTGGGACCGCGACAAGCGGCTGTGGGCCTCGGAGTTCGGGCAGGACACCTGGGACGAGCTGAACCGGATCGTGCCCGGCGGCGACTACGGCTGGCCGGACGCGGAGGGCGACGCGGGCAAGGCGGGCCTGCGTGATCCGGTGGCGCAGTGGCACACGAAGGACGCCTCGCCGAGCGGGATCGCGTACGCGAAGGGGTCGGTGTGGATGGCGGCCCTGCGCGGTCAGCGGCTGTGGCGCGTCCCGCTGGACGGGACGCGGACGGCGCACGAGCCGCGGGCGTTCCTGGAGGGGGAGTACGGGCGGCTGCGCACGGTCGTCGCGGCGGGCGGCGACCGGCTGTGGCTGGTGACGAGCGAGACGGACGGCCGCGGCAGCCCCGGCAAGGGCGACGACCGCGTCCTGGAGCTGAAGGTCAGCTAGCCGCTTCCCCGGGCTCCTCGGGGGCCGCCGGGGTGGCCTGCGGGCGGATGACGACCTTGCCGGAGCCGAGGTCTATCGGGCCCCGGCCGGGGTCGCCGTCGCTGAGGTCGGTGCGGGTCAGCTCCAGCCGTCTGCGCTCGTCGTCCGTGTGCTTGCGACCGGGCGCGAACAGTTCCTCGAACAGGTTGAACACCGCGCCTCCAGGTGGCGTCGCCGGGCCGTGCCCCTGCTTTCAGCGTACGGGAGGGCTCACCCGTACGGGGAAGAGGCGCAGGCGGTGGGCGAGCGCGGCCGCCTCACCGCGCCCGGCGACCCCCAGCTTGGCCAGGATGTTCGACACGTGGACGCTGGCCGTCTTCGGCGAGATGAACAGCTCCTCGGCGATCTGCCGGTTGCTGCGCCCCTCCGCGACCAGGCTCAGCACGTCCCGCTCCCGCCCGGTCAGCCCGAACTCGGCGGCCGGGTCGGCGGGCGCCGCGGGCTGCGGCGCGGGCTCCGGGGCGGCGGTGAGCATCAGGCGGCCGCGCTGGGCGAGCAGCGCGACGGACCGGGCGAGCGGGCGGGCGCCGAGGTGATCGGCGGCGGCCCCGGCGAGGCGCAGCAGCTCCGCGGCCCGTTCGCGGTCGTCGTCCTCGGCGCGGGTGAGCAGCGCCTCCGCGAGCCGGTGCCGGACGCGGGCGAGGTCGTAGGGGCGGCCGAGCGGTTCGAGGGCGGCGACGGTGTCGGCCCAGTCGTCGGCGCCGTCCCGGTCCTCGGCGCGCAGCAGCTCGGTGCGCACCCACTGCTCGTACGCGAGCCAGAGCGGCACCGGGGTCACCTGGCGGGCGGCGACGGCCCGGATGCGGGCGAGCGACGCGGCGCGCCCGGCGTCGGCGGCGGGCAGGCCCCTGGCCTCGCCCTCGGCTGCCGCGGCGGTGACCAGGAGCGGCCACAGATAGCGGTGCTCGCCGCTGGGCAGGCCGGCCGCGACGATCCGCTCCAGGATCTCGCGGGCCTCGGCGACATCGCCCCGGGCGGCGGCGATGCCGAGCGCGAGATGGTCGAGGGGCAGCCCGTACTGGGCCATGGGGTCGTGGGTGCCGTACTGGGCGTGGGCGTCGGCGAGCAGCGCGGACGCCTCGGCGAGGTCGCCGCGGGCGAGGGCGAGGGTGGCGAGGTGGACGCAGCCGGTGCCGCGCGCCTTGTTGCTCAGGCCGCTGCGGCGGGCCCACTCGGCGTCGCGGGCCGCGTCGTCCCAGCGGCCGACGGAGATCAGCGACTCGGCGCGGTTGCCGCGTATCCAGCTCTGGTTGTCGGTCAGGCCGTAGCGCTGGGCGAGGGCCGTGCCCTCGTCGGCGACGCGGACGGCCTCGGCGGAGCGGCCGGCGCTCTCCAGGGTGGAGGGCAGGTTGACGTTGACGCGGGCGACGATGCCGAGGTCGGCGGAGCCGTCGCGCACCGCGTACATCTCGCTCAGGCCGCGCTCGACGTCGCCGGAGTCGACGAGGAGGCTGCCGAGGACCAGGCGGGCGTGGAGTTCGGTCTCGGCGGCGCCGACCATGCGGGCGTACTCGACGGCGCGCTCGGCGGCGGCCAGGGACTCGGCGCCGGGGCGGTGCAGCATGCCCCAGGCGGCGGCGCGGGTGAGCACCTCGGCGTGCACCTCGGACGGCGGAAGTCCCCGTACGAGCTCCTCGGCGGTGGCGATCTCGTCCCAGCCGTCGCCCTTGCGGGTGTGGGCGACGATCGAGGAGCGCTGGATCCAGAACCAGGCGGCGCGCAGCGGGTCGGGCTCGCCCGCCTCGGCGGCCTCGTCGAGCAGGCGCAGGGCCCGCTTGCAGAACTTCATGGCGCGCTCGCGCTCCCCGCACAGGCGCGCGGCGACGGACGCCTCGGCCATCAGGTCGAGGTAGCTGAGCGGGGCGGCCGCGGAGGCGGCGCAGCCTGGGTAGGACTCGGCGTGGTCGAGGGGGCGCAGCGCCGCGCGGATGTCGGAGGGGACGGCGTCCCACAGCTCCATCGCCCGTTCCAGCAGGCGCAGTTGCTCGGTGTAGGCGTGCCGGCGGCGGGCCTCGACGGAGGCGTCGAGGACGGCGGGCAGGGCCCGGGCGGGGTCGTGGGCGTGGTACCAGTACGCGGCCAGGCGCATGACGCGGGCGTCGGCGGGGACGAGTGCGGGGTCGTCCTCCAGGGCTTCGGCGTAGCGGCGGTTGATACGGGAGCGCTCGCCGGGCAGCAGGTCGTCGCTGACGGCCTCGCGGACCAGGGAGTGGCGGAAGCGGTAGCCGTCGCCGTCCGGGGAGGCGAGCAGGATGTTGGCGCCGACGGCGGCGCGCAGGGCCTCGATGAGGTCGTCCTCGGCGAGCCGGGCGACGGCGGCGAGGAGCCCGTATTCGACGGTGGAGCCGCCCTCGGCGCAGATCCGGGCGACGCGCTGGGCCTGCTCGGGCAGCGACTCGACGCGGACGAGGAGGATGTCGCGCAGCGAGTCGGTCAGGCCGGTGGCGCAGCCCTGGGCGGCGGAGACGGCGAGTTCCTCGACGAAGAAGGCGTTGCCGTCGGAGCGGCGGTAGATGTCGTCGACGGTGGCGGGCGCGGGTTCGGCGGCGAGGATGCCGGCGATCTGGCGGGAGACCTCGTCGCGGCTGAGGCGGCCGAGTTCGACGCGGGTGACGGTGCGCAGGCGGTCGAGTTCGGCGAGCAGGGGGCGCAGCGGGTGGCGGCGGTGGACGTCGTCGGAGCGGTAGGTGGCGACGAGGACGAGCCGGCCGCTGCGCAGGCCGCGGAAGAGGTAGGCGAGCAGGTGGCGGGTGGAGGCGTCGGCCCAGTGCAGGTCCTCCAGGACGAGCACGACGGTGTGCTCGGCGGTGACGCTCTCCAGGAGCCGCGCGGTGAGTTCGAACAGGCGGGCCGTCGCGGTCTCGTCGCCGAGGCCGTCGAGCGCGGGCCCGTGATCGGCGAGGCGCCCCAACTCCGGCAGGATGCGCGCCAGTTCGCTCTCATGCCCCTCGGCCGCCGCGTCCAGGGCGTCCGGCAGGCGGCGGCGCAGGGCGCGCAGGGCGCCGGAGAAGGGGGCGTAGGGCAGGCCGTCGGCGCCGATCTCGACGCAGCCGCCGGTGACGACGACGGCGTCGGCGCGGGCGGCCGCGGCGGCGAACTCCTCGACGAGCCGGGTCTTGCCGACGCCGGCCTCACCGCCGATCAGCAGCGCCTGGGGTTCGCCGTCGGCGGCGCGGGCGAGGGCGTTGCCGAGCACGCCCAACTCGTCGGCGCGGCCGACGAAGACGGGGCTGACGGACCGGTTCTCCACGCCGCTGAGCATCGCACACGTGCCGCTCACGGCGCCGCCGATATCCGCGCCCGGGTACGGGTCCGGGCCCGTACCCCTCGCGGGGTGCGGGCCCGGCAGGGGCACTTCGGGTGCCGCGTCGGCGCCGGGGCCGGGGGCCCTCACGCGGCGCGGGTCAGGCGCTCGGCGGCGGACCGCGCGTCCCGCGGGGTGTTCACCCCGGTGCGGGGGCTCGGGCCGGCGACGGCGCGGCGGCGGGCGGCACGCTCGGCGCGGCGGGCGCTGAACGCGGCGCGGGCCAGGCGGTGTTCGTCGGCCCGGCGGCGCAGGTCGGCGGTGTGCTGCTGGTGCATGTCGTACGTGAACACGGCTTCTCCCTGGGGGACTTCGAGGTGTTCGCGGCGTGTTTTCCGCGATGCCTCGACTCTCGTCCCCCAGGGGGGTACGGCACATCGGGCGACTGCCGCATTCGGCGGGCCGGGGGTGCCTTAGGCGCCGGGTGCGGGGCCTTAGTCGCCCCGGGCGGGGGCCTCAGGGCCGTAAGGGCGCCCCGGGCGGGGGCCCCTCCGGCCGTAAGGACGCCCCGGTCGTGAGCCGGTTGTCAGCCCGTCTTGGGCAGGCCGAGGAGCAGGTCGGAGTACTTGGCGACCGCGAGCAGCAGGCCGAGCACGCCGAGGGCGACACCGGCCCACGCGGTCGACTTGATCCACGCCGCCTGCGGCCGGCCGGGCTCGCCGAATGCGGGCCGCGCGAGGACGACCGCGCCGATGACGAGCGCGATCAGGGAGAAGATCCCGCCGACGACGGCGGCGGCGTGCCAGGCGTCGCCGTAGACCTCGGAGACCTGCTTGGCGACGCCGGCGCCCTGGGAGGTGTTGAGCTGCCCGATGAGGGACTCGCGGGCGGAGGCGATGGTGCCGAGCCAGCTCCCGCTGAGGGCGACGACACCGAGGGCGACGGAGACGATGGCGCCGGCGCCCTGGCCCACGCCGCTCTGCCGGGCCTCGGCGTTCTCCTTCTCCAGCTCGGCGAGTTCGGCCTCGGCGGCGGCCTCCGCCGCGGCCTCGTCCTCGTCGTGCTCGTGCCCGGCGGGCGTGGCGGCGGTCCCGGCAGCCGCCGTCTTCTCGGGGGTCGCGGCCTCGGAGGTCTCGGAGGTCTCGGAGGTCGCCGCCTCGGGGGTGGCGGCCTCGGTGCCCTCGGGGGTGTGCTCGCTCTCCTCCCGCGTCTCGGCGTCGCGCTGCGCGTCAGTCTTCGTAGTCATGAGGCGCACGGTACGGACGCTGTCTGAGAGCCGTCTTAACGTCCCCTGTGCAGACCGCCCGCCCCGCTCAGCCGGCCGCGCGGGCGGTACGCCACTCCGGGGCGAGCAGCGACCAGAGTTCCAGGTCGTGGCGGGTGCCGCGCCAGAGGTGGGCCTCGCGGCGGACGCCTTCCTTCGTGAAGCCGAGGCGGCGGGCGACGTTCAGGCTCGGCGTGTTGCCGGCGGCGGCGATCCACTCGACGCGGTGGATGCCGCGCTCCTCGACGAGCCAGTCGATGAGGTGCCGCATGGCCCGGGTGACGAGGCCGCGTCCGGTGGCGGCGGGCTCCAGCCAGCAGCCCACTTCGGCGTTGCCGCGCTCGGCCTCCAGGTTGAGGGTGAGCACACCCCCGACGAGCGTGCCGTCGAGCCAGATGCCCTGGTACGCGGCCGAGTCGGCGGCGCGCAGTTCGGCGTACCGGCGCAGGGTGGCGCGGGCGGATCCGGTGTCGGTGGCCTGCGAGCCGAACGGGATGAACGTGCCGATGAAGTCGCGGCCGCGCTCCAGATGGGCGAGGAACTCCTCGGCGTGCCAGGTCTCCAGCGGGCGCAGTTCGGCGCCGTCACCGAGCGGTATCGCGTACATCGGGCTCCTCCAGGGGCCGGTCAGGGGCGGGGGCGAGCGCGTCGGCGTGCGTGAGGCGCTGCCCGGGGATCTTCGCACTCGCGCGGGCCCGGCATTCGGGCGGCTCGATGCTCAGGCGGGGCAGGCGGCGATCGAGCCAGGCGGGCAGCCACCAGTTGGCGCCGCCGAGCAGGTGCATGAGGGCCGGGACGAGCAGGGTGCGCAGGACGAACGCGTCGAGGGCGACGGCGGCGGCGAGCGCGATGCCGAACATGGCGATGACCCGGTCGCCGCTGAGCACGAAGGCGAGGAACACCGAGATCATGATGACGGCGGCGGAGTTGATGACGCGGCTGGTCTCGGCGAGGCCTACGCGGACGGCGCGCCGGTTGTCGCGGGTCTCCAGCCATTCCTCGTACATCCGGCTCACGAGGAAGACCTGGTAGTCCATGGAGAGTCCGAACAGGACCGAGACCATGATCACGGGCAGGAACGGTTCGATGGGCCCGGAGCGGCCGAGGCCGAGCGGTTCGCTGCCCCAGCCCCACTGGAAGACCACGACGACGACCCCGAACGCGGCGGCGACGGCCGCGATGTTCATGGCGGCGGCCTTGAGCGGGATGCCGATCGAGCGGAACGCGAGCAGCAGCAGGACGCAGCCGAGTCCGACGACGACCCCGACGAACAAGGGCAGTTTGCCGACGACGACGTCCGCGAAGTCGTCGTAGCTCGCAGTGACCCCGCCGACCTGCACATCGAGCGTGGTGCCGTGTTCGGCGGCGGGTACGACGTCGGTGCGCAGCCGGTCGACGAGGTCGCTGGTGCGCTGCGACTGGGGCGCGGAGTCGGGCACGACGGTGAGGTAGGCGCTGGTGTCGTCGGCGTTGTAGGTGACCGGCGAGACGGCGGCGACGCCCTCGGTGGCACGCAGGTCGGCGGCGAGGTGGCCGAGGGCCAGTTTGTCGCGGGCGCCGTCGACGCCGGTGACGAGGGTGAGGGGGCCGTTGGTGCCGGGGCCGAAGCCGTCGGCGAGCAGGTCGTACGCCTTGCGGGTGGTGGAGGAGGCCGGGTTGTTGCCCTGGTCGGACGTGCCGAGGTGGAGGAAGAGGGTCGGCAGGGCGAGCACGGTGATCGCGGCGAGCGCGAGTCCGCCGAGCAGCTTGGGCCGGCGCTCGACGAACGCGGCCCAGCGCGCGGCGAGCCCGGACGGCACGGCGGGCTCGGGCCCGTGCTCGGCGAGCCGGCGCCGCTCGCGCCGGGACAGGGCGCGGGGGCCGATGTAGGAGAGCAGCGCGGGCAGCAGCGTGACGGACGCGGCGACCGTGAGCAGGACGGTGAGAGCGGCGGCTACGGCGACGCCGTTGAGGAAGCCGAGCCGCAGGATGAGCATGCCGAGCAGGGCGATGCACACGGTGGCGCCCGCGAAGACGACGGCGCGTCCGGTGGTGGCGACGGCCCGTTCGGCGGCCTCGGCGACGGGCAGGCCCCGGCGCAGGCCCTTGCGGTGCCGGGTGACGATGAACAGGGCGTAGTCGATGCCGACGCCGAGGCCGACGAGCATGCCGAGCATCGGGGCGAAGTCGGCGACGGTCATGGCGTGCCCGAGCAGGCCGATGCCCGCGTAGGCGGTGCCGACGGCGACGAGGGCGGTGGCGATGGGCAGCGAGGCGGCGGCGAGCGAGCCGAACGCAAGGAACAGCACGACGGCGGCGACGACCACGCCGATGACCTCGGACAGATGGGCGGAGGCCGACTCGGTCTGGGCGACGGCCGTGCCGCCCGCCTCGACCTGGAGGCCGTCCGGCCCGTGCTGCACGGCGGCGCGGGCGGTGTCGACGACGGCCCGCGCCTGGGCCTCGGGGATGTCGTCGGCCTGGTGGGTGAAGGTGACGGTGGCGTACGCGGTGTGCCCGTCGGCGCTGATCTGCGCGGCGCCGCCCGCCTCGTAGGGCGAGCCGACGGCGGCGATGCCGGGCAGCTTCGCCACCTGTTCCAGCGTGTTGCTCATCGCCGTCTGGACGTCGGCGGCGCGCACGGTGGAGCCCTCGATGTGCCACACGACGGTGTCGCTGTCGCCGCCGAGTCCCTGGAAGCCGTCGTTCAGGAGCTGGGTGGCGCGGCCGGACTCGGTGCCGGGTGCCTCGTAGTCGTTCGAGTAGGAGGTGCCGGCGACGGCGGCGGCCGCGCTGGTGCCGCCGAGGGCGAGCAGCCAGAGCAGGACGACCACGAGCCGGTGCGTGACACACCAGCGGGCGAGTGCGGCCACGGTCGTGCTCCCTGGGTGTTTCGTGGATCTTTATCGGGAACAGTCGGTGATCGCCTGATCAGCCCGTAAAGAACGCATGAGCAGTTGCCGGCCACTCTTGCAGGCAGACGTGATCCTTTGTCGCTTTCGTGGGCTTACTCACAGGGGGTGTCGTACGCCCCCGGTCCCCCGGGCCCGGCGCGGTGACCAGGCCCGGAGGGGGCCGTGCGGTCAGCCGGAGACGCTGGGCCGCCCGTTCTCGATGTGACCCATCAGGCGCCGGTGCAGGGTGTCGGCGGTGACGGCGATGTCGTACCAGCCGTGCGCCTTGTCCGTGTCGTGGACCACGGTCACCGTGCGGCCTGGGCGCACCGAGACGGTACGGGTGCCGACGGTGACCGCGCGGGCGGCGGTGCCGCCGTTGCGCAGCCGCACCCGCAGCACGCGGCCCTTCGCGTCGACGCTCGTGGTCACGTCGAGGGCGTCGTCGGCGCGGCCCCGGAACTCGCGGCGGAAGCCGTTGGGCCCGGTCACCACGAAGTCGTACGCGCCCTGCCGCACCGGGACGCTGATCTGCGCGTCGCGGAGCACGTCGTGGTGCTGCGGGGCCGCGTACTCGCCCGCGTACGGGTAGAGCGCGAAGTGGGTGCTGGCGCGCCCGGCGTTGACGAGGCTCAGCGTGAGGGCGCCGTCCCGCACGCGCGCGTGGGCGTCGGGCTGGTAGGGCAGCGGGCGGGCCGGGCGCGTGCCGGGCTCCTGGCGGGGCATGGTCTGCTTCGCCGGCGGCTGCGGGGCCCAGCGCCCGCTGAACGCCGGGATGGCGCCGGGCTGCTCGATCTCGGGCCTGCGGGCGGTGTGCCGGAAGTCGAAGGCGCTGGTGAGGTCGCCGGTGACCTGGCGGCGCCAGGCGCTGATGTTGGGCTCGCGCACCCCGGTCCACTGTTCGAGGAAGCGGATGACGGAGGTGTGGTCGAAGACCTCGGAGCAGACGTAGCCGCCGACGGTCCACGGCGAGACGACGAGCATCGGCACGCGCGCGCCGAGCCCGGTGGGCAGGCCCTTCCAGCGCTCCTCGGTGACGTCGGCGCCGGGCACGGGCGGCGGGACGTGGTCGAAGAAGCCGTCGTTCTCGTCGTAGTTGATGAAGACGGCCGTCTTGCGCCACACGTCGGGGTGCGAGGCGAGCGCGTCGAGGACCTTGTAGACGATGGTCGCGCTGTGGATCGGCGAGGAGACCGAGGGGTGCTCGGAGTCGACGGCCGACGGCACGAGGTAGGAGACGCGCGGCAGCCGGCGCGCGGCGACGTCCTTGGCGAACGCCTCGGCGAGCGTCCCGGTCGGCACGCGGCGCAGCGCCCGCTCGAACAGGGACCGCTCGCTCCTGGTCAGGCCGGCGACGCCCTTGTCGAGCGTGGCGAGCAGGGCATCGCGCTCGGCGTCGTCCTTGGCGTCGCGCACCTTGGCGTAGAAGGCCTCCATGTAGGTCAGGCCGGTGCCGGCGAGGACCTTGCGGGCGATGGCCTTGAAGGTGGCGAAGAACTCGATCTGGTTGTCGGTGAAGTTCTCCCACTCGGTGTACGTCTGCCAGGAGATCCCCGCCTTCTCCAGCCGCTCGGCGTACGTGCCCCAGTCGTAGCCGGGGTGGGTGTCCTCGGCGTAGGCGTCGTTGCCGACGGCGCGGTTGCCGTTCGGCTCGTAGCCGGTCTTGCCGCTCCACAGGTGGTTGCGGTTGGGGCTGGTGGAGGAGTGGATGGAGGAGTGGTAGGCGTCGCAGACGGTGAAGGTGTCGGCGAGTTCGTAGTGCAGCGGGATGTCCTCGCGCGTGTAGAACGCCATGGTCGCCGCGGTCTTCGCGGTGATCCAGCCGTCCATCCACCCGTCGTGCCACGCCTTGGCGCCGCCGGACCAGGAGTGGTCGAGGGCGCCGATGTACTGGAGGTCCTTCTTCTGCGCGGCGGCGGCCTCGCGCACGGGGAAGGGCAGGACGGTGCGCAGGGCGCCGGGCTGTTCGAAGACGCTGGTGCCGCCGGGCAGCGTGATCGCGTTGCGGTCGCCGAAGCCGCGCACCCCGCGCAGGGAGCCGAAGTAATGGTCGAAGGAACGGTTCTCCTGCATCAGGATCACGACATGCTCGATGGCGTCGAGCCCGCCCTCGGGCGGCGCGCCCCGCTCCGCCTGCGCCGCGACGGCCTGCTGGAGCGAGGGCGGCAGAAACGATCCGACGGCGGCGGCGCCGAGCGCCCCTCCCCCGACGGCCATGAGACGTCTGCGGGAAAACTCGGGGGACGTGGGCTCCACTGCGGCCTCCGTACGTATTGGTCTGCACTCGACCCATTGACTGATCCGGCCGGGACGCTAGCGAGGCCAGATGTCCCTGGGAAGTACGTGAACCAGCCGAAACGTAAACGTCCAAGCGCCCGCGACAAAGGTCCAACAAACGCTCGGCGTGCCGCCCGGGTCAGCCGAGCACGGCGAGCGACGCCCAGAGCGCGAGGGTCGAGGCGAGCAGCGTCAGGGGCACGGTCAGCAGCCCGAGCCGGGTGAACTCGCCGAGCTCCGGCTCGGTCCCGTGCGCCTGCACGACCCGCCGCCACAGCAGCGTCGCCAGCGAGCCCACGTACGTCAGGTTCGGCCCGAGGTTCACGCCGATGAGCGCGGCGAGCACGGGCCCCGGCCCCGCGGGGGCGACGACGGGAAGCAGGGCGAGGGTCGCGGGCAGGTTGTTGATGACGTTGGACAGCAGCGCGGCGAGCCCGGCGACCGCCAGCAGCGCGGGCAGCGAGGACCCGGCGGGCAGCACCCGGGCGAGCGCGTCCCCGAGCCCGTGGTCCACGACGGCCCGCACCACGATGCCGAGCGCGAGGACGAACAGGCAGAACGGCAGGTTCAGCGCGCCCAGCAGCTCCTTCGCCGTGGAGTGCCCGCGCGCCAGCGCCCGCGCCCCGAGCACGGCGGCGCCCGCGAACGCGGCCCACAGCGGCTCGATCCCGGCGAACGACGTGACGACGAACCCGGCGAGCGTCAGCGCCAGGACGACCAGCGTGAACACCGGTACGGGGGTGCGATCCGCCGCCTCCGGTTCATGCGCCGGGGCGGCGAGATCACCGGCGAACCACCACCGGAAGACCGCGTACTCGACGCCGATCGCGACCAGCCAGGGCAGCGCCATCAGCCCGGCGAACCGCGAGAAGGTCAGCCCGCTCGCGGCGAACGCCAGCAGGTTCGTCAGATTGGAGACGGGCAGCAGCAGCGACGCGGAGTTGGCGAGGTGCGCGCCCGCGTAGACGTGCGGGCGGGGGCGGGCGCCGATGCGGGCGGCGGTGGCGAAGACGACCGGGGTGAGCAGGACGACGGTGGCGTCCAGGCTCAGGACGGCGGTGACGGCGGCGGCGACCGCGAACACCCCGCCGAGCATCCGCGTCGGGCTGCCGTGACAGACCCGCGCGACGGCGTCACCGGCGGCCTTGAACAGCCCCTCGTCGGCGCAGAGCCGCGCCAGCAGCAGGATCGCCGCGAGGAACCCGACGACGGGCAGCAGCTCCCGGGTCCCGGCCCAGGCATGCCCCGGGCTGACCACGCCCGCGGCGACGGCGACCCCGGCGGCGGGCACGGCGAACACGGCCTCGGGCAGACCCCGGGGCCGCACCACGGCGAACACGAGGGTCCCGACCAGCAGAAAAACAGACAGAACCAAGGGGAACCCCAAGAATCAAGCCCCGCAGATCAAGCCCCTGCGGCGTTTGAGCAGCGGGGTCCGGGGCGGAGCCCCGTGGCGGCGCGAAGAAGGGGCGGCGACCCCTGATCCCCGTACGGAAGGTACGAGGAACGGGCCCGCCGCCCCCGACAGACCTCAGCCCTCGCTGACGCCCAACTTCTCAAGGATCAGTTCCTTGACACGCGCCGCGTCGGCCTGCCCCCGGGTCGCCTTCATGACGGCCCCGACGAGCGCCCCCGCGGCGGCGACCTTCCCGCCCCGGATCTTCTCGGCGACGCCGGCGTTCGCGGCGATCGCCTCGTCCACGGCGGCGGACAGCGCACCCTCGTCGGACACGACCTTCAGACCGCGCTTGTCGACGACCTCGTCAGGCGTGCCCTCACCCTTGAGGACGCCCTCGATGACCTGCCGGGCCAGCTTGTCGTTGAGGTCACCCTTGGCGACCAGCTCGGACACCCGCGCCACATGCTCGGGCGTGATGGGCAGCTCGCCCAGCTCGACACCCTGCTCGTTGGCGTTGCGCGCCAGCTCACCCATCCACCACTTACGGGCGGACGCCGCGTCCGCGCCCGCGTTGATCGTGGCGACGATGGGCCCGATGGCCCCCGCGTTGCGGATCGACTGCATGTCGTGGGCGCTGATGCCCCACTCCCCGATCAGCCGGTTGCGCTGAGCGAGCGGCAGCTCCGGAAGACCGGCGCGCAGTTCCTCGACCCACTCGCGGGAGGGGGCCACCGGCACGAGGTCCGGCTCGGGGAAGTAGCGGTAGTCCTCGGCGTTGTCCTTGATGCGGCCCGAGGTGGTGGAGCCGTCCTCCTCGTGGAAGTGACGGGTCTCCTGCACGATGGTGCCGCCCGAGGACAGCACGGCGGCGTGCCGCTGGATCTCGTAGCGCGCCGCCCGCTCGACCGAACGCAGCGAGTTCACGTTCTTGGTCTCGGAGCGGGTGCCGAACTCCTTCGTCCCGTCGGGCCGCAGGGAGAGGTTGACGTCGCAGCGCATCTGGCCCTTGTCCATCCGCGCCTCGGACACGTCCAGGGAGCGGATGACCTCGCGCAGCTCGGCGACGTAGGCGCGGGCGACCTCGGGGGCGCGCTCGCCGGCGCCCTCGATCGGCTTGGTGACGATCTCGATGAGGGGGATGCCCGCGCGGTTGTAGTCGAGCAGCGAGTGCGAGGCGCCGTGGATACGGCCCGTCGCGCCGCCGACGTGCGTCGATTTGCCGGTGTCCTCCTCCATGTGGGCGCGCTCGATCTCCACGCGGAAGACCTCGCCGTCCTCCAGCTGTACGTCGAGGTAGCCGTTGAAGGCGATGGGCTCGTCGTACTGGGAGGTCTGGAAGTTCTTCGGCATGTCCGGATAGAAGTAGTTCTTCCGGGCGAAGCGGCACCACTCGGCGATCTCGCAGTTGAGGGCGAGACCGATCTTGATGGCGGACTCGACGCCGATCTCGTTCACGACCGGCAGCGCGCCGGGCAGGCCGAGACAGGTCGGGCAGGTCTGGCTGTTGGCGTCCTGCTTCAGCTCGGTGGAGCAGCCGCAGAACATCTTCGTCTTCGTACCGAGCTCGACATGGACCTCAAGGCCCATGACGGGGTCGTACGACGCGAGCGCGTCCTCGTAGGACAGCAGCTCGGGAGTGGTCGTGGCAGTCACGATGTCTGGTACTTCCCTCTCAGCCCAGCAGGACGTCGTCGTCGCCCAGGCGCTTGAGCTCCCGGTAGAGGATCGCCACACCGGTGACGATGGCGGCGGCGGACACGGCGGCGTCGATCAGCCGCAGGGTGTCGTTGTCGTTGCGCGCCATCTTCGCCTGCTTCGCCACGCTGATCGCACCGAAGGCGGTGCTGGCCAGCGAGACGTAGACACCGGTCTTGGACTTCTTGAAGTTCTTGGCCTTCTTTGCCATGGCACTCACAGCGACGGAGCCTCCTCTAGCAGCGGGTGGCCCCACTTTTCCACGAAGGCGGCCTCGACGGCGGCGCCCACCTTGTACAGGCGGTCGTCCTTCATGGCGGGGGCGATGATCTGCAGGCCGACCGGCAGCCCGTCCTCGGGTGCGAGGCCGCAGGGCAGCGACATGGCCGCGTTGCCGGCCAGGTTGGTCGGGATGGTGCACAGGTCCGCGAGGTACATCGCCATCGGGTCGTCGGCGCGCTCGCCGATCGGGAAGGCGGTGGTCGGCGTCGTCGGCGAGACGATGACGTCGACCTGCTCGAACGCGGCTTCGAACTCCCGCGTGATGAGCGTACGGACCTTCTGGGCACTGCCGTAGTACGCGTCGTAGTAGCCGGAGCTGAGCGCGTACGTGCCCAGGATGACGCGGCGCTTGACCTCGTCGCCGAAGCCGGCCTCGCGGGTGAGCGCGGTGACCTCCTCGGCGGAGTGCGTGCCGTCGTCGCCGACCCGCAGGCCGTAGCGCATGGCGTCGAACCGGGCGAGGTTCGAGGAGCACTCGGACGGCGCGATCAGGTAGTACGCCGACAGCGCCAGGTCGAAGGTCGGGCAGTCCAGCTCGACGATCTCGGCGCCGAGCTTCTGGAGCAGTTCGACGGACTCGTCGAAGCGCTGCACGACGCCGGCCTGGTAGCCCTCGCCGCGGAACTGCTTGACGACGCCGACGCGCATGCCCTCGACCGAGCCGTTGCGCGCGGCCTCGACGACCGGCGGGACCGGCGCGTCGATGGACGTCGAGTCGAGCGGGTCGTGCCCGGCGATGGCCTCGTGCAGCAGGGCCGCGTCCAGGACCGTACGGGCGCAGGGCCCGCCCTGGTCGAGCGAGCTGGAGAAGGCGACCATGCCGTAGCGCGAGACGCCGCCGTACGTGGGCTTGACGCCGACGGTGCCGGTGACGGCGGCGGGCTGGCGGATGGAGCCGCCGGTGTCCGTGCCGATGGCGAGGGGGGCCTCGTAGGCGGCGAGCGCGGCGGAGGAACCGCCGCCGGAGCCGCCGGGGATGCGGGTGAGGTCCCACGGGTTGCCGGTCGGGCCGTACGCGCTGTTCTCGGTGGAGGACCCCATGGCGAACTCGTCCATGTTGGTCTTGCCGAGGATGACGATGTCGGCGGCCTTCAGGTTCTTGACCAGCGTCGCGTCGTAGGGCGGGATCCAGCCTTCGAGGATCTTGGAGCCGACCGTGGTCGGGATGCCCTCGGTGGTGAAGATGTCCTTCAGCGCGAGCGGGACGCCGGCCAGCGGGCCGAGCTTCTCGCCGCGCTCACGCTTGGCGTCGACGGCGCGGGCCTGCGCGAGCGCGCCCTCGCGGTCGACGTGCAGGAACGCGTGGACCTTCTCGTCGACGGCCTCGATCCGGGCCAGGTGGGCCTCGGTGACCTCGACGGCCGTCAGCTCGCCGGAAGCGATCTTCGCGGCGGTCTCGGCGGCGGTGAGCTTGATGATGTCCGTCATGACTTCTTAGTCCTCCCCCAGGATCTGCGGCACCTTGAAACGCTGCTGCTCCTGGGCCGGGGCGCCGGAGAGCGCCTGCTCGGGGGTGAGCGACGGACGGACCTCGTCCGCGCGCATGACGTTCGTCAGCGGCAGCGGGTGGGAGGTCGGCGGTACGTCTTGGTCGGCGACCTCGCTGACGCGGGCGACCGCGCCGATGATGTCGTCGAGCTGGCCTGCGAAGTGGTCGAGCTCTTCGGGCTTCAGCTCCAGACGCGCCAGCCGGGCGAGGTGGGCGACCTCCTCGCGCGTGATGCCAGGCATGCAGCGATCCTCTGGGGTGAGTGTGTGTGGTTTGGGGCCAATCCTATGGGTCGGAAGACCCTGAGCCCTAAACGGTTTCCCGCAGTCCCGTACGGGACTGCCCGACGGCTTCCCCGCGGCGGCTCAGCTACGCCTGTTCTCCCAGACCGCGCTGGTCAGGAAGTGGTTGTCGTAGCGGTCCTGCACGGCGAGGAGGGACTCGCGGCTCAGCTCGCCGAGGGCGACGCGCCGCAGGTCACGGAAGTACTCGAACCGCTCGACGCCGGGGGTGATCACGATGAGCAGGTCGGCCTCGCAGCCGGGCACGGCGGCGAACGCGTGCGCGGTCCCGGGCGGCACGACGACGAGGTCGCCCTTGCCGCCGGTGACGATCCGCTCCCCCGACAGGAACTCGGCGGCGCCGTCGAGCACGTAGAACATCTCGGCGCTGCGCGTGTGGTGGTGCGGCACCGCCCCGTTCGCGCCCTCGCCGAGGATGACGCGCTGGGTGGACAGGGCGCCGCCGGTGGCGCTCGCGTCGGCGAGCAGTTGCACGGTGGTGGGCGCCTCGCCGACCAGCTCGGCCGCCGCCTCCCGTACGACGACCGTGTCGTCGAACTCCGGAACGATGAACGTCATCTCTTCCTCCTCGGACCCGGCCCGCCCGCGCGGCGCGCGGCCGGTCAGTTCAGCGGGGACGGGTCGTCGCCGGGGGCGGCGGGGAGGGCGGCGGGCTCGCGCTGCCAGCCGCGCGGGCCGCGGGCGCGCAGCCAGGCGGTGGTCTCGTCGGGCGGCATCGCGGCGGCGACCAGCCAGCCCTGCACGGCGTCGCAGCCGAGGTCGCGCAGCCGCTCCCAGGTCTCGTCGTCCTCGACGCCCTCCGCGACCACGAGCAGGCCGAGCGAGTGGGCGAGGTCGACGGTGCAGCGCACGATCTCGGCGTCCTCGGTGTCCACCGCGAGCCGCGCGACGAACGAGCGGTCGATCTTCAGCTCGCTCACGGGCAGCCGGCGCAGGTGCACGAGCGAGGAGTAACCGGTGCCGAAGTCGTCCAGGGACATCTTCACGCCGTGCCCGGTGAGCCCGGCGAGGGTGTCGGCGGCGCGCTGCGGGTCCTCCAGGAGCACGTGCTCGGTGATCTCCAGTTGCAGCGATCCGGCGGGCACGCCGTGCCGGGCGAGGCGGGCGGCGACGGCGCCGGCGAAGCCGGGCGTGTGCACGTCCCTCGGCGACACGTTGACCGCGACCGGGACGAACAGGCCCTGCGCGCGCCAGCGGGCGACCTGCGCGAGCGCCGTCTCCAGGACGTATTCCGTCAGGTGCGGCATGAGCCCGGAGGACTCCGCGATGGCGATGAACTCGTCCGGCGGAACCTTCCCTCTCTCCGGGTGCACCCACCGCACCAGCGCTTCGAGCCCCGCGACCTGTCCGTCGAAGCGGACCTTCGGCTGGTAGTGCAGGGCGACCTCGCCCGCGTCGAGCGCGCGCCGCAGATCGCCGAGCAGGCCGAGCCGGTCGGGGGTGTTGGAGTCGCGCTTCGACTCGTACACCTCGACACCCGTACGGTCCCGCTTCGCCTGGTACATGGCGACGTCCGCGCGGCGCAGCAGGCCCTCGGCGTCCAGGGCGTGGTCGGGGAAGACGGCGAGCCCGGCGCTGGCCTCCAGGACGAGGGTGAGGCCGTCGAGGTCGAGCGGGGAGCCGAGGGCCGCGACGAGGTTGCGGGCGACGCGGGTCGCGGAGGTCGTGGAGTCGGCGACCGGCAGCAGCACGGCGAACTCGTCGCCGCCGAGCCTGGCCACCTCGGCGCCGCGCGGCAGGGCGGCCCTGAGCCGGTCGGCGATCTGGAGGAGCAGCCGGTCGCCTGCGAGGTGCCCGAGCGTGTCGTTGACCGAGCGGAACCGGTCGAGGTCGATGAGGAGCAGCGCGCTGCGGGCGCCGATCCGCTCGGCGTCGTCGAGCGCGGCCCAGGTCCGCTCCAGGAGCCACTGCCGGTTGGGCAGCCCGGTCAGCGGGTCGCGCAACTGCTCCTCGGCGCGGGCGCGGGCGATCCACAGCGTGGAGTCGAGCGCGATCAGGGGGATGGCGAACAGGGGCAGCAGCATGGGCAGCGCGACGGCGACGACGCAGATCAGCGGCGCGATGCCGAGCAGCGCGACCCCGACGAGGCCCTGCCGGGCGAGCGCGGTGCGGGCGACCGTGGGCAGCCCGGAGGGGCGCGGGGCGTGCACGTACCAGAGCAGGCTGCGGGTGACGAGGAGATACGTCGCGGCGACGAGGACGATCTCGGGGACCGTGGCGAACGTCCACGTCTCGGGGTCCCACGGCCGCTCGACGGTCGGTACGCGGCCGAACGCGGCCAGCACGAGGGCGCCGGCGCCGATGCCGAGCATGTCGATCGCGCCGTGCAGTATGCCCTGGCGCCAGCGGTGGCGGCGGGCGATGCCGACGAGGACGACGACGGAGAGGCTGACCATGCCGGCCGGCACCCAGCCGTACAGCAGCAGGACGGCGAGGGTGAGGGCGGCGCCCGATCCGGTGCCGCCCCACCAGCGGTCGCGGCCGAGGGCGACGAGGTGGCCGACGATGATCCCGGTGAGCACGGCGAGCGACCAGCCGGCGGTGCCGGAAGGGAACAGGGCGTGGCCGCCGGTCAGGGCGCGGTAGAAGCCGGCGGCGAGGACGACGGCCGCGCCGGTGACGATGGCGCCCGGCAGCAGGGGCAGCGCCGCCGCGCGCGAGGGGGTCTCGGGGGTGCCCTGGTGGTTGCGGGCGGGGGTGGCGGCGCCGACGCGGCCGGTGCCGAGGCCGGTCGTGGCGGCGCCGATGGGCGGGGTGGGTCCGTGGCCGGCGGCGCGGGGGCGGCCGGCGCCGGATGTGCCGGGTGCGGGGGCGGGACCGGGGCCGGTGCCGCCCGTTCGGCTGTTCGAGTGAGCGGGGCGGGCCGGGGCGACGGGACCGGGTCCTGGGGCGCCCGCGTCGGGCCGGACGGCGCCGGGCTTGGTGCCGCCGTGGGCGGGCCGTCGCGCGAGGGCACCGCGCGGCGGCTCGGGCGCGGTGGCGGGGGCGGGCCGGTGCGGGCTCACGCCACCGCCCGGACGCCGCGCACTCCCGGCGAACCCCCCGCTTCCCAGGGGGCCTTGGGCAGTCGGCGCCGGGGCCGGGCCCGAAGCGGACGTCGGTGCCGGGTCGGTCCAGGTGGGGGTGGCCGGGGGCTGGTCCTGCGCGGGGGGCGGGTCGAGGGGGCCGTGCCGGGGGGCCGCGCCGGGCGGGGGGCCCGGGGGCCAGGCGTCGGCGGGCCCTTCGCCCGTGCCGCCCGAGCCCGCGCCGATCGCGGCTGTCCGGCCGCCCGTCCGCCACCAGTTGCGCCAGTTCACCACACCACCGCGCTCGTTCTCCCCGCGACCGCTCTCGTTGCCGTCGCCCCCGTCTTCGCTGTGCTCCGTGCCGCGCCGCACGCGTCGGCGCGGGTACGGCCGTGCGTCCGCGGCGGTGCTCTCGGTCGGTTCCATTCCCGTCCCTCTCACAGCCGGCGGTGCCCACGTCCGCTCCCGCACCGCCGGCCCTCGGGCCGGCGGCTGCGCCCCGTCCGCGGCAGGACACGGCAGGCGCACAACCTCAACAGTAGGCCGCGGAAGGCTTCCACGGGCACCAGACGGACGCGCCCGCACACGGTTGCCCGAATGCGACCCGACCACCCGTATGCATCTGGTATGCGCCGAACGGGTGGCCTTCAACCGCTACTCCTGTACCGGTGTTTCCGCGGGAAGGGCCATTTCGGCGGCCGCCTCCGGGCCCTGTTCGAGCAGGACGCCGAAGCCGTCCTCGTCCAGGACCGGGACCTTCACCTGCATGGCCTTGTCGTACTTGGAGCCGGGGTTGTCCCCGACGACCACGAACGACGTCTTCTTCGACACGGAACCGGTGACCTTCGCGCCCCGGGTCTGGAGCGCTTCCTTCGCCCCGTCGCGCGTGTACTTCTCCAGCGTGCCGGTGACGACGACGGTCAGGCCCTCCAGCGGGCGCGGTCCCTCGTCCTCGGTGGCCTCCTCCTCCATCCGGACGCCGGCGGCCCGCCATTTGCGCAGGATCTCGCGGTGCCAGTCCTCGGCGAACCACTGCTTGACGGAGGCGGCGATGATCCCGCCGACGCCGTCGGTGGCCGCCAGTTCCTCCTCGGTGGCCTGGTCGATGCGGTCGATGGAGCGGAACTCGCGGGCCAGCGCCTCGGCGGCGACCGGACCGACGTGGCGGATCGACAGCCCGTTGATGATCCGGGCCAGCGGGCGGTCCTTGGCCGCCGCGATGTTCTCCAGCATCGACACCGCGTTCTTGCGGGGCTCGCCCGCCTTGGTGGCGAAGACGTCCGCGACCTTGTCCTCGCCGGTCTTCGGGTCGCGCTTGGGCAGGCCGCTGTCGGAGTCGAGGACATACGCGCGGATCGGCAGCAGCTGGTCCATGGTGAGGTCGAACAGGTCGCCCTCGTCGGCGAGCGGCGGCTCCTTTGGCTCCAGCGGCCCGGTGAGGGCGGCGGCGGCCACGTAACCGAAGTTCTCGATGTCGAGGGACTGGCGGCCCGCGAGGTAGTACAGCCGCTCGCGCAACTGGGCGGGGCACGTGCGCGCGTTGGGGCAGCGCAGGTCGATGTCGCCCTCCTTCATGGCCCGCAGCGGCGTACCGCACTCGGGGCACTCGGCGGGCATGACGAACTCGCGCTCGCTGCCGTCGCGCAGGTCGACGACCGGGCCGAGGATCTCCGGGATCACGTCGCCGGCCTTGCGCAGCACGACCGTGTCCCCGATGAGGACGCCCTTCTTCTTGACGACCTCCTGGTTGTGCAGGGTGGCGAACTCGACCTCGGAACCCGCCACGGTGACCGGCTCGACCTGCGCGTACGGGGTCACGCGCCCGGTGCGGCCGACGCCGACCTTGATGTCGATCAGCTTGGTGTTGACCTCTTCGGGCGGGAACTTCCAGGCGATGGCCCAGCGCGGGGCGCGGGCCGTGGAGCCGAGGCGGCCCTGGAGCGGGATCTCGTCGAGCTTGACGACGACGCCGTCGATCTCGTGCTCCACGGAGTGCCGGTTCTCGCCGAAGTAGGCGATGAACTCCCGTACGCCGTCGAGGTCGTCGACCACGCGGTTGTGCTTGGCGGTGGGCAGGCCCCACTCGCGCAGCAGGTCGTACGCCTCGGAGAGCCGGGAGATGTCGAGGCCCTCGCGGGCGCCGATGCCGTGCACGACCATGTAGAGCGGGCGGGTCGCGGTGACGCGCGGGTCCTTCTGGCGCAGGGAGCCCGCCGCCGCGTTGCGCGGGTTGGCGAAGGGCTTGTCGCCGGCCGCGACCAGCCGTTCGTTCAGCTCGCCGAACTTCTCGCCGGGGAAGTAGACCTCGCCGCGGATCTCCACCAGGGCGGGCACGCGCTCGCCGCTCAGCCGCTCGGGGATGCCGGCGATGGTGCGCACGTTCGGGGTGATGTCGTCGCCGACGCGGCCGTCGCCGCGGGTGGCGGCGCGGGTCAGCCGGCCGTTCTCGTAGGTCAGGTTGACCGCGAGGCCGTCGACCTTCAGCTCGCACAGGAAGTGGTACGCGGAGGTGCCGACCTCCTTGGCGACGCGCTCGGCCCAGGCCGCCAGCTCCGCGTCGTCGAACGCGTTGTCCAGGGAGAGCATGCGCTCGCGGTGCTCGACGGACGCGAAGTCCGTCTCGTAGTGCCCGGCGACCTTCTGGGTCGGCGAGTCGGGCGTACGGAGCTGCGGGTAGCGCTCCTCCAGGGCCTCCAGGGAGCGCAGCAGCTTGTCGAACTCCGCGTCGGAGACGACGGGCGCGTCCCGCACGTAGTAACGGAAGCGGTGCTCCTCGATCTGCTCCGCCAGCCGGGCGTGCTCCTCCCGCGCCTCGGCGGGCGGGGTGCCCTCGGCCTGCGTCTCGTCAGCGCTTGCGGCAGCCACCGTCTCGTCCTCCCGTTTCCCTCTGGTCCCCGGTCACTCAGGGTTGTCCGCCAGTGATCGCGCCGCCCGGGCGCAGTGGGCCAGTGCCTCCCGTGCGTACGCGGGTGAGGCACCCGCGAGCCCGCACGAGGGCGTGACCACGACCGACTCCGTGAGCGAGCCCGGATTCAGCCCCAGCCTGCGCCACAGCGTCCTGACACCCATGACGCTACCCGCAGGGTCTGACAACGGGCTGTCGACGCCGGGCACGACACCGGCGAACAGGGTCGTACCGCCCTCGACGGCCTCCCCGATCGCGTCGTCGTCACGCTCGGTGAGCAGGGAGAGGTCGAAGGAGATCCCGTCGGCGCCGGCCCGCCGCAGCAGGGCGAAGGGCACGTCGGGCGCGCAGGAGTGGACGATCACGGGCCCGTCGTGGGCGGCCCGCACCTCGCGCAGGGTGCTCTCGACGACCTGCCGGTCGACGGCGCGGTGGGTGCGGTAGCCGCTGGCGGTGCGGACCTGACCGCGCAGCACGGCGATCAGGGACGGCTCGTCGAGCTGGAGGACGAGCCGGGCGCCGGGGACGCGGCGCCGGACGTCGGCGAGGTGGGCGCGCAGGCCCTCGGCGAGCGACCCGGCGAGGTCGCGGCAGGCCCCGGGGTCGCGGAGGGCGGCTTCGCCGCCGCGCAGTTCGAGGGCGGCGGCGAGCGTCCAGGGGCCGACTGCCTGCACCTTGAGGGTGCCCTCGTAGCCCTGGGTGAACTCCTCCAGGGCGTCGAGGTCCTCGCCGAGCCAGGACCGGGCGCGCTTGGTGTCGCGGCCGGGGCGGTCGCCGAGGCGCCAGCCGCTGGGCTCCACGCGCGCGTAGAGGTCCACGAGGAGGCCGGTGGTGCGGCCGATCATGTCGGCGCCGGGGCCGCGCGCGGGCAGTTCGGCGAGGAACGGGAAGTCCTCGAAGCTGCCGGTCACGGTCTTGGCGGCCTCGCGGGCGTCGCCACCGGGCATCGATCCGACGCCGGTGGCGGCGCCTGCGGGGAACAGGGGGTGCGGCTGGCTCTCGTTGCTCACCCGGGAAGCGTACGTAACGCCCGGCCGGGGCGGCGCCGGGCCCCGGCGCGGGGCGCGGTCAGCGGCCGGGGCGGACCGTCAGGTCGTTGACCTCGGCGTCGCGGGGCAGGTCCAGGGCCATGAGGACGGTCGTGGCGATGGACTCGGGGTCGATCCAGCGGTCCGCGTCGTACTCCTTGCCCTCCTGCTGGTGCACCTTGGCCTGCATGGGGCTGGCGGTGCGCCCGGGGTAGACGGAGGTGACGCGGACGCCGTTGCCGTGCTCCTCGTGGCGCAGGGAGTCGGCGAGTGCCTTCAGGCCGTGCTTGGAGGCGGCGTACGCGCCCCAGTCGGGCCCGGCGCTCAGCCCGGCGCCGGAGTTCACGAAGATCACGTGCCCCTGGGCGACGCGGAGTTGCGGCAGGAAGTGCCGGGTCAGCTCGGCGGGGGCGATGAGGTTGACGTTGAGCTGGTGGCGCCAGGACTTCGGGGTCAGCTCCCCCACCGGGCCGAGTTCGACGACGCCCGCGATGTGCAGCAGGGAGTCGACGCGCTCGGGCAGGCTCTGGTGCGAGAAGGCCCAGGACAGCTTGTCGGGGTCGGAGAGGTCGCCGACGAGGGTCCGGGCGCCGGGGAACTCGGCGGCCAGTTCCTTCGCGCGTCCCGCATCGCGCGCGTGGAGGACGAGCTGGTCCCCGCGCGCGTGCAGGCGGCGGGCGACGGCGGCGCCGATGCCGGAGCCGGCGCCGGTGATCACATGGGTGGCTGTGCCTGTCATGCGGGCCATGCTCGCACTACTCGATACCGCGCGACTCCTCCAGGTAGGCCAGCGCGCCGACCGGCTCCTCGGCGAAGAACACGAGGTCGGTGAGGGGGACGGGCAGGAAGCCCTCGTCCTCCATGCGGCGGAACTGCTCCTTGAGGCCGTCGTAGAACCCCGCCGAGTTGAGCAGCACGATCGGCATGACGGTCCTGCCGTGCTTCTTCAGTTCGAGGATCTCGGTGGCCTCGTCGAGCGTCCCCGTACCGCCGACCATGATGACGACGGCGTCGGCCTTCTCCAGGAGCAGCCGCTTGCGCTCGGCGAGGTCGGCGGCGACGACCATCGCGTCGGGCGCGGTCACCTTGCGCGCCTTCGCGGCGAGGAAGTCGACGGAGACGCCCATGAGCCGTCCGCCCGCCGCGTGCACACCGTCCGCCACGACCTTCATCAGGCCGCTCTCCGAGCCGCCCCACACCAACGTGTGTCCGCCCTTGCCGAGCAGTTCGGCGAACTCACGCGCGGGTCCGGTGTAGCGGTCGTCGAGATCGGCGGCGGAGAGGAAGACGCAGATGTTCATGGCGTCCACGGTACGGCGTGCCCGCCACCGGGCCTCCGGCGCCTCTTCCGCGCCTTTTCCTCGCCTGAGGGGAGGAATTTTCTTCGTCCGAGGGGAAGAAGGGCGGCCCGGGGAGCGCCGGCACAGGCATGACCTCTGGACACACGATCACGATCGAGCAGGGTGCGCAGCGGGTGCGGGTCGTCCACGGCGGGCAGGTGGTCGCGGAGAGCTCCCGGCCGCTGCTGCTGCGCGAGACGGGCTGTCCCGTGCGCTACTACCTGCCGGCCGAGGACGTCCGCGTGGATCTGCTGACGCCCTCGGACACGTCGACGTACTGCCCCTTCAAGGGCACGGCCGCCTACTGGTCGCTGCCGGACGCCCCGGACCTCGTCTGGGCGTACCCGGATCCGAAGCCCGAAGTGGCCGCGATCCGGGACCACTTGTGCTTCTACGCGCCCGAGGTCGATCCGGCGCCCTGAGGCACCGCGGCCCCCGCGCGCGTGGTGGTGGCGATGGTGGCCGAGCCCACCACGCGCGTGCCGGCGTACAGGACGACGGCCTGGCCGGGGGCGACGCCCCGGACGGGCTCGGTGAACGTGACGTGCAGCTCGTCGCCGACCGGCTCGGCCGTCACCTCGGTCTCGCCGCCGTGCGCGCGCAACTGCGCCGTGTACGTCCCCGCCCCCACGGGCGCGGCACCGCACCAGCGGGGCTTGATCGCGGTGAGGGCGGTGACGTCGAGGGCGGCGGCCGGGCCGACCGTCACGGTGTTGTCGACGGGCGAGATGTCGAGGACGTAGCGCGGCTTGCCGTCGGGCGCGGGCGTGCCGATGCGCAGGCCCTTGCGCTGGCCGATGGTGAACCCGTACGCGCCGTCGTGGGTGCCGAGCTTCTCGCCGGACTCGTCGACGATGTCGCCCTCGGCCTTGCCGAGCCGGGAGGCGAGGAAGCCCTGGGTGTCGCCGTCGGCGATGAAGCAGATGTCGTGCGAGTCGGGCTTCTTGGCGACGGCGAGCCCGCGCCGCTCGGCCTCCGCGCGGATCTCGTCCTTGGTGGTGACCGTGTCGCCGAGCGGGAACATCGCGTGGGCGAGCTGGCGGTCGTCGAGGACGCCGAGGACGTACGACTGGTCCTTGGCCATGTCGGAGGCGCGGTGCAGTTCGCGGTTGCCGTCGGCGTCGGTGACGACCTTCGCGTAGTGGCCGGTGCACACGGCGTCGAAGCCGAGCGCGAGGGCCTTGTCGAGCAGCGCCGCGAACTTGATCTTCTCGTTGCAGCGCAGGCACGGGTTGGGGGTGCGGCCGGCCTCGTACTCGGCGACGAAGTCCTCGACGACGTCCTCGCGGAAGCGGTCGGCGAGGTCCCACACGTAGAACGGGATGCCGATGACGTCGGCGGCGCGGCGCGCGTCGCGGGAGTCCTCGATGGTGCAACAGCCCCGGGCGCCGGTGCGGAACGACTGCGGGTTCGCCGAGAGGGCCAGGTGGACGCCCGTCACGTCGTGGCCCGCTTCGGCGGCGCGGGCGGCGGCGACGGCGGAGTCCACGCCGCCGGACATGGCGGCGAGCACACGGAGGGGCCGGCCGCTGTCGGGTCCGGCGGGGCGCTGCGGGGTCTGCGAAGTCATAACACTGACAGGGTACGGGCAGGCGGGAACCGAATCCGTCGGGCGTCCGTTGTGGATCTCGTACGGGAAATGCGGAACGGGGGGTGCCGCGTGGGCGGGGGCAAGGGGAAGGGCACGGGCGGCGGCCGGGTGCTCAGCAGGCGGACGCTGATCGTCGGGGGCGCGGCGTCGGCCGTGGGGCTCGGGCTGCTGGCGCGCAGCGATCTGGCGCGGATCTGGGGTTCGGGGCAGGGCGGCGAGCCGCGGGTGGCCGGGGCGGTCGACTTCAAGGGCGCGGAGTGGGTGGCGGCGGCCGCGGCGAACTGGCGGCGGGCGGACCGGCCCCGGGACTACGCGATAGACCGGGTCGTCATCCATGTCACGCAGGGCAGCTACCAGGGCACGCTGAAGGTGTTCAAGGACCCCTGGCACGGGGCCGCCGCGCATTATGTGGTGCGCCAGGACGGGCACATAGCGCAGATGATCCGGGAGCTGGACGTCGCGTTCCACGCGGGGAACCGGGTGTACAACGAGCGCAGTGTCGGCATCGAGCACGAGGGGTTCGTGGACCGGCCCGCGGACTTCACGGCGGCGATGTACGAGGCGTCGGCGCGGCTGACGGCGCGGATCTGCGCCCGGTACCGCATACCGGTGGACCGGGAGCACATCATCGGGCATGCGGAGGTGCCGGGCACGGATCATACGGACCCGGGCCCGCACTGGGACTGGGACCGGTACATGGGGCTGGTGCGCAGAGCCCGCACGGCCCGCGCCTGAGCGGGGTCAGGTCAGGCCGGCGGTGCGGGCCCGCTCGACGGCGGGGGCGATGGCCTGGACGACGGCGTCGACGTCGGCCTTGGTGGAGGTGTGGCCGAGGGAGAAGCGGAGGGTGCCGCGGGCCAGGTCGGGGTCGGTGCCGGTGGCAAGGAGGACATGGCTGGGCTGGGCGATGCCCGCGGTGCAGGCCGAGCCGGTGGAGCATTCGATGCCCTGCGCGTCGAGCAGCAGGAGAAGGGAGTCGCCCTCACAGCCGGGGAAGGTGAAGTGGGCGTTGGCGGGCAGCCGGCCCGCGGGGTCGGGGTCGCCGCCGAGGACGGCCTCGGGGACGGCGGCGCGGACGGCGGTGACGAGGTCGTCGCGCAGCGCGCCGATCTCCCGGGCGAACCAGTCGCGCTGTTCGGCCGCGATCCGTCCGGCCGTGGCGAACGCGGCGACGGCCGGCACGTCGAGCGTGCCGGAGCGCACGTGCCGCTCCTGGCCGCCTCCGTGCAGCACGGGTACGGGGCTGTACTCGCGGCCGAGGAGCAGCGCGCCGATGCCGTACGGGCCGCCGACCTTGTGGCCGGAGACGGTCATCGCGGCGAGGCCGGACGCGGCGAAGTCGACGGGGACCTGGCCGAACGCCTGGACGGCGTCGGCGTGCAGCGGCACGGCGAACTCGAGGGCCACGTCGGCGAGTTCACGGACCGGCATGAGCGTGCCGATCTCGTTGTTGGCCCACATGACGGTGGCGAGAGCGACGTCGGAGGGGTCGCGGGCGATGGCGTCGCGCAGCGCCTCGGGGTGGACGCGGCCGTGCGCGTCGACGGGCAGGTACTCGACGGTGGCGCCCTCGTGCTCGGCGAGCCAGTGCACGGCGTCGAGGACGGCGTGGTGCTCGACGGGGCTGGCGAGGACGCGGGTGCGGGCCGGGTCGGCGGCGCGGCGGGCCCAGTACAGGCCCTTGACGGCGAGGTTGTCGGCCTCGGTGCCGCCCGAGGTGAAGACGACCTCGCTGGGGCGGGCGCCGAGCGCTTCGGCGAGCGTCTCGCGGGACTCCTCGACGGTGCGGCGGGCGCGGCGGCCGGCGGCGTGCAGGGAGGAGGCGTTGCCGGTGACGGCGAGCTGGGCGGTCATCACCTCGACCGCCTCCGGAAGCATGGGAGTGGTCGCGGCGTGGTCGAGGTAAGCCATGGTGGGCTCGATTCTACGAGGGCGGGGCGCGGGCCTCCGTACCCCCGTACGGGCACGCTCGCCCGGCCCCTTCCGATTAGGCTCGGCGCCACGATGAGGAACAACCTGGCACCCCTGGAGCCCAAGGCCGACAAGGCAACCGTACGGCGGCACAACCTCTCGCTCGTGCTGCGGGCCGTGCACGACGAGGGGGAGACGACGCGGGCCGCGGTCGCGGGCCGGTCGGGGCTGACGCGGGCGGCGGTGTCCTCGCTGGTGGAGCAGTTGCTGGCGAGCGGGTTCCTGACGGAGTCGGGCAAGTCGTTCAGCGGGCAGGCGGGGCGTCCTGGGACGGTGCTGAAAATGGCGCGGACCGGGTTCGCCGGGGTCGGCGTCGAGATCAACGTCGACTATGTGGCGGTCTGCGTCGTCGATCTGTCCGGAACGGACCGGGTGCGGCTGACCGAGCACCTCGACAACCGGGGCGCGCCGGCCGCCGAGGTGCTGGCGCGGGCCGCGCGGATCACGGCGCGGGCGCTGGAGTCGGCGCGGGCGCAGGAGCTGGTGCCGGCCGGGGTGCATCTGGCGCTGCCGGGGCTGGTCGCGGGCGGCACCGTGCGGCAGGCGCCGAACCTGGGGTGGAGCCGGGTCGCGGCCGAGGGCGTCTTCGCGCAGGCGCTGGCGGCGCTGCTCGGGGGCGGGGCGCGGGCGCTGCCGGTCAGTTCGGGCAACGAGGCGGACGCGGCGGCGCTCGCCGAGCTGTGGTTCGGGGCGCGGGACGCGGGGCGCTCGGACAGTTTCCTGTATCTGACGGGCGAGATCGGGGTGGGCGGGGCGCTCGTCGTCGACGGGGAACTGTTGCGCGGGGCGCATGGGTTCGCCGGGGAGATCGGGCATGTCGTCGTGGACGAGGACGGGCCGCTGTGCCGGTGCGGGGCGCGGGGCTGCCTTGAGCAGTACGCGGGGCAGGCGGCGCTGTTGCGGGCGGCGGGCATCGCGGAGGACGCGGGGCAGCCGGGGGTCGCGGAGCTGGAGCGGCGGGCCCTCGCCGGTGACGAGCGGGCGGTGGCGGCTGTCGCCGGGGCGGGGCGGACGCTGGGGCTCGTGCTGTCCGGCGCGGTGAACTTGTTCGATCCCGGGGCGATCGTGCTCGGCGGTACGTATCGGGGGCTGTTGCCGTGGCTTGCCGGGGCGGTCGAGGCGGTGCTGGAGCGGCGGGTCGTTTCGGGGTTGTGGGGGGCCGGGGGCGGGCGGCTTCGGGGGGCGGATCCGGCGGGGGACGCGGCGCGGGGTTCTGCGGCGCAGGTCGTCCAGGACGTCTTGGCGGACCCGATTGCCCATTAGGCGGGTTCGAGGGGTCCCCCATACCCCGGGGGCGTGGTCACGTGCGGGTCCGTGGTGGCTGGTCGCGCAGTTCCCCGCGCCGGGGCACCACGGGTGCGTGGTCACGTGCGGGTGCGTCGTGGTTGCCCGCGCAGTTCCCCGCGCCCCTGACGGGGCACCACGGGTGCGTGGTCACGTGCGGGTGCGTCGTGGTTGCCCGCGCAGTTCCCCGCGCCCCTGACGGGGCACCACGGGTGCGTGGTCACG
>NZ_JBVKBC010000015.1:78936-174652 GCF_055639095.1 Streptomyces sp. NPDC107550
CGTGCGGGTGCGTCGTGGTTGCCCGCGCAGTTCCCCGCGCCCCTGACGGGGCACTGCCGTGCGTGGTTGTCTGCGGGTGGGTGGGGCTTCTCGCGCAGTTCCCCGCGCCCCTGGAGGGGCGACTGCGTCGCCACCTCCTCCCCGGGGGAGCTGGGGCGAAGCCCCGCTCCCTCAGGGGCGCGGGGAACTGCGCGACCAGCCACGACGGGCCGACAGACGAAGAACCCGCCGGCCACGGCACCCCGGGTCGACCCCGACCAGCGATGAACCCCGAGCCCCCCGCCAGGGGTCAGGCGCGGCGGCGGCGGGAGTAGGCCAGGAAGCCCCAGCCCGCCGCGGCCAGCACCACCGCCCCGACGGCGTACATCGTCACCTGCGCCCCGGTCTGCGCCAGCGGACCGCCACCCCCGCCCCCGGCAGGGCTCGCGGAGACGTCCGGCGTCGCCGCACCCCCCGTACCGGAAGGCCGCGGGCTCGCCCCCTTCGACGCGGAGGCGGAAGGCGTCGCGGCCGGCGCCGACTCCCCGCTGGAAGGCGTCCCCGTGGCCGTCGCCGGCGTACTGGCCGCGGGCGTACCCGGCTGCTCCGGCTTGCCGGGCTTCACGGGCTGGTCCGGAGTCGGCTTGCAGGTGAAGGAACCGGGGCCGGTCCAGGGGTAGTTGTGGGTCTCGTTCCCCGTGCCGTGCATCCGCACGTCATGGCCGACGTAGACGCGCCCGTTGGTGCTGGCGGTGAGGTCGGCGGAGGCGTTGGGCGCGAGGACGGAGCCCATGAAGTTGCCGCCGCCGGAGAGCGTGAGGTCGCTGGTCTTCTCGAAGTTGTAGAGGACGCGGGAGGCGGCTTCGCCGAAGACGGGCGAGTCGTAGGTGTCGGCGCGCTTGCCGTTGTAGCCGACGCTCATCGGGGCGATGGAGACCTTCTGCCCGCCGGTGACGTTGACGACGACGGACGCCTTGCCGGGGATGGCGCGGAAGTCGAACGTGGAGGCGCCGTCGAGCTGCTTGGCATCGATGTCGAAGACCTGGAGCGCGGCGTCACCCTTGCCGGTGAAGGTGACGGTGTCGCCGGAGCGTTCGGCGGTCCCCGTGGCCTTGCGGGCGCCGAGGGAGGCGGAGGCGTCGGTGAGGGTCGAGCCGAAGTCCTCGTACGGGGTGAGCGCGGCCCGCACACCGGCGCCGGAGGAGCGGGAGCCGCCGTTGGTCTCCAGGGTGCCCTTCTCGTCGATCTTCCCGCCGGCGCGCACGGCACCGCCGTAACCGGGCCCCTGCGTGAGTCCGTGGCCGACGTCGACGGTGGTGCCGTCAGCGATGGTCAGGTCGCCGCCGACCGTGAGCATGGGCGAGCCGGAGGTCGGCAGGATGCCCGAACCGGCGCCGACGCGGCCGACGTTGAAGATGCCGCCGCCGTTCTTGGCGAACGTCGCGTCGCCCTTCACGACGAGGAGTCCTTCGGCCTCGGCGGAGCCGCCGTCGACGGTGTAGTCGCCACCGGCGTAGAGGGCGACGTTGTTGTCGGTGAAGCGGGGGTCGTGGCCGATGCCCGGGGCCTCGCCATCGGCGGGGCAGGAGGCGGAGGGACCGGTGGCGGGCGCGGCGTGGGCCACGCCGGTGCCGCAGACGCCGAGGGCGAGGCCGAGGGAGACGGCGCCGATGGCCCGGTAGGGGGTGCTGCTGCGGAAGGCTCTCTGCTTCATTTCTTCTTTTCCTAGGTGCGGCTGGGAGTGACGGGGTGCGGGTGTGGGCGCGGCTGGTCAGTGCCGCACCCGGGAAAACGCCCGGACGGAATACGGCGAACCTGAATTCGGCGAACCGGAGATCGGCGGGCCGGACGGAAAGAAATCGGAGCGCGACTTTTCAGGCAGGCCGGAATAGCCCGCCACGTAAGGCGCGTTCGGAGTCAAGCGTTCAGCGTGCGAAACGCGGATTACAAGGAAAGGGACTTCGGGCCCCGGCCCACAACCGTGAAGGGCGCGGGCCCGGCCGTCAGCTCGTTTCCGCGAGGAGTACCGCTCGGGTCAGCGGCCCGTACGCGCCGTCCTCCTGGGGAATGTTGCGGGCGACCTGGAAGCGGCGTACGGCGGTTTCGAGCGAGGCGTCGAAGTAGCCGTCGGCGGAGCCGAGATACAGGCCGAGGTCCTGCATCCGCCGCTGGAGGTCGGCGACCCCGGGCCCCCGGTCGCCGGCCCGGAGGGTGCCCTGCGGCCCGTGCGGGTGGTCGTCGCGCCCGGGGCGGCGGTGGGAGGGCCGGCCGTCGGGGTGCAGCCGCGATCCCTCGGTGGGCGGCGCGGAGGCGGTGGCGGACGCGGCGGCCGTGGCGGACGCGGAGGCGGTCGCCGGGGCGGACGTGCTCGCCGGGGCCCGGGTGGAGGCGGTCGCCGTGCCGGACGGTGTGGGGTCCGCCGGCGCGGAGGGCGAGGCGTCGGCACCGGGCTCGGCGCTGGGTCCTGCGGGCAGGAGAGGTGGCGTACGGGGCTGGGCCACGGCCTGCTGCTGCGGCGGGGCGCCGGTCACCAGGAAGATGGTGAGCGCGGCGCCGACACCGGCCAGGAGCGTGAGGCCGAGGACGAACCGGGTGGGGCGGGCGGCCTGGTCACGGCGCCTGCCGGCGGCCCGCTCGACGGGGCCGGGGGCCGGGTCAGGCAGGGGCGCGGGCGCCGCGTGCGGGTCCTTCGCCCGGCGGGCGCGGGCGTGCGGGCGGGGGCGGCGCCTGCCGTGTCCGGCGTGCCGGGCGGCGCCGGGCCGCTCGGGGGCGGGGCCGCCCGGGACGGCGGGCAGACGCACGGTGGAGTCGAAGAGGTCCAGATCCTGTTCCCGCGGCCCCCGTTGGTCGACGGGTTCCGCCGTCACCTTTCCGAACACGCCGCCGGGTATACGGGCAGGGCAGGCCGGAGCGTGACCCGGAAGGGTCTCATGGGTGAATCCGCAATCGCAGCAGGGCTGGGATCCCACTCTTATCTAACTCCTCAGAAGACTGCACGGCCGGCCCGCCCGACGCCGCTTTCCCGGGCGACGTGTGGGGGCGAGCCGCAAACCACGCGCTCTGGTCAGGAACGCGGGTTTCCGGAAAGTGAGGGGGGAATCAAGATGGGTGGATCTTGGCCGAGGCGAAAACCGGGAGTCAACTGCCACAACAGGCGCGAAAGCGGACACATGATGATCTCGCGCCTTAAGGGGACTTTAACTGTGACCCGGATCACAAAAAGAAGCGCACAAGGAGCGTGCCGGGCACCCCGAAGGGCACCCGGCACACCGAGGGCACCGTGCACGGAGGGACAGCTCAGCCCGCGAGCCCCAGCAGGTGTTCCAGGGCCAGTTGGTCGAGCCGCTCGAAGGACATGGAGCGTTCGGCGGCGGCGGTGACGTCGAACTCCTCATACGCGCCCCGGTCGGCGAGCAGCCCGTCGAGGCCGTCGTCGGCGGTCGGGCGGGCCAGCTCGTCGAGCCGGGAGGCGGTCAGCGCCTCCTGGACGGCCGGGTCGGCGCGGAAGTCGGCCGAACGCTCCTTCAGGATCAGGTAGTTGCGCATGCAGTTCTTCGCCGACTCCCACACCCCGTCGAAGCCGTCCGTGCGCACCGGCTTGAAGTCGAAGTGGCGCGGGCCCCCGTATCCGGCGCTCTCCAGCAGGTCCACGAGCCAGAACGCCTGGCGCAGATCGCCCGCGCCGAAGCGGAAGTCCTGGTCGTACTTGATGCCGGACTGGCCGTTGAGGTCGATGTGGTAGAGCTTGCCCGCCCACAGCGCCTGCGCGATGCCGTGCGGGAAGTTGAGGCCGGCCATCTGCTCGTGGCCGACCTCGGGGTTGACCCCGTACAGCTCGGGGCGCTCCAGGCGCTCGATGAAGGCGAGGGCGTGGCCGACGGTGGGCAGGAGGATGTCGCCGCGCGGCTCGTTGGGCTTGGGCTCGATGGCGAAGCGCATGTCGTAGCCCTGCCGCGTGACGTACTCGCCGAGCAGGTCGAACGCTTCCTTCATCCGGTCGAGCGCGGCGCGTACGTCCTTGGCGCCGCCGGACTCGGCGCCCTCGCGCCCGCCCCAGGCGACGTAGGTGGTGGCGCCGAGTTCGGCGGCGAGGTCGATGTTGCGGATGACCTTGCGCAGCGCGAAGCGGCGTACGTCGCGGTCGTTGGAGGTGAAGCCGCCGTCCTTGAAGACGGGGTGGGTGAAGAGGTTCGTGGTGGCCATCGGGACCTTGAGGCCGGCGGCGTCGAGCGCGGCGCGGAACCGCTTGACGAGGGCGTCGCGTTCGGCGTCGGACGAGCCGAACGGGATGAGGTCGTCGTCGTGGAAGGTCACGCCGTGCGCGCCCAGCTCCGCGAGCCGGTGCACCGACTCGACGGGGTCGAGGGCGGGCCGGGTGGCGGTGCCGAACGGGTCGACGCCCTGCCAGCCGACCGTCCACAGACCGAACGTGAACCTGTCCTCGGGGGTGGGGGTGAAGCGGTCCGTCATGGTCGCCCCTTCGTCGCAGCGAATTTGTTTTCTGGCATTACTAATACGTCAAGACTGCCTCTCCGCGCCAGAGCTCCTGCCGTCCCGGCGCGCGACGATCCGCACGAGTCGACACCCTCCAGACCCTGCCGCCAGCGCCCCACCCCCCGACTGTGCCGCGATCCCGGCCGCCACGACACCCCCCGACGACGCGATTTGTTGTGTGTACGATCAAAATCGGCATCCCCGTGTACGGGCCGCAAGCCCGTCGAACTCCCGGAGGTACGCGATGGCGCGCAGCCCCGAGCAGGGCACCGGCCCCGGCCAGGGCCCGGCACGCACACCCGTGGTGATCGGCGTGGACAGCTCCACGCAGTCCACGAAGGCAGCCGTCGTCGACGCGGCGAGCGGCGCCCTGCTCGGTCTCGGGCGCGCCCCGCACACCGTCACCGGCACGGGCGGCGCCCGCGAGTCCGACCCCGAGCAGTGGTGGCGGGCGCTCGCTGCGGCCGTCGCGGACGGACTGCGCGCGGCGGGCGCCCGGGGCGGTGACGTCGCCGGGATCGCGGTCGCCGGACAGCAGCACGGCCTGGTCGTCCTGGACGCGGCGGGCCGCCCGCTGCGCGACGCCCTGCTGTGGAACGACACGCGGTCCGCGCCGCAGGCCCGCGCGCTGGGCGAGGCGCTCGGCGCGGACGGCTGGCTGGCCCGGGCGGGATCCCTGCCGGTGGCGTCGATGACGGCGGCGAAGTGGCGGTGGCTGTGCGAGAACGAGCCACGCGCCGCCGAGGCCGCCGCCAGGATCAGACTCCCCCACGACTTCCTCACCGAGCGGCTGTGCGGCGCCGCCGTCACCGACCCCGGCGACGCGTCGGGCACCCTGTGGTACTCGACGGCGGACGGCGCCTACGATCCCGTACTGCTCGAACTCACGGGTGTGGACGCCGACTTGCTGCCCGCGGTCGCGTCCGGCGGCGGGGCCCGCGCGGGGCTGCTCACGCCGGCCGCGGCGGACGCGCTCGGGCTGCCCGCGGGCGTGCCGGTGGCCGCGGGCACCGGGGACAACATGGCGGCGGCGGTGGGGCTCGGACTCGGCGGCGCCGGGCTGCTCGATCATCCGGTGGTCAGCCTCGGCACCTCGGGCACGGTGTTCGCGGCGACCCGGACGCGGCCCGCGGTGGCGGAACTGGCCGGGTTCGCGGCGGCCGACGGTACGTACCTGCCGCTCGGCTGCACCCTCAACTGCACGCTCGCCGTGGACAAGGTCGCCGTGCTGCTCGGCCTGGACAGGGAGCGGTGCGCGCCCGGTGGCGAGGTGGTGGTGCTGCCCTACCTGGACGGCGAGCGGACGCCCGATCTTCCGTCCGCCACGGGCCTGTTGACGGGCCTGCGGCACGCGACGAGCCCCGAGCAGATCCTCGGGGCGGCCTACGAGGGTGCCGCGTTCACGGTGCTGCGCGCGCTGGACGGGCTCCTGGCCGCATGCGGCGCCGACCCGGCCCAGCCGGTGCCGCTGCGCCTGGTGGGCGGTGGCGCGCAGGGCCGGGCGTGGGTGGAGACGGTACGGCGGCTCTCCGGGCGGCCGGTCGTGCTCCCGGCGACGCGGGAGCTGGTGGCGCTGGGCGCCGCCGCGCTCGCCGCGTCGGCCGCGACCGGCGAGGACCCGGTGGCGCTCGCCACCGCGTGGGGCGCCGGGACGGGCCGCGAACTGCCGCCGTTGGAACGGGATCTGACGACCTGGCAGCGGATCGAGTCGACGCTCACGGCCGCCGCCCCCGCGCTCTTCGCCGCCGACTCCCGCACCTGACGGGCGACTTGGCTCCGCTTCGGCGTGAAGTGCCGTGCGGTCAGCCCGTGATGCTCCACGACATGGTGCCGTCGACGGCGATCAGCGCGGCCAGCACGACGAGGTCGGCGATGCCGAGGCCGAGGCCGAGCAGGGCGCGGCCGCGGCGCGCGGTGCCGCGCCACAGGGCGAGCCCGGCGAGCACGATGGCGATCGGGCCGAGGAAGACGTTCAGGACGAGCAGGCCGACGAGGCCGAGGACGAACGAGGCGACGGCCATGCCGTCGGTGTCGCGGCGCCCGCGCGGCGCCGGCTCCCGGTCCGGGGCGGCCGCCCGCTCCGGAGCCTGGGCCTCGGCGGCGAGCCGGTGCGCGGACGGGGTGCCGGCAGGGGCGACGGCCGTCCGGTCGGTGTCGGGTTCTGCGGTGAGTCGCATGATGAATACCCCCTGGTTGGCTGGTGGTTCAGCTCGGCGCCGACGGTTCAGCGCGGTACTGACTGCTCAGCTCAGTGCTGGTGGCGGCGGGCGTGACGCTCACGCACCGCGAAGACGGCCAGCCAGACGCCGATGACGGCGGCGGCGACCAGCGTGAAGGACACCGGCGCGTGCGCCACGGTGCCGAGTGCGAAGCCCAGAAGCAGGAGGGCCGCGACGAGGAACAGCATGGGGAACCTCTCAGGTTGGGTTACAACTGTTCACTGACTTCTCAGTCTAGCGCGGTGCGGGACTTTCCGATTCCAGAGAACAGTTGTTAACTGGATGACATGAGTCACACCACCCTCGGCACCCGGCAGGCCCAGAAGTTGAAGACCCGGCGGGCCCTGCTCGACGCGGCCCTCGAACTGCTGGCGGAGCAGAGCCTCGGCGGGCTCGGGCTGCGGGAGGTGACGCGCGCGGCGGGGGTGACGCCGACCGCGTTCTACCGCCACTTCGACTCGGTCGCCGACCTCGGCGTGGCGCTCGTCGAGGAGGCGCTCGACAGCCTGCACGCGGTGGTCTCGGCCGTCCTCACGGGCACCTGGGACAGCGACGAACGCATCGCGCGCACCGTCGAGTTGATCGCCGCGTACGTGCGGGAGCGGCCCGCGCACGTCCGGTTCATCGCGCGTGAACGGCACGGCGGGGTGCGGGCGGTCAGGGACGAGATCGGCGCGCAGCTCGACCGGTTCGCGCGGGAGGTCGCGCGGGCGCTGGAGCGGGACCCCGAGTCGGCGGGCTGGAGCGCCGAGGATCTGCTGATGCTGGCGGGGTTGTACGTGGACCACATGGTGAGCACGGCGTCGGTGCTGCTGACCACGCCCGCCGAGGAGTTCGGGCCCGCCGCGCGCCGGGCGGAACGCCAGCTCCGGCTCGTCCACGTCGGGCGTCGGCACTGGCTCGATACGTAAGGAGCAACTAGCCTTACGGTCATGACATACGGTACGGACATGCCCTCGGCCCCCACCGACGCCGGCGCCGGGGAGTGGGTGCTCGACCGCGTCACGACGACCGCCTCCGGCGAGGTGCGCTGGGCCGCGCTCGGGCCGGTGGACGCGCCGCCCGTCGTCCTCGTCCACGGCACGCCGTTCTCCTCGTACGTCTGGCGCGGGGTCGCGCGGGCGCTCGCGGCGGAGCGCCGGGTGTACGTGTGGGACCTGCCGGGGTACGGGCGCTCCGCGATGTTCGAGGGGCAGGACGTCACGCTCGACGCGCAGGCCCGCGTCATGACGGAACTCCTCACCCACTGGGGGCTGTCAGAGGGGCCCGGGCCGGCCGTCGTCGCGCACGGCTTCGGGGGGTGCGTCGCGCTGCGCGCCCATCTCGTGCACGGCGCGGCCTACGAGCGGCTCGCCCTCGTCGATCCCGTCGCGCTCTCGCCCTGGGGGTCGCCCACGTATCGGCTGTTCGCCCGGCACGGGGACGTGTTCCGGCAGTTGCCGGGGGCGCTGCATGAGGCGCTCGTACGGGAGTACGTCGGTTCCGCCAGCCATCGGGGGTTGCGTCCGGGGACGCTGGCGCGGTTGGTGGAGCCGTGGCTCGGGGAGCGGGGGCAGGCGGCGTTCTATCGGCAGATCGAGCAGAACGATCAGCGGTTCACGGATGACATCCAGGGGCGGTACGGGGAGTTGGGGGTGCCGGTGGGGGTGTGGTGGGGTGCGGAGGATACGTGGGTGCCGTTGGCGCGGGGGCGGGAGTTGGTGGGGCGGATGCCGGGGGCGGGGCTTTCGGTCATCGCCGGGGCGGGGCATCTCGTCCAGGAGGACGCGCCGGCGGAACTGGCGTCCGCCCTGACCGCCTTCCTCTCGACCCCGGGCCCTTCTCATCGCGGCTGACCACGCACTTCCCCGCGCCTCTGGGTGAGCGGGTGGGTGGCTCCGGCCGGTGGGAATCCTCGACTCGCGTCATGGCTGGTCGCGCAGTTCCCCGCGCCCCTGGGTGGGTGGGTGGCTCCGGCCGGTGGGTTTCCTCGACTTTCGTCGTGGCTGAGCGCGCAGTTCCCCGCGCCCCTGGAGGGGCGACTGCGTCGCACCCTCCCGCTGGGGAGCTGGGGCGGAGCCCCGCTTCCCTCTGGGGGAAGCTGCACGAAGTGCATGCTTCAGGGGCGCGGGGAACTGCGCGAGAAGCCCCACCGGCCGGAGGACGACCACGCACGGTCGTGCCCCGAAGGGGCGCGGGGAACTGCGCGACCAGCCACCACCCACCCGCAGGTGACCACGCACCAGGTCCGCCCCGTCAGGGGCGCGGGGAACTGCGCGATCAGCCACCCACCGGGCCACAGGTGAACCACGCACAGGACCGCCCCGACAGGGACGCGGGGGGGCTGGCCTCAGCCCGGGGGACGTCAGGGGCGGGACTCAGTCGGGACGCGGGGGCGGGCCAGTTGGCGGGACTGGGCTACCAGGCGGTCCGCGGAGTCCCACACCTCCGCGTCCTCCTCAAGGAACCCACCCGCGAGATTCCGCGTCCGCACAGCGACCCGCAAAGCCCCCGGCGCAGGCCGGCACCGCACATGAACAGTCAGTTCGACCGTAGGCACCCACCCCATGAGCCCCATCTCGAACGCCGTGGGCGGCAACGCGTCCACCGCCAGCAAGAGCGCCAGCGCATCCGGTTCCCGCCCGTCCGCGAGCCCGAACCACGCCCGCATCTCCCCCTTGCCGGACGGCGCGCCCAGCGCCCACCCGAGCGTCGCGGGGTCGAGCTTCAGCGCCAGCCGTTCGGTGATCGCCGAGGACCCGGGCACGGCCGGCGCCCCCTCGGGCGCGTCCCCCGCACCGAAGCACTGCTCGATCGGCGGGAACGCCGGCGGCTTCGCGCTGGTGCGTACGTCGTCGGGGAGCGCGTCGAGGTCGCCGTAGGAGGCGAGGACCCGGATGCGTTCGATCTCCGAGCCGTCCTCCCCGTACTGGAACAGGGACGCCTGCCCGGTGGAGAGCGTGCGCCCGGCGCGGACGAGGTCGGTGCGGACGACGGCCGGTCCTGGCGTGGACGCCGTCAGATAGTGCGCGGTGATCGTGAACGGGTCCGGGTGCGGCAGCGCGTCCCCGAGGGCGCGGCCGAGCACGGCGAGGAGGTAGCCGCCGTTGACGGCGTTGATGATGGTCCAGCCCGGGGAGAGGTCGATGTCGTAGACCCCGGGCTCGTCCGCGCGCGCGGTGACGGCGGTGTCCCGGTCGAACTCGCTGTCGCCGATGCGCGCCGCACGGTCCTGCGTCGAAACTGCGTCTGCCATACCGGAAACGTACAACACGAGACTACTAAGCGGTAGCTTTCCAGCGGACCGGCCGCCTGCGGACGCCTCACACCGCCGCCCACGGCCCCAGCTTCTCCGGGTTGCGGACCGCCCAGATACGGGTGACGCGCCCGCCGGCGTACGCGAGGGCCGCCACGGTCACGGCCCGCCCCTCGCGCACGCCGACGAGCCCGGGCCGCCCGTTGACCTCCCGCTCGAGCAGGGTCGTGCCCGGCGCCTTCTCGGCCATGCCCACCAGCAGCCGGGCGATATGCTCCCCGCCCACGACCGGCCGGGGCGCCGCGCCGACGAGCCCGCCGCCGTCCGCGACCAGCACCGCGTCCGGGTCGAGCAGCCCGACCAGCGACCGGATGTCCCGCGCCTCCCAGGCCCGCTTGAACTCCCGTACCCGCGCCGCCTCCTGTGCCCCCGGCGGCTGCGGCGCCCCCGCGGCGCGCACCCGGCGCCGGGCGGACGAGGCAAGCTGACGGCACGCGGCGGGCGAGCGGCCGACCGCCTCGGCGATCTCGGCGAAGGGGTAGCCGAAGACGTCGTGCAGGATGAACGCGACGCGCTCGGCCGGGGTCATCGCCTCCAGGACGACGAGGAACGCCATGCTCACGGTCTCATCCTGGGTGACCAGTTCGGCGGGGTCGGCCCCCGCGCCCGCAGGCCCGGGCGCGGGCACCGGGCGCGGCAGCGGCTCGGGCAGCCAGGCCCCCACGTACCGCTCGCGCCGCACCCGCGCAGAGGTGAGCACGTCGAGGCAGATACGGCCGGCGACGGTCGTCAGCCAGGCGCCGGGGTTGCGGACGGCGGCGCGGCGCGCGGGCTCCAGCGCGTACCAGCGGGCGTAGGTCTCCTGGACGGCGTCCTCCGCCTCGGCGAGCGAGCCGAGCAGCCGGTACGCCACGTCCATCAGGCGCCGCCGCTCCCCCGCGACCAGCGCGTCCGATCCCGTATCCGCCCTGTCCCCCGCCACAGCCCCCGCCCTCCCCCGGCGCCCGCCGCGCACGCCGCCTCACATTTCGCGGGGCTGTGTCGTCGACAGGTCGAGCGAGCCTATCGATCACGCCGCCAGGCAGAACAGGGGTCTTCACCATGACCGTCACCACCACGCCCACCGCCACCGCGCCCACCGCCGCCACGCCGCGCACCACGCTGTTCCTGCGCGTCGCGCTCGCCCTCCAGGCGGTGACGGTCTTCGCGCAGGCCGTCACCGCCGGGCTGCTGCTGTCGGGAGCGGGCGGCGAGACGCTGCACGGGATCGGCGCGCGCGTGATGTACGCCGCGTCGATGCTGTACGTCGTCGCGGCCGTGCTCGCCTGGCGGCCGGGCGGGGGCCCGGCGCGGCCGATCGCGTACGCGGCCGGGTTCCTGGCCCTCGCCTCGGCGCAGGTCGTCCTCGGCATCGCGCACGTCCCGGCGGCGCACGTCCCGCTGGGCGTGCTCATGTTCGGGCTGAGCGTGCTGCTGCTCGCGCGGTCGCTGCCGGCGGGCCGCCGGGCCTGAATGGACCGCACCCACAGCTCTACGGATCTACGGGGTCTACGGGGTCTACGGGGTCTCGTCGGTGACCTCGACGGCGGCCGAGCGGCGGTTCCAGGCGCGCGGGGCCCGCCAGTGGTAGCGCATGGCGAGCAGCCGCAGCACGAACGCGGTCAGGACCGCGATACCGCTGGTGAACGCGTCGAGCGTGTCGAGGCGGATGCACACGACGACGATGACCGCGCCGACCATGGCGGGCACCGCGTACAGGTCGCGGTCCCAGCGGACCAGGGAGGGCACCTCGTTGGCGATGATGTCGCGGGCGACGCCGCCGCCGACCGCCGTGGCGACGCCGAGCGCGGCGGACGCGGTGAGGCCGAGCCCGTGGGCGTACGCCTTGGTCGTGCCGGTGACGCAGAACAGGCCGAGGCCGGCCGCGTCGAAGACGTTGACGGCGGTCTGGGTGCGTTCGACCTCCGGGTGCAGGAAGAACACCAGGGCCGCCGCGAACAGCGGGGTCACGAAGTAGCCGAGATCGGTGAAGGCGGCCGGGGGGACCGCGCCGATGACGACGTCACGGAACAGCCCTCCGCCCAGCGCGGTGGCCTCGGCCAGCGCGGCGATGCCGAAGACGTCCCAGTTCTTGCGCACGGCCATGAGGGCACCGGAGATGGCGAAGACGAAGATGCCGACGAGGTCGAGCGAATGCTGGACGGAGGGCGTGAACAGTTCCTGGATCACCCGACGATTGTTACAGGGCGGGTTTGCCCGCCTTGTGCAGCCAGGTCGTGAAGAGGTCGTCGAGGTCCTGTCCCGAGACCTTCTCGGCGAGGCGCTGGAAGTCGGCGGTGTCGGCGTTGCCGTACCGGTGGAGCCTGGTCCACGCCGGGAGCAGGCGGAAGAAGGCGCGTTCGCCGATGCGCTCGCGCAGGCTCTGGAGCGTCATCGCGCCGCGCTGGTAGACGGCCGACGCGAACATGGTGTCGCGCTGCGGGTCCGCAACGACGATGTCCCAGAACGGGGAGGTGGCCGGGCGGGAGTCGTAGGCGGCGCGGAACGAGTCGTGCGCCGAGCGGACGCCCTTGTGCTCCGCCCACAGCCACTGGGCGTAGGTGGCGAAGCCCTCGTTCAGCCAGACGTCCTTCCACTGGTCGACGGAGACGGCGTCGCCGAACCACTGGTGGGCCAGTTCGTGCACGATGGTCGACTCGGAGCGGACGGCGGAGTAGATCGGCTTGGACTGGGTCTCCAGCGAGAACCCGGCCTCGGGCATGTCGTCGACGATCGCGCCGGTCTCCTCGAAGGGGTACGGGCCGAACACACCGGACCAGTAGTCGGTGGCCTCGGCGGTCACCGCGTACACGTCGACGCTGTTGCTGTTCGCCAGTACGGGGTCGATGGCGACGTAGACGGGCGTGCCGGCGGGGGTGCGGCCGGTCTTCACGTCGAACTTGCCGATGGTGGCGGTCGCCAGATAGCTCGCCATGGGCTTCGACTCGCGCCAGTGGTGGACGGTCGTGGCGCCGTCCTTGGAACGGGACGTGCCGACGAGCCGGCCGTTGGAGACACCGGTGAGGCCCGTGGGGGCCTTGATGCGTATGTCGTACGTGGCCTTGTCGGAGGGGTGGTCGCTGGAGGGGAACCAGGTGGACGCGGCGTTCGGCTCGCAGGCCACGAACACGCCGTCGTCGGTCTTCATCCAGCCGTAGCTGGAGCCGAACACGATGGGCCCGCTGAGCGGCTGGGGCACGCCGCCGTAGGTGACGGTGGCGGTGAACTCGCGGTTCTTGCGCAGGGGCGAGCGCGGGGTGATGACGATCTCGTCGCCGTCGCGGGTGAACGCGGCGGGTCTGCCGTCCACGTCGACGCGGGTGACGGTGAGCTGCTGGAGGTCCAGGTCGAAGGAGGACAGGTCCTTCGTGGCGCGGGCGGTGACGGTCGTACGTCCGTCGAGGCGGGCGGTGGCGGGGTCGTACGCGACGTCGAGGTCGTAGTGGCGTACGTCGAAGCCGCCGTTGCCGAGGGTCGGGAAGTACGGGTCGCCGATGCCGGCGGTGCCGGGGGTGGGGGCGGGGGCGGCGGCGATCAGGGTGAAGGAGGTGGCTGCCAGGGTGAGGGCGGCCAGTCTTGCCGTACGGGAGAGAGCCATCGGGGTCCCTTCGTGCGGTTCCGCTGATTCGGACACGGAGACTCTGCCGTCTGGCTCCCGCCGTGTACATGCCTCCCCCACACCCAATCCCGGCCAGATTGCCCAACCGGCGCCGAGGCCAGCCCCCGCTCCTCAATCGCCGGAGGGGCTGGGAGTTGAGGACGAGGCCAGCCCGCCAGGGCCGGAGGCTGGGAGCGGGCGCTGAGGCCAGCCCCCTCAGGGGCGCGGGGAACTGCGCGAGAAGCCCCACCGGGCTGAACTGAACGCACAACATCAACGCACCCGGCGCTGGGTGCCGCCTTGCCCACCCGTGCCGCCCCAGGCGGCAGACTGCCCAAGGCGGGGGCGGCTCCCCCAGGGCACCGGTGCTGATCGCCCCGCCAGGGGCGCGGGGAACTGCGCGGCCAGCCACGACGCACCCCGCGCCCCGGGACCCCGCCCCAGCCGAATGCGGGGCGTTAGTTTTCCGGAGCCGGCGTGGGGGCCGGGACTGTTACGACGTCTATCGCTTCCTTCGCCGCCGCCAACAACTTCGTATCCCCCGGCTCCTGATCCACCGCATTCTCGGGATGATGACAAGCCACCTGATGCCCAGCGCCAAGCTGAATCAGCGGAGGCTCCTTCGTCGCGCAGACCTCCGTCGCCTTCCAGCACCGCGTATGGAACCGGCACCCGGCAGGCGGATCGATCGGCGAGGGAACGTCCCCGCGCAGCAGGATCCGCTCGCTCTTGGCCCCCCGCCGCTTCGGGTCCGGCACCGGCACGGCCGACAGCAGCGCCTTGGTGTAGGGGTGCATGGGCGTGGCGTACAGGTCGTCCCGGTCGGCGAGTTCGACGATCTTGCCGAGGTACATCACGGCGATCCGGTCGGAGACGTGCCGGATGACCGACAGGTCGTGCGCGATGATCACGTACGTGAGGCCGAGTTCGGCCTGGAGGTCGTCGAGGAGGTTGACGACCTGCGCCTGGATGGAGACGTCGAGCGCGGAGACGGGCTCGTCGGCGACGACCAGCTTGGGCCGCAGGGCGAGCGCGCGGGCGATGCCGATGCGCTGGCGCTGGCCGCCGGAGAACTCGTGCGGGTAGCGGTTGTAGTGCTCGGGGTTGAGCCCGACCCGCTCCAGGAGTTCCTGCACGGTCTTCTTGACGCCGCCCTCGGGCTTGACGCCCTGGAGCCGGAACGGCGCGCCGACGATCGTGCCGATGTTGTGGCGCGGGTTCAGCGACGAGTACGGGTCCTGGAAGATCATCTGGACGTCGCGCCGGTAGGGCCGCATGGCGCCGGTGCCCAGGTGGGTGATGTCCTTGCCCTCGAACTCGACGCGCCCGCCGGTCGGTTCGAGCAGCCGCGTGATGAGCCGGCCCATCGTGGACTTGCCGCAGCCGGACTCGCCGACGACGCCGAGGGTCTCACCGGAGCGGACGTCGAAGGTGAGCCCGTCGACGGCCTGCACGGCGGCGACCTGCCGCTTGAGCAGGCCCTTCTTGATGGGGAAGTGCTTGACGAGGCCGTCCACCTTGAGCAGCGGCTCGCCCTTGGCGGGCTCCGGCGAGGTCGCCGGGGTGTCCTTCGCCTGCTGAGGGATCGTCATCTCGGTCTCGGGTCCTTTGGCGTCCGTCACAGCTTCGGCGCAATCTCTTCGGTCCAGATCCGCTCCCGCTCCTCGCCCGACATGTGGCAGGCGGAGAAGTGTCCGGGGCCGACCTCGCGCAGTTCGGGGCGCTGGGTGCGGGTGATGTTGTCCTTGGGGACGTCCGCGTACGGGCAGCGCGGGTTGAAGGCGCAGCCGTCCGGCAGGTTGATGAGGCTCGGCGGGGAGCCCTTGACCGGGGTGAGCCGTTCGGTCTGGGCCCGGTCGATGCGCGGCATGGAGCCGAGCAGGCCCCAGGTGTACGGGTGTTGCGGCTCGGTGAACACCTTCTCGGCGGAGCCCCGCTCGACGCACCGGCCGCCGTACATGACGAGGAGTTCGTCGGCCATCTCCGCGACGACCCCGAGGTCGTGCGTGATCATGATGACGGCGGAGCCGAACTCCTTCTGCAGATCGCGGATCAGGTCGAGGATCTGCGCCTGCACGGTCACGTCGAGGGCCGTGGTCGGCTCGTCGGCGATGAGGAGTTCGGGGTTGTTGACGAGCGCCATGGCGATCATCGCGCGCTGGCGCATGCCGCCGGAGAACTCGTGCGGGTAGGCGTCGACGCGCTTGTCGGGCTGCGGGATGCCGACGCGGTCGAGCATCTCGATCGCCCGCTTGCGCGCGGTCTTCTTGTCGACGTCGTGGTGGACGCGGTACGCCTCCACGATCTGCTTGCCGATCGTGTAGTACGGGTGCAGCGCGGAGAGCGGGTCCTGGAAGATCATCGCCATGTCCCGGCCGCGCAGCTTGCGCACCTTGTCCGGGTCGGCGGAGAGCAGTTCCGTGCCGTCGAGCCAGATCTCGCCGCTGATGCGGGCCTTGCCGCGCCCGTACTGGCCGGCGGTGTGCAGGCCGAGGATGCCGAGCGAGGTGACGGACTTGCCGGAGCCGGACTCGCCGACGATGCCGAGGGTGCGGCCCTTCTCCAGCGAGAAGGAGAGCCCGTCGACGGACTTGACCAGGCCGTCGTCGGTCGGGAAGTGCACCTTGAGGTCGCGGACCTCGAGGAAGGCGCTGGGGGTGCCGGAGGCGGGGACGGGTTCGCCGACCGCCGCTCCGGTCTTGTGCAGTTCGGTCATCCCAGCCTCACTCGCGGGTCGATGACGGCGTACAGAAGGTCCACGACGAGGTTGGCGACGGCGATCGCGAGGGCCGCGATGAGCGTCACGCCGAGGATCACGGGCAGGTCCTTGTTGCTGATGGCCTGGACCGCCGCGAGGCCGAGGCCCGGCAGGTTGAACGTGGACTCGGTGAGCACGGCGCCGCCGAGCAGCACGCCGAGGTCGAGCCCGAAGACGGTGAGGATCGGCGTCATCGCGGAGCGCAGGGCGTGCCGGGTGATGACGGCGGACTCGCCGAGGCCCTTGGCGCGCGCGGTACGGATGTAGTCCTCGCCCAGGATCTCCAGCATGGTGGCGCGGGTGAGGCGGGCGTACATGGCGGCGTTGAGGAAGGCGAGCACGATCCACGGCAGGATCAGCGTCTGGAACCACGTACCGACCGAGTCGTCCGTGGACAGGGAGTCGGCGATGCGGACCCAGCCGAGGCTGTGCACGAAGACGCCCATGGCGACCATGCCGGTGAAGAAGACGGGGAGCGAGACGCCGCCGAGGGCGGTCGACATCGCGGCGCGGTCCCACAGGGTGCCGCGCTTGAGGGCGGAGAGCACACCGGTGGCGACGCCGGCGGCGAGCCACAGGACGCAGGCGCCGGCGGCGAGGGCGCCGGTGACGGGCAGGGCGTCCTTCAGGGTGTTCCACACGGGCTCCTCCGTGCGGAAGGAGTACCCGAAGCAGGGGGCGGCGCAGTGCGTCACGTCGTTGCCGTTGACGTAGTCGCGCCCCATCGGGATGCCCTTGATGAAGTCCCAGAACTGGACCAGTACGGGGTCGTCCAGACCGAGTTTGATCCGGATGCCCGCGAGCTGCTCGGCTCCCGTGGCCTTGCCGGCGAAGAGGACGGCGATGTCCTGACCCGCCCATTTGGGCAGCATGAAGAAGATGGTGAAGGTCGCGAGCAGGACGACGAGCACCATGATGACTACGGCGAACAGGCGCCGGATGAGATAAGCAAGCACTGTGCGCGGCCCGGCGGCGGACCCGGCCCCTCGTGAGGGTCGTGGTCGCCGCCCGGGGCCATCACCTGCCCTTCGGACTGGCGGGTTTCGGCGGCGGAGCGGAGCGGGGCCGGGCGGCGGACGCGGTCCGCCGCCCGGCTGGGGGTGTTACTTGACGACGCCGAGCGAGGCGTAGTCGTAGCGACCGCTGTACGCGTCGGACATGTAGACGTTGGTCAGACGCGGGCCACGCCAGGTGATGTTCTTCTCGTAGATGAAGGGCATCCAGTCGGCCTGGTCGAGGATGCGGTGGTCCAGCTCCTCGTAGATCTTGCCGGCCTTGTCGGGGTCGGTCTCCGCGATGGCCTTGTCGAAGAGGCCGTCGATCTTCTTGTCCTTGATCTGGGACTCGTTGTAGTTACCCGTGGAGGCGAGGAAGCGGCTGTCCCACAGCGGCTGGCCGAAGCCCTGGCCGGACGGGAAGTCCGGGCCCCAGCCGCTCATGGTCATGCCGTAGCCGCGAGCCTTGACGACCTTCGGGGAACCGGTGATCGCGGAGGTCTCGGCGCCGTCGAGGGCGTCGACCTCCAGCTTGATGCCGACCTTGCCGAGCTGCTCCTGGAGCGCCTCGGCGGTGTCGACCTCGCCCGGGTTGTTGTTACGGGCGGTGATCTTCGTGGAGAAGCCGCCGGGCTTGCCGCACTGCTTCAGCTCGTCCTTGGCCTTGGCGACGTCCGGCTTGCCCTTGCGGGCGAGGACGCCGTACGGGTCGTAGTCGCTGTGGCCCTTGATGGAGACGGGCAGCGTGGAGTTGGCGATGTCGCCGCCGGCCAGCTTGCCGCCGCGGGTCTGCTGGAGACCGGCGAAGTCCGTGCCGTAGAACACGGCCTTGCGGCAGTGGACGTTGTCGAACGGCTTCGCGGTGTGGATCAGGGCGACGTAGCGCACGAAGGCGGTGCGCATGTTGTCGACGCTGTTCTTGTGGTCCTGGACGGCGGTGACGCGACCCGACTGGGTCATGCCCGTGCCGTTCAGGTCGACGTCGTAGTCGCCTTCCATCAGACGCTTGTCGTTCTCCTCCAGGTTGGCGGAGATCGTCACGTCGATCTTGTCGGGCAGCGCGGCGCGGACCGGGTCCGAGGACTTCTGCCACTTGTCGTTGCGCACGAGGACGATCTTCTTGCCGGCCTTGTACGACTGGAACTTGTACGGGCCCGCGGAGAAGGGGTGCTGGGTGTACTTGGCGCCGGTGTCCTTCTCGCGCTTGACCGCGGAGCCGGTCGGCATGGCGAGGAACTGCTCGAAGTCACCGTTGGGCTTCGGCAGGTGGAAGATCACCGTCTTGGCGTCGGGCGTGTCGATCGCCTTCAGGCCGAGCTTGTCCTTGGACTTGTCCTTGTAGGGGCCCTTGTACTCGCTCTTGGGGTCGAGGTTCTGCTTGATGTACTGCGGGCCGCCGGTGATGGTGTCGGTGGCCCAGCCGCGCTCGATGCCGTACTTGACGTCCTGCGCGGTGATCGGGGAGCCGTCCTCCCACGTGATGCCGTCGCGCAGCTTGTACGTGTAGGTCTTGCCGCCGTCGGTGATCTTGGCGGGGGCCTCGGCGAGGTCACCGACCAGCTCGGTGGACGCCTTGCCCGGCTTGGGCGCGTACGTCACGAGCTGACGGGTGTAGAAGCGCATGAAGTCCCACGTCATGCCGTAGTAGGCGCGCTGCGGGTCGGCGGAGTCGAGGTCCTGCTTGCCGACCATCTTCAGCGTGCCTCCCTTCTTCGTCGAAGGGTTGGCGACCTTGTTGTACGCGGCGTCGTAGCCCGCGCCCTTCGACGACCCCTTGGAGTCGTCGCCGTTGCCGCCGCCGCACGCCGTGGTCGACACCAGCGCCGCGACAACGAGGGCCGCGCCGGCGGCGAGCCGTCGTTTCGAGGTACCTGTGGACATTTTCTCGTAACCTCCGAGATCGCGGTCCTGGGCGAAGCGCCGAAGAACCAGGGAGTTGGGGCCACCTGACGGTGCGGCAGGGGGCTTACTGGGCAAGCCTGTTGGATCGGTCACCGGGAACCCTTCGGGTCGAGCGCGTCACGCAGCCCGTCCCCGAAGAGGTTGAACGCCAGGACGGTGACGAAGATCGTGACGCCGGGGAAGACCATGAACATCGGGTCGTGCTCGTACGTCTCGAGCGCGTCGCGGAGCATGCCGCCCCAGGACGCGGTGGGCGGCCGGACACCGGCACCGAGGAAGCTGAGGGCCGCCTCCGTGAGGATGTTCGTCGGGATCATCAGCGTCGTGTAGACGGTGATGGGGGCGACGAGGTTCGGCAGCAGCTCGCGGAAGAGGATGTGCCGGGAGCCGCCGCCCAGGGAGCGGGCCGCCTCCACGTACTCGCGCTCGCGCAGGGAGAGCGTCTGGCCGCGGACGATGCGGCCGATGTAGGGCCAGCCGAAGAAGCCGATGACCATGACGAGGACGGCGATGCGCACCCCGCTGCCGGTGAGGCCCAGCAGGTCGTCGGGGAGGACCGAGACCAGGGAGATGATGAACAGGAGCTGCGGGAACGACAGGAGCAGGTCCATGACGCGGCTGATCAGCGCGTCGACCCAGCCGCCGAAGTAGCCGGCGATGATGCCGAACAGCGTGCCGAGGGCGACGGCGACGATCGCCGCGAGGAACGCGACGAGCAGCGAGATGCGGGCGCCGTAGACGATGCGGCTGAACACGTCGCGGCCCTTGTTCGGTTCGAGGCCGAAGAGGAAGTCGCCGCTGACGCCGCCGAGCGCGCCCTGGGGCATGTTCGTCAGCGGGTCCAGCTTGTCCTGGTGGAAGTCGTTCGGCGGGTGGCCGAGCAGGCCCACGATCAGCGGCGCGAAGACCGCGACGAGGATGAGGAGTACGACAACGATGCCACCGCCCAGGGCGACCTTGTCCCGCTTGAGACGGTTCCAGGCGATCTGCTTCAGGGACCGCCCCTCGACCTTGCGACCCGCGTCGCTCGCGGCGGCGTCGACCGGCGCGGTCGGCTCCGCTTCCGCGGTCGTGTCGTGCAATGGTGCCGTCATCGTGGCAAGGACCCCTCTCAACCGGCGGTGACCGGCCCGCACTTGCCGCTGTAGCGGCGTGGTTCAGTCCGTCGAACTCGTCGTACACAGAGGCGAAGCCCCTTGGTGCGGGAGTCTTCAACCTGGGTATGAGCTGTAGCCAGACCCGGCGGGGAATGGATGCCTAAACGTGATGCTGTCTGGGGGGTTCCGTTATCCGGACGGCCGTGAACGGCGTGCGGACAGTGGGCAGTTGGGGCCCAATCGGCGCCAGGTCGGACATAGGGCCCACAGGTGCGGTTCTCCTGTCCAACCGTCCTGTTCCCGAAATCGTCCGCGCGCGGCGGGAGTTCGGAGCGCGGAAGGCGGCGGAAGGTAGCGGAAAAGCGGCGGAAAGGCTCAGTACGCCCCGCCGTACGGCGGCGGGTAGCCGTAGCCGCCGGGTGCGCCGGCGGCGGGGGCCGCGTGGGCGTCGCGGTCGTAGAACGGGCGGGCGTGGGCCCGCAGCCACATCGCCACCGGGTCGTGCGCGTCGGACATGGCGACGGTGGAGACCGGCAGCCCCTCGGGCACGGCCGGGACGGACTGCTGCATCATCGCCCGGACCGCGTCCACGGACGCCGGGGACGTGTCGTACACGTCGAGGCCGATGGCGAGGTAGGGCGCGCCGAGCGCGGGCTGCACCCAGGCGCGGCGCAGCGAGCGGACGGCGCTCGTGCGGTGCGCGTTCTGCGTGAGGAGGGCGTAGAACTGCGGGATCTCGATGGTCGGCTCGGTCAGCCGGAGCGGGCCCGCGGGCTGCCGGTCGAGGCCGCCCGCGATGCGCCGCAGGTCGAGCCAGGGGATGCCGACGCCGCCGCCGGGGGCGTGCGGGTTGAGCCAGAGCCCGTAGTGGTCGGGGTAGAGGGTGCGGGCCGCGTCGACGCCGCCGACCACCTCGTAGGCGCGGGACCAGCCGGACGCGGACAGCTCCTGGGCGGAGGTGACGCAGGGGGCGTACGAGAAGCCGTCGACCTCCATGTTCCCGTACTGAGCGTCGGGCGAGCCGGCCTGGCCGTGCCACAGCAGCATCCACACCTGGCCGGACGCGGGGTCGGCGAGGGCCTGGAGCAGTTCCTCGTACGCGTCGTAGCGCCCGGGGGCGACCTGGCGCAGCATGTGCTCGACCTTGCCCCAAGGTCTCGACTCCGCCCGGCCGGGGGAGGCCCCACTGGCCGCGGACGCGCCCGACGCACTCACCCGTAACCGCCCCTTCGATACGTCCGTGTCCCGCGTGACCGGGGCCTCGCGCCGACCGGTCAGGTCATGAAACCAGCTTAAGCGGCGTCGTCGACAGCGACTTGACGCACGCCGTCACGCTTGCCGTACGTAGAAGGGCCGGACGTGGGAGCGCAGCCAGTCCGCGACCGGGTCCTGTGTGACGTCGAGGAACACCAGGTTCACGGGCCAGGCGACGGGCGCCCGGCCGAGCGCGCGGCCCAGCGCGTCGAGCGGGATGTCGCCGACCGCGCCGTCGGACGGGACGAGTTCCACGCCGATGAACAGCGACGGCTCGGCGTCCTCGACGACGGCGAGGCAGCGGCGGGCGGTGAGGACGGTGCCGACGGCCTCGAACTCCTCGCGGACGGCGGTGAGGAGGTCCACGGGGTCGATCTGCCAGTCCGGCTCGGAGAGCAGGACACGGCCGCCGGTCGCGGGGCCGTCGAGCGGGGAGTGCCCGGTGCGGGCCAGCGCGGCGACGGCGGGCGGGGGCAGCGGGACGCCGACCGTGCCGTCGGGGTTGAGGGCGAGGCCGACCTGGGCGGGCAGTCCGCGCGCGAAGTCGACGGCGGGGGCGACCGTGCAGTCCATCCGGCCGCCGGTGACCTGCATGAACTGCTGCTCGGAGGTGAAGGCGGGGACGTACGCCTGCCCGTCGATCTCCAGCGTGGGCAGGTCCAGGTCGCGGCTGGCGGTGCTGCCGCCCTTGGGCAGGGGTATCCACAGATGGCTGCGGCCGAGCGCCTCGACGATGCGGCCGCCCGCGCCCGGCTGTCCGAGGGCTGCGGCGAGCACTTCTTCCATCTCGTTGGCCGGCCAGCCCTGCGCGGGGTGCGGGTGCGCGTGGGCGTGCGCGGGCGCGGGCGGAGGGGCGTGCGCGGCCGCCGGCTCGGGCGCGGGAGCACTCCCGTGGTCGGGGTACGCCTGGTGGTCCGGGTACGGCTGGTGCTCGGGGTACGGCTGGTGATCCGCGTACGCCTGGTGATCCGGGTACGCCTGAGGGTCCGGGTGGGCCGGATGTGCCTGAGGGTCCAGGGGTGACTGATGCGCCGGATATGCCTGGTGGCCCGGGTGTGCCGGGGGTGTCGTCGCCGCGTGTTCCGTAGCCGGGTGTTCCATAGGCGCCGACGATAACGGGTGGCCGCGCGCCCCGGCCCGGGTACCGCCGACCCCGCCCGCGAGGCCGCTCATGTCAGCGTGAACGTGATGCCGCTGAGCGCGTCGGTCGCCGCCCGGTCCAGGAGCACCGCCGACGCGATCCCCTCGGGCAGTTCCCCGCGCTCCGTGGCGGTGACCAGCGCGCCGACGGCCCTGCGGTGCCGGGCGAACGCGTACCGCGAGACCGCCCGCCCGCGCTCGCGCTGGCCGTGCAGCGCCTGGCCGGCGGGGACGTCGAGCAGTACGAGGTGGACGGCGACGCCCCGGCGCCGCGCGGTGCGGCTGACCCAGCGGCGCACCCACGCCTGGGTGCCGCAGTCGTGGACGACGACGCTCGCGCCGGAACGGATCGCCCGGCGCAGGGCGCTGTAGTGCGCGACGCGGACCAGCGGCCGGTAGAGCGCGTACGGCAAGAACCGCGGCAGCCGGGCGGCCCAGCGGTCGCGGGTGTCCTGGGAGTCGACGAGCAGCACCGGGCCCGCGGGCACCGCCCGGCGCATCAGCGTGGACTTGCCGCTGCCGGGCAGCCCCGACAGGACGACCACGTCCCCCTCGGCGAACCCGATCCGGCGGGGCGTGCGCCCGCGCCGCCCGCGCAGGTCCCGTACCGTCCGCTGCCGCGGCACCCGCATCCCCGTGAGCGCCGCCCCGCAGACCGCTGCGACTGACTTGTGCACCGTGATCGCCCTCCCCCTCGGGTCACCCTTCTCCTGCCCGCCAAGTGTAAAGAGAAGGTAATGCGGTACAAGGGGTCTGCCCGCCGGACAGGCATGCAATGATGTGCCCGCAAACTGCATACCGGCCGCTTGAATCCGCGCGGGAGAGTTCCGGACGTCCAAGGACGGCCGGGCGCCGAAGGAGCAAGTCCCTCCCTTGAATCTCTCAGGCCCCGTACCGCGCGGGCGAGGCACATCTGAAAAGCGGACCGCCCCCTGCCGTTCGGCGGTTCCACCCAAGGTGCAAGCCCCTCGGGGCGAACCTCTCAGGTTCCGATGACAGATGGGGAGGAACCTCCTTCGTGGAGGCCCTTTCACGGGGACCCTCGCCATCGCCGTCATGCCCGGGAGCACCTGTTATGACCCGCACCACCGCCTTGGACGCCCTGCATCGTTCGCTCGGCGCCACCATGACCGACTTCGCCGGCTGGGACATGCCGCTGCGCTACGGCAGCGAGCGCGACGAGCACAACGCCGTGCGCACCGCGGCCGGCCTCTTCGACCTGTCGCACATGGGCGAGATCACCGTCAGCGGCCCCCAGGCCGTGGACCTGCTCAACCACGCGCTCGTCGGCAACATCGGCTCGGTCGGCGCGGGCCGCGCCCGCTACACGATGATCTGCCGCGAGGACGGCGGCATCCTCGACGACCTCATCGTCTACCGCCTCGCCGAGACCACGTACATGGTCGTCGCCAACGCGGGCAACGCGCAGGTCGTCCTCGACGCCCTCACCGAGCGCGCCGCCGGCTTCGACGCCGAGGTCCGCGACGACCGCGACGCGTACGCACTGCTCGCCGTCCAGGGCCCGAACTCGCCGTCCATCCTCAAGTCGGTCACCGACGCGGACCTCGACGGCCTGAAGTACTACGCGGGCCTGCCGGGCACCGTCGCCGGCGTCGAGGCGCTCATCGCGCGCACCGGCTACACCGGCGAGGACGGCTTCGAGCTGTTCGTCGCCCCCGCCGACGCCGAGAAGCTGTGGCAGGCGCTGACCGAGGCCGGCGCCGGGCTCGGCCTCGTCCCCTGCGGCCTGTCCTGCCGCGACACGCTGCGCCTTGAGGCGGGCATGCCGCTGTACGGGCACGAGCTGACGACGGACCTCACGCCGTTCGACGCCGGGCTCGGCCGGGTCGTGAAGTTCGAGAAGACCTCGCACGGCGACGACTTCGTCGGCCACGACGCCCTCAAGGCCGCCGCCGCGCGCGCCGAGAGCGCCCCGCCCCGCAAGCTCGTCGGCCTGATCGCCGAGGGCCGCCGGGTGCCGCGCGCGGGTATGCGGGTGGTCGCGGACGGCCAGGTCGTCGGCGAGGTCACCTCCGGCGCCCCCTCCCCCACGCTGGGCAAGCCGATCGCCATGGCGTACGTGGACGCCTCGCACGCCGAGCCGGGCACGGCGGGCGTCGGCGTCGACATCCGCGGTACGCACGAGCCGTACGAGGTCGTCGCGCTGCCGTTCTACAAGCGCCAGAAGTAGCCCCGCCCCCGGCGCCGGAGGCAGCCCGCCGCAGGCGCCCGACCCCTCTGTCACCAGCACCGCCCCGCGTACAGGAGAATTCGCATCATGAGCAACCCCCAGCAGCTTCGCTACAGCAAGGAGCACGAGTGGCTGTCGGCCGTCGAGGACGGCGTCGCCACGGTCGGCATCACGGAGCACGCGGCGAACGCGCTCGGTGACATCGTGTTCGCCCAGCTCCCCGAGGTCGGAGAGACGGTGACCGCGGGCGTGACCTGCGGCGAGCTGGAGTCGACGAAGTCGGTCTCCGACCTGTACTCCCCCGTCTCCGGTGAGGTCACCGAGACCAACCAGGACGTCGTCGAGGACCCGGCCCTCGTGAACTCGGCCCCCTTCGAGGGCGGCTGGCTGTTCAAGGTCCGGCTGAGCGAGGAGCCGAAGGACCTGCTCTCCGCCGACGAGTACACCGCGTTCTCCGGGAGCTGACCGAGATGTCCGTACTGAACGAGTCCCTGCACGCGCTCGACCCCGAGGTCGCGCGCGCCGTCGACGCCGAGCTGCACCGCCAGCAGTCGACGCTGGAGATGATCGCGTCGGAGAACTTCGCCCCGGTCGCCGTCATGGAGGCGCAAGGATCGGTCCTGACGAACAAGTACGCGGAGGGCTACCCCGGCCGCCGCTACTACGGCGGCTGCGAGCACGTCGACGTCACCGAGCAGATCGCCATCGACCGGGTCAAGGAGCTGTTCGGCGCCGAGTACGCCAACGTGCAGCCCCACTCGGGCGCCTCCGCCAACCAGGCCGCCCTGTTCGCGCTCGCCAAGCCCGGCGACACGATCCTCGGCCTGGACCTCGCGCACGGCGGTCACCTCACGCACGGCATGCGCCTGAACTTCTCCGGCAAGCAGTTCGACGTGGTCGCGTACCACGTGGACGAGGCCGGCCTCGTCGACATGGCCGAGGTCGAGCGGCTCGCCAAGGAGCACCGCCCGAAGGTGATCATCGCGGGCTGGTCGGCGTACCCGCGCCAGCTCGACTTCGCCGAGTTCCGCCGGATCGCCGACGAGGTCGAGGCGTACCTGTGGGTCGACATGGCGCACTTCGCGGGCCTGGTCGCGGCCGGTCTGCACCCGAACCCGGTGCCGTACGCGGACGTCGTGACGTCGACCACGCACAAGACGCTGGGCGGTCCGCGCGGCGGCATCATCCTCGCCAAGAAGGACTTCGCCAAGAAGCTGAACTCCTCGGTCTTCCCCGGCTTCCAGGGCGGCCCGCTGGAGCACGTCATCGCGGCGAAGGCGGTCTCGTTCAAGGTCGCGGCGAGCGAGGAGTTCAAGGAGCGCCAGGAGCGCACGATCGAGGGTGCCCGCATCCTCGCCGAGCGTCTGACCTCGCAGGACGCGCGCGAGCACGGGGTGAACGTGCTGTCGGGCGGCACCGACGTGCACCTGGTCCTCGTGGACCTGCGCGACAGCGAGCTGGACGGGCAGCAGGCCGAGGACCGCCTCCACGAGGTCGGCATCACGGTCAACCGCAACGCCGTCCCGAACGACCCGCGCCCGCCGATGGTCACCTCCGGGCTGCGCATCGGCACGCCGGCGCTCGCCACGCGCGGATTCGGCGCCGAGGACTTCCGCGAGGTCGCGGACGTGATCGCCGAGGCGCTCAAGCCCTCGTACGACGCGCAGGCCCTCAAGGACCGGGTGAGCGCCCTCGCGGCGAAGCACCCGCTGTACCCCGGCCTTTCGTAACTTCGTACGCTTTCGTACGTACGGACGTGCGGGGCACCGCGCACACTGGACACGGCGGGACCGTGTCCGGGGCGCGGTGCCCCGACCGCTTCCGGGCGCACCCCGGTACCTCCCGGCGCACCCCGGCGGGTCCGGCTCGCGGATCCGTCCCCGAAAAACCGTTTCATCCGCTCGTTCCGCACCACCCGGCAGACAACGGCGTCTACCACCATCATTGGAGTTCTCACCGTGGCCATCTCGGTCTTCGACCTGTTCTCGATCGGCATCGGCCCGTCCAGCTCCCACACGGTCGGCCCCATGCGGGCGGCGCGCATGTTCGCCCGCCGCCTCAAGAACGAGGGCCTGCTGGCCCACACCGCCTCGGTCCGCGCCGAGCTGTACGGCTCGCTGGGCGCGACCGGGCACGGGCACGGCACGCCCAAGGCGGTCCTGCTCGGCCTGGAGGGCGAGTCGCCCCGCACGGTCGACGTGGAGCACGCCGACGAGCGCGTCGAGGCGATCCGCGAGGCGGGCCGCCTGAGCCTGCTCGGCGCCCACGAGATCGCCTTCTCCTACGACGACGACCTCGTCCTGCACCGCCGCAAGGCGCTCCCGTACCACGCCAACGGCATGACGCTGTGGGCGTACGACGGGGACGGCGCCGAGCTGCTGACCAAGACGTACTACTCGGTGGGCGGCGGCTTCGTCGTGGACGAGACCGTGATCGCCCAGGAGGGCGCGGAGGGCGAGAACCCGATCGTCCCCGACGACACGGTCCTCAAGTACCCCTTCCGGTCCGGCGAGGAACTGCTGCGGCTCACGCGGGAGACGGGCCTGTCGATCCCCGCGCTGATGCTGGAGAACGAGAAGGCGTGGCGCACCGAGGACGAGATCCGCTCGGGCCTGCTCGACATCTGGCGGGTCATGCAGGCGTGCGTCTCGCGCGGCATGTCCCGTGAGGGCATCCTGCCCGGCGGCCTGAAGGTGCGCCGGCGCGCGGCGGGCTCGGCCCGCAAGCTGCGCGCCGAGGGCGATCCGCTGGCGCTCGCCATGGAGTGGATCACCCTGTACGCGATGGCCGTCAACGAGGAGAACGCGGCGGGCGGCCGGGTCGTGACCGCGCCGACGAACGGCGCGGCCGGCATCATCCCGGCGGTCCTGCACTACTACGTGAACTTCGTGCCGGGCGCCGACGAGGAGGGCGTCGTCCGCTTCCTGCTGGCGGCGGGCGCGATCGGCATGCTGTTCAAGGAGAACGCGTCGATCTCGGGCGCCGAGGTCGGCTGCCAGGGCGAGGTCGGCTCGGCCTGCTCGATGGCGGCGGGCGCGCTCGCGGAGGTCCTCGGCGGCTCCCCCGAGCAGGTGGAGAACGCGGCCGAGATCGGCATGGAGCACAACCTCGGCCTGACCTGCGACCCGGTCGGCGGCCTCGTGCAGATCCCCTGCATCGAGCGCAACGGCATGGCGGCGGTCAAGGCCGTCACCGCCGCGAAGATGGCGATGCGCGGCGACGGCTCCCACAAGGTCTCCCTCGACAAGGTCATCAAGACGATGAAGGAGACGGGCGCGGACATGTCCGTCAAGTACAAGGAGACCGCGCGCGGCGGCCTCGCGGTGAACATCATCGAGTGCTGACCGCCTCCCCGGCGCGGGGGCCCGTACGGCGGGTTCCCGGGCGCCGGGAAGGTTCGGCCGGGCTCGGTCAGTTCACTCCGTGGGCGTGGGCCCGGGTCCTCAGCGTGCCGCGGGTCAGGCCCAGTTGGTGCTCCGCCGTTTCGAGGACGAGGGCCGACAGGTCCAGGTCGGACAGGTCGCTGTCGGGTGCGTCGGGGTCCGCGTTGGCGTAGGTGCCCATGCCGTCGACGGCGACCAGGATGTGCAGCGCGGCGCGCAGCGCCCCGCCCCCGGCGCGGAAGTCCCCGGCCTCGACGAGCGCCACCAACTCCCCTCGCGTCACCGCCTCTTGGGCGGCGACCGCCTCCCGTAGCGGCTGCTTGAAGCGGCTGAGGTGGCGGGCGTTGAGCCAGAGCCGGCTGAGGTCGGTGTGGGCGCCTCCGGTGAGCCGGACGAGGAACAGCGCGAGCCGGTCCAGCGGCGCCAACTCCCCTTCCGCGGGCGGCAGTAGCGCGGCCCGCTCCCGTTCGGCCGCGTACGTGAACGCCTCCGCGACCAGATCGTCGGCCGCCGGGAAGTAGTGGCCGATGAGTCCGGGGCGTACCCCGAGGTCGTCGGCGACGCGACGCAGCGTGATCAGCTCCAGACCCTCCGCGAGCGCGATCCCCGCCGCCGTCCGCACGATCTCCGCGCGCCGCTCGCCGGGCGGCTTGCGTACACGCCGCGGCCGCTCCCGCGTCGCTTCCCCGACAGGTCTTGACGTCATGGTGCGCAGCCTATTGGATGGGCGACCAACAGATTATTGGGCACTCAACCAATAACCGGTACGTGCGGCAGCGCCGCCGCAGTCCGAGAGGCCACCCATGAGCACACCACCGACCGAACGCCCAGGTCAGCCAGAGACGAGGGGCATCGACCTCGTCCTGGACGAGGAGCGCATCGGCCACCCCCGCCAGTTGTTCGCCGTCTGGGCGGCCCCGAACGTCAGCTATCTGAGCTTCGCCGTCGGCGCCTCCCTCGTGCTGATGGGGCTCTCGCTGCCGCAGGCCGTCGGCGTGATCCTCGCCGGGAACCTGCTGTGGATCGCCACCGGCGTCGTCGCCGCGAGCGGCCCGGCCGCCGGCACCAGCGGCTCGGTCATCTCCCGCGCCTTCTACGGCGTACTCGGCAACAAGATCGTCCTCGTGGTCACCGGCTGGCTCATCGCCTCCGCCTACCTGGCGCTGAACTGGTCCGCCGCCTCCGTCGCCGGCATCGGACTCGCCAAGGAGTGGGGGCTGCCCGAGTCCCCCGGCCTCGACGCCGTCGTCATCTGCGTCATCGCCGCGATCACCCTGCTCGTGGCGATCTACGGCTACGCGACCATCGTGCGCCTGTACGCGGCGCTGAGCATCCTGCTGACCGTCGTCTTCGTCGTGGTCACGGGGTACGTGCTCGGCTCCGCGGACTTCTCCTACGTACCGGACGCCCCGCTGCACGGCACGGCCCTCGCCGCCGCCCTCGGCACCGGGTTCACCATCATCGGCTCGACCGCCCTGTCGTACAGCAACAGCCCGGACCTCGCCCGCTATCTGCCGCGCTCCAGCTCCCTCAAGGCCATCGCCGGGTGGACCGCGTTCGGCGCGTATCTGCCGAGCGTCGTGTTCACCACCATCGGCGCGCTCGCCGCGACCACCCTCGACATGGCCGACCCGCAGACGGCCCTGGAGTCGGTGCTCCCCGGCTGGTTCGTGCCCGTCTTCGTCATCGCGGTCGTCTTCAACACGGTCGCCAACAACGGCATGACCGCCTACAGCGCGAGCCTGTCCATCCAGTCGGTCGGCGTGAAGCTCGCCCGTATCCCCGCCGTCCTCGTCATCGGCGCGCTCGGCACCGCCATGACCCTCTACGCGATCCTCGTCTTCGACTTCCTGACCAGCGTCAACACGATGCTCCAGCTCGTCGTCGTGATCACCGGCCCGGCGATGGCCGTCGCCGTCACCGACCTCGCCCTGCGCCGCAACCGCTACCGGGGCGCCGAACTGCTACGCCAGGAGCGCGGCGGCGCGTTCTGGTACCGGGGCGGGGTGCACTGGCCGGGCATCGCGGCGCTCGTCGCCGGCGGGGTCGTCTCGCTGCTGTGGGTGAGCACCACGTTCTGGGTCGGCCCGATCGCCACCGCCCTGGGCGGCCTGGACCTCGCGATCCCCGCCGGGATGCTCGTCGCCGCCCTCGTCTACTGGGGGCTCGCCCGCGCCCTGCGCACCGTCGAGCCCGTCGCCCCCACCCCCACGGAAGAAGGCAGGACCCTGTGCACGCCGACGTCATCCTGACGGCCCGCCGCGTCCAGACGCTGGAGCCGGACGCGCCGGGCGCCCCGGCCGCCGACGCGCTCGCCGTCACCGACGGGCGGATCGTCGCCGTCGGCACCGCCGCCGAGATCGCCGCCCTGCGTGGGCCCGGCACCCGCGTCCACGACTTCCCCGGCGCGACCGTCCTGCCCGGGCTCGTCGACACCCACGCCCACCCCGTGTGGGGCTCGATCGAGATCGGGCGGGGCGTGGACCTGTCCGGCGCGGGGACCCTGGACGCCGTCCTGGCACGGGTCGCCGATGCGGTCCCGGGCTCCGGCGGCGACTGGATCACCGGGTACGACCTCGACGTCAACGTCTTCGACGGGGAGCCGTCCGGCGCGGTCCTCGGGGAGCGGTTCCCCGGGGTGCCCGTCTCCCTCATGACGCAGGACGCCCACGCCCTCGTCATCAGCCCCCGGGCCGTCGAACTCGCCGGGCTCACCGGGCGCGAGACCTTCTCCGACGCCTCCTCCGTCGTCACAGGACCGGACGGGCGGCCCACCGGGTACGTCCTCGAACTCCAGGCCATGGACCTCGTCTTCGCCCACTACCCCGAGCTGCCGCTCGCCACCAGCGCCGGGTACGTCCTCGACCAGCTCGAACAGCTCGCCGCGAGCGGTCTGACCGGGCTGCACGCCCTCGACTTCACCGAGCCCTCCGAGGACGTCTACCGCCACATCGAGGCGCACGGCGAACTGCCGCTGCGGGTGCGGTGCTCGCCGCTCGTGCCCGCCGACTCCTCCCCCGACGTCTGGCAGACGGTCGCAGGTCAGCAGGGGCTGCGCGGGCGGCGCTGGCACGTCGAGGGCGCCAAGTTCATGCTCGACGGCACCGCCGACAACGGCACGGCCTGGTTCGAGCACCCCGACTGCCTCGGCGAGAACCGCGCCCCTCTCTGGCACGACCTCGACGCGTACCGCGCGGCCGTACGGTTCTTCAGCGAGCGCGGCATCCCTACGGCGACGCACGCCATCGGCGACCAGGCCGTGCGGTACGCCCTCGACGTCCTGGAGGAGGTCGGGCCGCCGGCCGGGAGCAGCGCCCCGCACCGCATCGAGCACATCGAGTCGCTGCCGGACGACCAGCTCGGGCGGTTCGAGAAGCTCGGGGTCGTCGCCGGGCTCCAGCCCGTGCACGGGACGCGGCACACGCGGGCCGACGGCAGTGACAACTGGTCGCGGCGGATCGGGCCCGAGCGGGCCGCGCGGGGGTGGCGTACGCGGGACCTCCTCGACCATGGCGCCGTCGTCGCGCTCGGCTCCGACTGGCCCATCGGGCCCGGGGACCCGCGCGTCGGGCTGGCGGACTGCCAGTTGCGGCGGCCCGTCGAGGAGCCCGGGGTGGCGCCGGTGCAGCCCGGGCAGGCGGTTTCCGCGCGGGAGGCGTACGTGGGGATGACGCGGGCGGCTGCCGTCGCCGGGGGTGTCTCCGACTCCGTCGGGCGGATCAGGGTGGGGTACGTGGCTGATCTGACGGTGTTCGCGGAGGATCCGCTGGCGCTGGGTCCTGCGGAGCAGGCGGTCAATCCCGTCCGGGCGACGGTGGTCGGGGGGCGGGTCCGGGAGTTCTGACCTCGGTCTCTACGGCCTGACGGGCGCGGGCCTCCCCGAGAGGCTGGAAGCGGACGATCAGGTCAGCCCCCTCAGGGGCGCGGGGAACTGCGCGACCAGCCACGACGAAACCCGCACCCGGCACCCGACCCCGGGGCCCGCCCCGAATCTCGTTGAAAGGTAACTGTCATGGAACGACCGCACGTTGTAGTCGAGGGTCAGGGCGCTCGCGCTCGGGGGGCCGCGCGGGGGGCGGCCCTGCGCTCGGGTGTGACCGGCGCGCTGGAGGTGTACGGACGACTGTTCGCGCTCGGCGGCATCGACGCGGCCGCCGCGCGGGAGGGCGCCGAGCGGGCGCTGGACACCGTCGGCGCGTTCCGCCCCTGGGCCCGCGAGGAGATCGCCGGGATCGCCGACGGCGCCGGCGTAGAGGAGTGGCAGGCCGGCGTGCTGAACGCCCGTACCGAGATCCTGGCCCGTTCGACGACCGTGCCGCCCGGCGAATGCACCACCGTCGTCCTCGGCGGCATCGGCGTACAGACCTGGGACTGGCATGTCGAGCTGAAGCCGTACTGGCACACGCTGGAGGCGCGCGGCGGCGACGGACGGCACACGGTCGTCGGCCTCACCGAACACGGCATCCTCGGCAAGATCGGCGTCAACAGCGCGGGCCTCGCCCTGCACTTCAACATCCTCGGGCACCGGCGGGACGCCATCGGCGGCGTCCCCATGCACGTCCTGGCGGCCGTCGTGCTGGCCGAGGCCGGTGACGTGGCGGAGGCCGTCGAGATCGTACGGTCGGCGCCGCTGGCGTCGTCGGGGTCGTTCGCCCTGTTCGACGCGGCGGGCGGCGCCGTACTGCTGGACATCAGTCCGGTGGGCGTGCACGAGATCCGGCCGGACGAGCGGGGCGTCCTGCTGCGCACGAACCACTTCCTGACGCCGTCGCTGACGGCCGAGGAGAAGTCGTGGCTCTACCAGCCGGACTCCTGCGAGCGCCGCGACTTCGTGGCCGCCCGCCTCGCGGCCGCGAAGTCGCTCCCGGCGGACGTGGACGCGATGGCCGCGCTGCTCGTGACCGGGCCGGGCGAGCCGCCGGTGACCTGTGTGCCCGACCCGGACAAGCCGCTCGGCCAGCGCTGGGCGAGTCTCGCCACGGTCACCCTGGACCCGGCCGCGCGTACCGCCCGCGTGCTGGACGGTACGCCGGCCGACATCGGCGCGGTGCCGTGGCGCACGCTCACAGCGACGCCGTAGTGCCCTCGCCGGAGGCGCTGCCCTGGAGCCACTGGTCCCAGCTCAGGTTGAACGCGGCGTAGCCGTTGTCGGCGGGGGCCTTGGCGCGGGGCGAGCCGGTGATGGTGACCGGGTCGCCCTGCTTGACCTGTCCGTAGAACCACTTGGCGTCCGACATCGACAGATGGACGCAGCCGTGCGAGCCGCGCGCGCTGCCGCTGCCCGGGTTCGGGTCGCCGGTGGAGTAGTGGACGTACGTGCCGGACTGGGTGAGGTGGACGTCCCAGGGCAGCGTCAGATCGTAGTAGTTCGGGCTGCCCTTGTCGCAGCTTATGCCGACGCTACAGGAGGTCATATGGACCTTCTCCTGCTTGTCGATCACGGCCATCGTGCCGTTCCACGTGGGGTACTGGGCGCTGCCCGCGTTGATCGACAGGGTGCGCAGCGTGCTGCCGTTCTTCGTGACCTTCATGGTGTGGCCGGTGACGGAGACGTCCGCGCGCACGTCGTCGCCGACGGTGAAGGTGTGCGTGTAGCCGTGGACGCCGTAGCGGCCGTTGCCGTTGCTGACGCCCTTCATGTCGGCGTCGACCTTCACCTTCGTACCGGAGGGCCAGTACGTCTTGGGGCGCCAGTCGGCGCGCCTGTCGCCGAACCAGTGCCAGGCACCCTCGACCGGCTTGGAGGCGCTGACCTTCAGGTGCTTCTCGACGTTCGCCCGGGCCTTCGCGGCGACCGGGTTCGTGAAGACGACGGAGACGGGCATGGCCACGCCGACCGTGGCGCCCGTCTGCGGCATTATCGTCTCCAGCAGCATCGGCGGGCCCTTGGGCTTCGCCGGCTTCGGCGAGGCCGCGCTCGCCTTGTCCTTGCCGGGCGTCTTCGCGTCGGCGCCGCTCTGCGCGCCGCCTCCGCAGGCGCTCACGCCCACCAGTGCGGCGATGGTCGCCAGTGCGATGCCCATGCCCCTGCCCGTGCGCCGTTCCACGGCCTGCCCCCAAGTCTCCGTCACTCGCGCCCCCGCGGTCCCCGCCCTGATGGCGGGCGTTCCCGCGGGGCGTCCTTGTCTCAGACAGTCGCGGTGGCGGTGGTAGTTGCGTCCCTGCGTGCAAAGCGTGTTCCAAGTCTGCCGCAGGTCATGCGCGCACGGGCGGGGGCGATGGGTGTCAGGGGGCGAGGCGGTGGGGTCAGGGGACGAGGACGAGGCGTCCGCGCAGGCCGCCCTCGGCGAGCCGGGCGTGCGCGCGGGCGGCTTCGTCGAGGGGGTGGACCTCGGCGACGCGGGTGGTCAGGACGTTCTGGTCGGCGAGGCGGCTCAGCTCGGCGAGCCGGGCCCCGTCGGCCCGCACGCTGAGCGCGTGGACCCGGATGCCGCGTGCGGCGGCGGGCTCCGAGCCGGGCCACAGGCTGACGTAGGTGCCGCCCGCGCGGACGGCGGCGAGGGCGGCCCGGCCGAGGCCCGCAGCGTCGAGGACGCCGTCGTACGTGGCGTCCGGCAGGTCCGTGCCGCGCGGCAGGAAGTGGTCGGCGCCTCGGTCGCGTACGGCGTCGGCGGTCTCGGCGTTGTCGAGGGCGGTCACCGTCAGGCCGTGGTGGTAGGCCAGTTCGACGGCGTGGCCGCCCACTCCCCCGGCGGCGCCGGTGACCAGGACGTGCTGCCCGGCGGTGAGCGCGAGGTGGTCGAGGGCCTGGGCGGCGGTGAGGGTGTTCAGGGGCAGGGTCGCGGCGTGCGCGTCGTCGAGGCGGGCGGGCGCGGGGGCGACGGCGGAGGCGTCGAGGACGACGTACTCGGCGTGGGTGCCGAGCGGCTTGTGGTGCCCGGTGGCGAGGGCGACGACGCGCGTACCCGCCGCGAAGGGCGCGCCCTCGCCGGCCGCGTCGACGGTCCCCACGACGTCCCAGCCGAGGCCGATCCGGGCGCCGCCGGGGCCGAAGACGCCCTCGCGCATGGCGGCGTCGACGGGGTTGAGTGCGGCGGCGCTCACCTTGATACGGACCTGGCCGGGGCCGGGCGCGGGCACCTCGGCGCGGACGACGAGGACGGCCTCCGGACCGCCGAAACGGGTGACCGCGGCGGCGCGCATGGTGGGGACAGGGGTGAGGGACATGACGGGGGGACCTCCAAGACATGGGGAGACGTAGGAGTACATGGGGCGGTGAGCTGGACACTTACCGTTGGTGCGTAGCCCCACTGTGCGTCAGTATGGGAGCCGGTACAAAAGGCACACCGGTGTGCGTGAGCGGGGAGTCGAGTGGAGGGCGGGACGGTCATGGAGGTCTCGGAGGGAGCGGCGGCGGTGTCGGGGCCGTGCGCGCGCTGGCCCGCCGCGAAGGCGGACACGATCCGGCAGCTCGTGGAGCGGGCCGGGGACAAGTGGGCGGTGCTGGTGATCGGCGCGCTGGAGGGCGGGCCGTTGCGTTATACGGAGTTGCAGCGCCGGGTCCCGGGGATCTCGCAGCGGATGCTGACGCATACGTTGCGGCAGTTGCGCCGGGACGGGATGGTGACGCGGACGGCGTACGCGGAGGTGCCGCCCCGGGTCGAGTACGAACTGACGCCGCTCGGGGCGTCCCTCATCGTGGCGGTCACGGCGCTCATCGACTGGGCCGGGAAACACTGCGACGAGGTGTCGGCCCACCGCGCCCGCTTCGACGCGGCGCTGGGCGCGGGCGGCTGATTCTTCGGCCTCGGCTTTCGTCGTGGCTGATCGCGCAGTTCCCCGCGCCCCTGAGGTGACAGCCCCTTCGGACGGGTTCTTCGGTCTCGGCTTTCGTCGTGGCTGGCCGCGCAGTTCCCCGCGCCCCTGAGGTGACAGCCCCTTCGGACGGGTTCCTTGGCCTCCACTCGCGTCGTGGCTGAGCGCGCAGTTCCCCGCGCCCCTGGGTGAGTGCCCCTTCGGGTGGATTCCTCGGCCTCGACTCCGGTCGTGGCTGGCCGCGCAGTTCCCCGCGCCCCTGGAGGGGCGGCTGCGCCGCCACCTCCCCCCTGGGGAAGCTGCACGAAGTGCATGCTTCAGGGGCGCGGGGAACTGCGCGAGACGCCCCACCGGCCCGCAGAAAACAACGCACGGTCGTGCCCCGATAGGGGCGCGGGGAACTGCGCGATCAGCCCCCACCGGCCCGCAGGCGAGGAACCACGGGCGGGACGCCCTAGCGCAGGCACTCGATCAGATAGTCGCCGGTGTCCTCGTCGATGGTCACGCCATGCGTCTCGCTGCGGAACCCAGGAAAGCGCCGGTCGAAGGACTCCAGCGCCATGAGATAGCGCAGCAGCGGCCCGCCGGAGGCGCCGGTGGACTCGCCCGGCATCAGGACCGGGATGCCGGGCGGGGTGACCGTCACCATGGCGGCGGCCACCCGTTCCGCCGCCCGCGCGATCCGCACCCGCTCGGTCCCACCCCGTACCAACCGCTGGTAGCAGTGCTGGGGCGGCGCCACGGGCCGCGGGAGCTGTTGGAAGGCCGTGTCGAGAAGCGCCACCAGCCGCGCCGAACGCAGTTGCTCGTGCATCTCCCGGCACAGCGCGCGCAGCGTCAGACCCGCGTACCGGCGGGGGTGCGCGGCGACGGCCTCCGGCAGGACCCGCTCCAGCGGGACGTCGGCGTCGTACAGGGCCTTGAAGTCCGTCAGGGCGTCCAGCAGGGTGCCCCACTTGCCCTTGGTGATGCCCATGGAGAACAGGATCAGCGTGGTGTAGCTGTCGGTCTTCTCCACCACGATCTTCCGGGTGGCGAGGTACGCGGTGAGCACCCGGGCCGGGATGCCCTCATCGGCCATCTCGCCGGTGGCGCTGATCCCCGGGCAGGTCAGCGTGACCTTGACGGGGTCCAGCATGCAGTGGCCCTCGGTAAGACCGGGGAAGCCGTGCCAGTCGGCGCCGGGCTCCAGCAGCCAGCAGGACTGCTCGGTGCGCAGCAGTTGCGGCGGGGCCTCCTCGAACGGCAGCCGCTCCCCCGTCGCCGGGTCGGTGACCGTGTCCGGCTGCCACACCCCGAAGAACCAGGGCGGCCGGTCGCCGGCGCGTTCGATCCGCCGGCGCAGGCGCACCATCTCCTGGCGGAAGCGGACCGCCTCGGTCACCGCCTCGTCGATCAGCCACGTGCCCTGCGGGCCGTCCATCATCGCCGTCGCCACGTCGAGCGAGGCGATCATCGGGTACAGGGGCGAGGTGGTGCCGTGCATCATCAGCGCCTCGTTGAACCGGTCGTGCTCCACCGGTGCCCTCGGCGCAGACCGCACGTGCACCATCGCGCTCTGCGACAGCGCCGCCAGCAGCTTGTGCGTGGACTGGGTGGCGAACACGGTCGGGCGGTCCTCGCCGGGGAACGCGTCCTCGTCCACCGACATGCCGTAGCGCCCGGCGTAGAGCGGGTGGAAGCGGGCGTACGCGAACCACGCCTCGTCGAAGTGCACCCGGGGCGTGCTGGCGGCGAACGCGCGGGCGGTGGCCACGGCGTCGTAACTCAGGCCGTCGTAGGTGGAGTTGGTGAACACGGCGTACTGCGCGTGCGGGGACACCGCGCCCTCGGTGAGCGGATGCGCGGCGATACGGGCCGCGACCGCGTCCGCGCCGATCTCGGCCGGGGGCAGCGGTCCCGCGAGGCCGTAGCCGTTACGGGTGGGGACGAGGTAGACCGGGCGGGCACCGGAGACGACGAGGCCGTGCAGGACGGATTTGTGGCAGTTGCGGTCCACCAGGGCGATCTCGTCGCGGGTGACGCTGAAGTGGCCCACCAGGCGGTTGCACGTCGAGTCGCCGTGCAGGACGAAGTAGGTGAGTTCGGAGCCGAACACGCGGGCGGCGTTGCGCTCCGCGTCGCCGATCGGGCCGGTGTGCTCGAACAGCGAGCCCAGTTCCTCGACGGAGATCGACAGGTCGCTGCGCAGCAGCCGCTCCCCGAAGTAGTCGTGGAAGGCGCGTCCCGCGGGCGACTTGAGGAAGGCGACGCCGCCGGAGTGGGCCGGGGTGTGCCAGGAGTACTCGTGGGCGTCGTCGAAGCGGCGCAGGGCACGGAAGAACGGCGGCAGCACGGCTTCGCGGTAGGCGCGGGCGGCGGTGGTGATGCGGCCCGCGATGAAGCCCGGGGTGTCCTCCAGCGGCCAGACATAGCCCACGACCGACTCGGACACCCACAGGGGCAGGGCGCCCAGGCCCTCGTCCGCCATCACCAGGAAGACCGGCAGGTCCCTGAACCGTCGTCCGATCCGACGCAGTACTGCTCCGCCGCCGGGGGTGCCGTCCGCTTCGGCGTCGTCGGTGCCGGGGAGGTCCCAGGCCACCAGTGCCGCGGCGAGGCCGGCCTCCGTGCGCAGTACCGCTTCCGCGTCCTGGGCCGTCAGCGCCCAGCGGACTTCGAAGCCGGCCGCCTCGATCGCGTCCCGGATCTTACGTAACTGCTGGGCTCCGGCGTCCTCGCCCCGGGGGTGTTCCGGTACCGCGACCAGGATCTTGCTGTCGGTCATGTGCGCTCCCGCCGTCCGCTGCGGCTCTCGCTGCCGCGGTGGTTCAGTGTGGGGGTGAGGGGGGTGGGCCGGGGGGCGCCGGGGGGGTCAAACCACCGTGACGACGGAACGGGGTCCCTCCGGGGTTGACCTGGACTATCGCGCCCGCCGGCTGGGTGGGTGCCCCGCGCCACAACCTTGCGCAGTTCCCCGCGCCCCTCACGGGGCTGCCCCTTCGGGCGGTTCCTCGGCTGACGGTCTCGTCGTGGTCGCTCGCGCAGTTCCCCGCGCCCCTCACGGGGCTGCCCCTTCGGGCGGTTCTTCGACTGGCGGTCTCGTCGTGGTCGCTCGCGCAGTTCCCCGCGCCCCTGAGGGAGCGGGGCTTCGCCCCTGCTCCCCAGGGGAGGAGGTGGCGGCGCAGCCGCCCCTCCTAGGGGCGCGGGGAACTGCGCGACCAGCCACGACGAGAGTCGAGGATCCCCACCGGCAGAGCCACCCACTCACCCAGGGGCGCGGGGAACTGCGCAACCTCAGCTACAAGCAGCCTCCGCTGGAGAACTCCCCAGGGGCGCGGGGAACTGCGCGATCAGCTCCCACCGGCCGAAAGGTGATCGGCTGCCCAGGCGCGCGGGGGGGCGGTCAAGGGGCCGCCCCTTACGGGTGAGTTGGGGAGAGTGGGCCCGGGGACAGGGTGGCGTCGGGGACGATGGGGGGGACCCCCAGTCGCCCCACCGACCAGGAGCCCGCATGATCCACGGCATCGACGTAAGCTCCCACCAGCACACCTTCGAAACCGACGGAGTCTCCTTCGTGTTCATCAAGGCCACGGAGGGCCGCTCCTACGTGAACCCGAGACTCGCCGCCCAGACGAAACTCGCCCGCGACGGCCACTGCGTCGTCGGCTTCTACCACTTCCTGTGGCCCGGCAACCTGACCGCCCAGGCCGAGTACTTCGTCAGCAAGGCCCCCGAGCGCGCCGGCGACCTCCTCGCCGTGGACTGGGAGACGACGGGCGACGGCACGCACGCGAGCAACGCGGAGAAGGACCGGTTCATCCGCGAGGTCAAGCGGCTGCGCCCGCACCACCGGGTGCTGCTCTACACCAACCGCAACTACTGGCTGAACGTGGACACGACCTCGTACGCGGGCGACGGCCTGTGGATCGCGGACTACGTGAGCGCGGGCAAGCCCCGTATCAAGGCGTCCTGGAAGTTCCACCAGTACACCGACCACCCGCTCGACAAGAACGTGGCCCACTTCTCGACCCGCGCCGCGCTGCGGGAGTGGGCCACGCCCTGAGGCCGGCGGCGGTTCAGGCCCGCCACTCCGCGGTCCGCTCGGGCAACGCGTCGGCGAGCGCCTTGCGGACCGCGTCCGCGTCGCCGGCCAGGCCGTAGACGGGCGTGCCGGGCTGCTGGCGCCAGGAGTCGTCGATGCCGCCCGCGTCGACCGCGTCGAAGCCGATCTCGTCGAGCAGGGCGACGACGGTCCGCCGGTCGTCGGCGCTGTCGGCCGCGACGGGCAGGGCGACGCGCTCGGGGTCGTCCGCCGGGCGCGCCTTGTCGATGATGTCCTGGGCGTACGTCCCGTTGAACACCTTCACGACCGGGTGCCCGATCTGCCGCTCGGTCCAGCGGCTCTCGGTCAGCCCCTCGTCCTCGACGGCGTCGATCCGGCCGTCGCGCTGCGGGTAGTAGTTGCCGGTGTCGATGACGGTGACGTCCGCCGCGGCCGTGTCGAGCAGTCCCTTCGGCAGCCCGGCGACGGCCCCCAGCGGGATGGTGACGACGACGACCCGCGCGTCGCGCACCGCGTCCTCGATGGTCGCGGGGGTGGCGCCGGTCTCCTCCGCGAGCGCGGTGAGGGTGTGCGGGCCGCGCGAGTTGGCGACGTGGACGTCGTGGCCGGCGGCCGTGAAGCGGCGGGTGAGGTTGCCGCCGATGTTGCCCGCGCCGATGATGCCGATCTTCATGTCGTGGCGTGCCCTTCGAAATCAGAGGTCCCGGTTCCCGGTTCCCGGTTCGCATACGGGTCCGGGTTCGGGTCCCCGGGCCGCGTACGACCGCTCAACTCCCCTGCCGGGTCGCCTATTCCGGCGCTCTCCGCACACATGCCACGTCCGCCGGTCCCGGGCGGGAGCGGCGGACGTGGCATGGTGCGCGGTGCGCGGGGCTCAGTTCTTGTTCAGGTCGGCCCAGAACTCGTCGAACGAGAGGAGCTTGTCCCCGTCCGTGTCCCGCTTGGCTATGAGCGCCTCGGCCACGGCCTCCGTGACGTGGAAGTCGCCCATCTGCGCCATGGCGCTCTTGTACTCGGCCGGCGTGATGTAGCCGTCGCCGTTCGCGTCGAACCGCTCGAACGCCTTGCGTGCCGCCTCGATGTCCGCCACCGCGACCAACCCCTCGTTGTACGTACTGCCGTGTTGACGGAGCAAGGTTAGCGGGCGGTGGCGGCGCGCAGTGCGGCGAGTACCCAGGCGAACTCCGCCTCGTGCCGGGGCGCGGGCTCCATGCCCCGTACGCGGGAGACGAGATCGCGGAAGCGGGCGACGTCCTCGTTGGCGGCGGCTTCCAGACGCTCCAGGACCTCGCCGGGGTCGCCGTCGCCGATCAGGCCGCGCAGCACGTCGGCGGCCTCCGGCGACTCGGGGGCGACGCCGCGCTCGCGGGCCTCCCCCGCCAGTTGCACGAGCCGGCTCATGAACCACAGGGAGCTGCCGGGCGGCACGTCGGGGCCCCGGTCGGCGGCGTTGAACTCGATCATGCGGCGCATGTGGGCGCGGAAGTCCGCGTCCTGCATCAGCTCGGCCAACTCCACCCACGCGTCGACCTGTTCGGCGGTCGGGTCGTCGGGCAGGTCCGGCACCATGATGGTCATCCGGGTACGGATGTCGGGGTCGGCGGCGTCGAGGCCGCCGAAGGTCTGCTCCATGAAGTCGTCGATGATGTGCTTGCGTTCGGCGGCGGAGAGCCGTGCCAGCTTGTTCATCAGGGCTGTCTCCTTCGTGGTCGAGTTCCGTTGGGCGACGGTCGACAGGACGGCCCGGTTTAGCCGGAGCGTACGGATCTGCGCGTCGAGCGCCGCCACGTGCGCGGCGGCGACGGCGGCGAGGTCCTTCTCCCCCGCGAGCACCTGTCGTACGTCGTCCAGACCGAGGCCCAGCTCCCGCAGCGTGCGGACGAGTTCGAGGCGGGCCACGGACTCGGCGTCGTAGAGCCGGTAGCCGCCCGAGCTGCGGGCGACGGGGTGCAGGACGCCCGCGTCGGACCAGAACCGGATCGTGCGTACCGTCAGCCCCGTACGGCGGGCCAGCCGGCCGATCGTGAGCAGGGGGGAGCCGTCGTCGGTCATGTCTGGGAGTCTGTGCCTTCCAGTGGGTGGAGACTCAAGCGAGGAGCGGGGACGGGCGTGGGCGAGGGGTTGCGGGACATTCTGGACGCGGCGGCGAAGGGTGTCTTCCCGCCGCCGGACGGGGGCACGACGGTCGTGCCGCAGACGTGCGCGCGGGACGCGGGGGTGCTGGCGTTCACGGCGCACTCCGTGATCTTCACGGACGAGCCGGAGGAGTGGGTACGGGAACGGCTGGCCGCCCTCGACTGTGACGCGTTCGCGGCGACGATGAACGCGCGGTTCCTCACGGAGTTCATGGACAGGACCGGGCGGGCGCACGACACGATCGATCTGCTGAGCGTGGCTCCGGCACTCCCGGGGGCGGCGCCGGTCGCGCTGCGGGAGATCCTGGACCGGGAGCACCCCCGGGTCGTGCGGGCGCTCACGCACCGGGACGAGGTGCGGGTCTGGGAGACGGTCGGGGGTGCGGGGGTTCTTGTGCTCGGGCGTGGGATCGCAGGGCGGTGGGAGGTGGCCGTCGAGGTCGACGAGGCGGTACGGCACCGGGGGCTCGGTCGCCAACTCGCGCTTGCGGCGCGGCACTTGGTCTGCGGTGACTTCGTCTGGGCCCAGACGTCGCCGGGGAACGCCCGCAGTGTCCGCGCGTTCCTTGGGGCGGGGTTTGTTCCGGTGGCGTCCGAGGCCCTCATGCTCCGCACCTGAGCCGTTCTATGTCACCGGGGTCCAACAGCCCCGCCATGGGCGCTGGCCGCACCCGGGGACTCCGGCGCGACCAGCCCCGCCAGGGGCGCGGGGAACTGCGCGATCGGCCACGACCGGCCCGCAGACGCGTCTGCCACATCACCGACCCATCGCGGCCGCGACCCGTCGCCGGTTACTCGCGCAGTTCCCCGCGCCCCCAAGGGCGCTGGCCGCACCCGGCGACTCCGGGGCGAACCGCCCCGCCAGGGGCGCGGGGAACTGCGCGGCCCGCCACGACCGACCCGCAGACGCGTCTGCCACATGACCCGCCCCTCGCGGCTGCGAGTCGTCGCCGGTTGCTCGCGCAGTTCCTCGCGCCCCTGAGGGCGCTGACCGCACCCGGGGACTCCGGTGCAAACCAGCCCCGCCAGGGGCGCGGGGAACTGCGCGGCCCGCCACGACCGACCCGCAGACGCGTCTGCCACATGACCCGCCCCTCGCGGCTGCGAGTCGTCGTCGGTTGCTCGCGCAGTTCCTCGCGCCCCTGAGGGCGCTGACCTGAGTGGGGATCGGAATTGCTAGCGGAAGATTCCGGTGTGGCCCAGGGAGTAGCGGCCCGGTTGGGGGTAGACCGCCAGACCGTGCGGGCCCCGGCCCACCGGAACACGGGCCACTTCGGCGCCGCTCCGCGTATCGATCGCGTACACCTCGGAGTCGTACCGCCCGGACAGCCACAGCGTGTTGCCGTCCGCCGAGACGCCCCCCATGTCGGGGCTGCCGCCCCCGGGCAGGTGCCACTTCTTGACGACCTTGCCATGCGCGAAGTCGAACACGGAGATCGACCCCTCGCCCCGGTTGGAGACGTACATGACGCGGGAGTCGCGGCTGACGTACAGGCCGTGCGCCCCCTTCCCCGTCGGCAGCAGCTCCGGCTTGGAGAACGTGGCGCCGTCCAGCACCCACATCCCGTTCGCCATCATGTCCGCGACGTAGAACTTCTTCCCGTCCGGCGACATCTTGACGTCCTGCGGCATCGCCCCGTGGAACGGCAGTTTCTGCTGCGCGACGACCTTCATGCGGGCGGTGTCGACCTTGAGGAGTTCGCCGCTGAACTCGCAGCTCACGATGAAGTAGCGCCCGTCGAGGGAGAAGTCGGCGTGGTTGACGCCGTAGCAGCTCACGGGCTCGGTGTGGTCGATCTTCATGGTGTGCGCGTCGCGGAAGACGAGCTGCCGGTCGAGCGAGGCCATGACGACGGCGTGCTTGCCGTCGGGCGTGAAGTACAGGTTGTACGGGTCGTGCACGTCCACCGGCTTGCCCGCCTTGCCGGTCTTCGGGTCGATGGGCGTGAGCGTGTTGCCGCGGTCGTTGTTGACCCAGAGCGTCTTGAGGTCCCAGGACGGCACGACGTGCTGCGGCTGCCGCCCCACCGGGATCGTCTCGATGACCTTGTGGGTCTTCGGGTCGATGACGGAGACCGAGTCGGACTCGGTGTTGGGGACGTACACGCGCGAGGGGAAGTCCTTGACGACCGGGGAGAGGCGGCCGGGCCGGTCGGCGGCGTAGACGTCCTTGGGGTCGAGGACGGGCGGCATGCCCGGCAGTCCCTTGACCTCCTGCCGGGCGGGCGCGGCGGGCTTGACGGGCTTCACGGCGTCCTGCGTGGAGTGCCCCGCGTCCTGCGCGGCCCCGCACCCGGCGAGCGCGGCGAGGGCGAGGACGGCGGCGGCGAGGGACAGCGGTCCGGTGCGGCGGATGGGTGTCATGTGAGCAGCTCCGTGCAGGTGACCGCGGTGAGCCCGCGGCGGTGGAGGTGGTCCAGGAGTGCGGGCAGCGCGGCGACCGTGTCGGCGTACCCGAAGTGCAGGCTGACGATGGAGCCGGGCCGCACCGCCGTGTCGACGTTGCGTACGACGGTGCCCGCGCCCGGCGAGGTGAAGTCGAGGGAGTCGACGTCGTACGACAGGACGTGCGGGTAACCGGCGCGGGCGGCGAGGCGGGCGACCAGCGGGCTGGCCCGGGGCGTGCGCGAGGGCCGGAACCAGGTGCCGACGGATCCGGTGAGCCGGCGCAGGCGGTCGGCGCAGCCGGTGATCTCGGCGGTGGCGTCGGCCTCGGACATGGCGTTGATGTCGCGGTGGTGGAGGGTGTGGTTGCCGAGGTCGTGGCCGCCGTCGAGGACGCGCCGGGCCATCTCGGGGTGGGCGTCGAGCCAGGTGCCGACGGCGAGGACGGTGACGCGGGCGTGGGCGCGTTCGGCCTCGGCGAGCACCGCGCGGGCGACGGCGGGGTCGCCCTGCCCGTGGAAGGTGAGGGCGACCCGGTCGCGGGTGCGCGGCCCGTGGTCGATCTGTACGGGGAGGCCGGGCAGCCGGCGCGGGCCGGGGGCCGGTGCGGGGCTGGTGCTCGTGCGGCCGGCGGACGGGTCGGCGGTCGCGGGGGCGGGAGGTGCGGTGGACGTGCGCGCGGTGGCGGCGCAGCCGGTGGCGGCGGCTGCGGTGAGCGAGGCGCCGAGGAGCAGCGCCGACCGGCGTGGGATCGGTTCGGCCTGGGTCACCCGCCCCATTTAAGGGCGAGAAGCGACAAAAGCCGCCTATCGACCCGAGGGCCTTAACGTTTACTGGATGCCCGCTGTAATTAATCTTCATTTACGAGGCTGGTGGCTCATGTCACCAATGATTCATTTGGACCTTCCCGGGTCCTTCTGTCATGATCAGTGAACACGACCCCCATTGACCCGGGCCAGGTCGTCATCAGACGCCGTGGACTACACCCCCACTGTCCGCGGCGCATCACACGGAAGCCCCCGCGGCGCCGCACGACGGCGAGAACGGGGGCTTCCGCGCGTCCCGGGGAGGGGGGCCGCGGGACTCGGTGGCCGGGGGCGCGCGGTTCAGCGGTCGCTGACGCGCATCTCGAACCAGGTGGTCTTGCCGCGCGGGAGCAGATCCACGCCCCAGCGGTCGGCGAGCTTGTCGACGAGGAACAGGCCGCGCCCTGAGATGTCCAGCTCATGCACCGGCATCAGACACGGCAGGCCGCGCGAGGGGTCACGGACCTCGATCCGCAGCCGGCCGGTCCGGCGCGTCATGCGCAGGCCGAAGGCGCGGGCGCCGGTGTGCCGGACGGCGTTGCCGACGAGTTCGGACACGAGCAGGACCGCGTCCTCGGTCATCTTCGGGCTGAGGCCCCACTGACGCAGGACGACGACCTGGGCGAGCCTGCGGGCGGTCGCCGCGGATTCCGGGCGCGAGGGCAACGACACCTCGCCCTCGGTCGGATTTCCGAACAACTCCAGTGCGCGCAGCGCGTGTTCGTCCTCGACCGCGGGAGACCAGCGCGCCGCGGTCGCACTCCCGTTCGGCCGCGGCTGTTCGACACCCTCAAGCCCCGCCATGCCCCCCATGATGGCCGCCCGGCGGGGTCCGTGGGGCCGTTCCGGAGGAATAAGCCCCCCGGAACGCTCCATTCCGGAGGGGCGTTCCGGCATATGTCAATGGCATGCCAGCATGCGATACGGCCCATCTGACCTGCGGCGACCGATGGCGGACACTCGCTGCTGGATCGACTCCGGTGAGGATCTCTTAAGGTTGCCTTAAGGCAGGGATAATGCGCCCCAACGGGGTACGTGATCAACTCGGTGTCCACGCCCGGCAGTTGACCACGCCCCCGGGGTGTCCCGTCAGACGAACTTGGCCTTGCCCGGACCGTCCTCGACGAAGCTGCGCATGCCGCGCTCGCGGTCCTCGGTGGCGAACAGGCCCGCGAACCAGTTCCGCTCGATGGCGAGACCCGTCTCCAGGTCCGTCTCCAGGCCCGCGTCGATGGACTCCTTCGCGGCGCGCAGCGCGATGGCCGGGCCCTGCGCGAGCTTCGCCGCCCAGGTGTGTGCCGCGTCGAAGACCTCGGCGGCGGGTACGACACGGTCGACGAGGCCGATGGCGAGCGCCTCGTCCGCCTTGACCTGACGGCCCGTGAAGATCAGGTCCTTGGCGCGGGAGGGGCCCACCAGGCGGGACAGGCGCTGGGTGCCGCCGGCGCCGGGGATCAGGCCGAGCAGGATCTCGGGCTGGCCCAGTTTCGCGTTGTCGGCGGCGATGCGGATGTCCGCGCAGAGGGCGAGTTCGCAGCCGCCGCCCAGGGCGTAGCCGGTGACCGCGGCGACGACCGGTTTGGGGATGCGGGCCACCGCGGTGAACGCGTCCTGGAGGGCGCGGGCCCGGGAGATCATGGCCGCGTGGTCCATGACCTGCATCTCCTTGATGTCCGCGCCGGCCGCGAACACCTTCTCGCTGCCGCGCAGGACCACGGCTCTCACGTCGGCGCGGGTCGTGGCCTCTTCGGACAGTTCCTTGATGCGGTCCTGGGTGGCGATGTCCAGGGCGTTCATCGGGGGGCGGTCCAGGCGGATCGTGCCCACGCCTTCGGCGACTTCCAGGTGAACAGTCATGCCCGCAGGCTAACGGCCTCCCGGCCCGGGGACGCTGAGTCCTTCATCACGGGGCGCCTCCGGCCTCCGGCGGGGCTGGTCGGGCGGTTCTCGGGTGCGGGCCAGTTGCAGTGACCGTATTGCGCAGTTCCCCGCGCCCCTGAGTAGTCGATCACCTGCGGGTGGGTGGGGGCTTCTCGCGCAGTTCCCCGCGCCCCTGAGTAGTCGATCACCTGCGGGTGGGTGGGGGCTTCTCGCGCAGTTCCCCGCGCCCCTGGAGGGGCGACTTCGTCGCCACCTCCTCCCCTGGGGAGCTGGGGCGAAGCCCCGCTCCCTCAGGGGCGCGGGGAACTGCGCGAGCGGCCACGACGCGCCCGCAGTCGAAGAACCGCCCGAAGGGGCAGCCTCGATAGGGGCGCGGGGAACTGCGCGAACGGTCAGGGCAGCGGGCCCGTGCTGGAGGACCCCCCGTCAGAGGACGCGGGTCAGTTCTTCCAAGCGGACCAGGGCATGTTCCAGCCGTTGTAGCCGTTCTCAGGGGCCACCGTACGATCGTGGGAGCGCTTGACGATCACCACGTCCCCCACCATGGAGTGGTCGAAGAACCAGGCCGCGGAGATCTTCTTGTCGTAACCGCCCCGCACATCCCGCAACCCCACACACCCATGACTGGCGTTGAAGTTGCCGAAGGCGCCCCCGCCCCAGTAGTTGCCGTGGATGAACGTGCCGGAGTCGGTGAGCCGCATCGCGTGGGGCACGTCCTTGATGTCGTACTCCCCGCCGTAACCGACCGTCTCCCCGTTCATCCGGGTCACCCGGAGCCGCTCGCTGATGACCATCTGCCCGTTCCACGTCTCGTACCCGGGCTTGCCGGTCGTGACGGGGATGGTCTTGATGACCTTGCCGTCGCGGCGGACGGTCATCTTGTGCGTCTTGGCGTCGACCGTGGAGACCTGGCTGCGCCCGATGGTGAAGTCGACGGTGCGCACCTGCTTGCCGTAGACGCCGGGCCGGCCCTCGACACCGTCCAGGTTCATCGTGACGGTGACCTTGGTGCCCGGCGCCCAGTACTTCTCGGGGCGGAAGTCGAGCCGGTCGTTGCCGAACCAGTGGCCCTCGACGGGGACGGACGGCCGCGTCTTGATGGTGATGGCCTTCTCGACGTCCTCCGGCTTCGTGATGCCGCGCGTGAACCGCACCGAGAACGGCATGCCGACGCCGACCTTCGACCCGTCCTCCGGCGTGAACGTGCCGACGAACGTGTTCTTCGGCGTCAGCGTCGTGAACGTGGAGTCCTTCGCGGACTGCCGCCCGTCCTTGTCCTTGGCGACCGCGTGCACCTTGTACGTGGTGGAGGCCGCGAGGTGATGCGCCGGCTTCCAGCTCGTGCCGTCGGCGCCGAGCGCGCCCCGCACCTCGTTGCCCTTGGTGTCGGCGACCTTGACCTCGGTCAACTTGCCCTTGGCCGCGCTGACTTGGAGCGCCCCGCTGGTCGCCACGTCGTCCGCGCCGTTCCTCGGCGCGACGGTGACGACGGCCACCGACGGCTTGTTCGCCTCGCCGGCCTTGTCGTTCTTGCCGTCGTCGCCCGCGTCCGAACCGCCCCCGCATGCGGTGACCAACAGCAGCGCCGATCCCAGCAGAGTGGCCGATATCGGCCGTCGCCCGTTCACTATGGTCTTCTCCCCTCGCCGGGCCCAGGTCCAGGGCCCGCACCCCCGCGCGTCCCCGCGCACAGCGTCAGATTAACCGCACGACCTGGGGAAACGGAGCCCCCGTTGTGTCACCGTTCCGTTCCAACGCGGGCCCCGCGTCACCCCCGTACGCCGTCCGCTCTCCAGGCCGCCCAGCTCATGTTCCAGCCCCCGAGCCCGTTGTCCGCGGCGACCGTCCTGTCGGCGCTGTGGCGGACCTCGACGACGTCGCCGACGAGGGTACGGGCGTAGAACCAGCCGGCCGGGGTGGTCGCGGCGCCGCCCTTCACGTCCCGCAGCCCGACGCAGCCGTGACTGACGTTGGCGGTGCCGAAGACGCCTCCGGACCAGTAGTTGCCGTGCAGGAAGGTGCCGGAGTCGGTGAGCCGCAGGGCGTGCGGCACGTCGGGGATGTCGTACTCGCCGCCGAAGCCGACCGTGCGGGAGTTCATGCGCGTCACCTCCAGCTTCTCGGAGACGACCATCTTGCCGTTGTACGTGGTGGACGAGGGCGCCCCGGCGGTGATCGGCACGGTGGCGAGGGGGCGTCCGTCGCGCACGACGCGCATGGTGTGGGCGGCGGCGTCGACGGTCGCCACCTGGCTGCGGCCGACGGTGAAGGTGAAGGACTTGCGCTGGAGGCCGAAGACGCCGGGCGCCGCCTCCACGTCGCGCAGCCCGAGCCGGACGGTGACCTGAGTGCCGGGTCTCCAGTAGGCGCGGGGCCGGAAGTCGAGGCGGGTGCGGCCGAACCAGTGCGGGGCGACCTCGACGGCGGGGCGCGCGGTGACGCGTACGGCGCGCTCGACGGCGGCGCGGTCGCGGATCTCCCGGTTGAAGCGCAGACGGACGATCATGCCGGTGCCGACCGTGGCGCGGTCCTCCGGGGTGACGTAGCCGATGAAGCGGCGGGCGGGGACGGACGTGGTGAAGGTGGTGTGCCGGGCGACGCGGCGCCCGGTGCCGTCGACGGCCACCGCGTCGACGGTGTACTGGGCGGACAGGGAGAGGTGGTGGGCGCCCGGGCCGCTCGGGCGCCAGCGCGTGCCGTCGTCGTCGATCCTGCCGGGGACCCGCGCGTCCTGGGCGTCCCGCGAGCGGACGACCGTGACGGTCTCCAACCTGCCTTCGGGTACGCGTACTTGGAGGGTGTCGTCGCTTCTGACGTCCTTGGTGTCGTCGTCGGGGGTGACCTGGATCAGTTCCTTCGGTCCGCGCGGCTTGTCGGACGTGCCGTCTCCGTCGCAGCCGGCGAGTCCGCCGGCCAGTGCGGCCCAGGTCAGCAGGGCGGCCAGGGCCGCTTTCGCGCGTCGCGCGCGTCTCACAGCAGTTGTCACGTGAGCCCAACGACGCGGGCCCCGGCGGGGAAACGTGAGTGCGAGGCGCGCTGTGGGCAGAACAGAGGGAGGACGTTGTGTCGGGGAGCCGCGGCCGGGACGCCGCAGCTCCCCGCAGTCGTGGAGCCGCGGGAGGCTGACCGGTGTCGAGCGCACCCGAGCAGGAGGAAGTGCGGTCCGGGCCGGACGCCCGGAGCGTGGTGACCCCGAGGGCGGCGAGGGAGCGCCGTGAGCGCACTCCCCCGCTGCCGCCGCTCAGGCCGGGTACGCCGGTGCCGCTCGGCGCCCGCTTCCGGGTGGGCCCTGACGGCGTCGCGGGCACCAACTTCGCGCTGTGGGCGGGCGGCGCGGAGCGGGTCGAGCTGTGTCTGTTCGACGAGGCGGGCCGCGAGCGCCGCTCCCCGCTCGCGGACTCGACGCACGAGATCTGGCACGGCTTCGTGCCCGGGGTGCTGCCCGGCCAGCGCTACGGGTACCGCGTGCACGGCCGCTGGGACCCGTGGACCGGCGCCCGCTGGAACCCGGCGAAGCTGCTCCTCGACCCGTACGCCCGTGCCGTGGACGGGGAGTTCACGCTGCCGCCGGAGGTGTACGGGCATGTCCGGGACTGGCCCGAGCAGCATGTGGCGGACACCGTGCGCGACGGCCGGGACTCGGCGCCGTACGTGCCGAAGGGCGTCGTCGTGCACGATGACGACGACTGGGCGGACGACCACCGGCCGAAGACGCCGTGGGCGGACACCGTCATCTACGAGCTGCACGTACGCGGCTTCACGCGCCTCCACCCGGACGTCCCCGAGGAGCTGCGGGGCACGTACGCCGGTCTCGCGCACCCGGCGGCGCTCGCGCATCTGACGCGGCTCGGGGTGACGGCGGTTGAGCTGCTGCCGGTGCACCAGTTCGCGCACGAGGACCATCTGCTGCGCCGGGGCCTGCGCAACTACTGGGGGTACAACTCGATCGGCTACTTCGCGCCGCACGCGGGCTACGCGGCGTTCGGGACGGCCGGGCAGCAGGTCGGCGAGTTCAAGCGGATGGTGCGGGCGCTGCACGCGGCGGGCATCGAAGTCATCCTCGACGTCGTCTACAACCACACGGCGGAGGCGGGCGAGCTGGGCCCGACGCTCTCCCTGAAGGGCATCGACAACCGCGGCTACTACCGCCTCCAGGGCGACGCCCGCCGCTACGCCGACTACACCGGCTGCGGCAACACCCTGCACGTCGTGCAGCCGCATGTGCTGCGCCTGATCACGGACTCGCTGCGGTACTGGGTGACCGAGATGGGCGTCGACGGGTTCCGCTTCGACCTCGCGGCGGCGCTGGCCCGCTCGATGCACGACGTCGACATGCTCTCGCCGTTCCTCGCGGTGATCGCGCAGGATCCGGTGCTGCGCCGGGTGAAGCTGATCGCGGAGCCGTGGGACGTGGGCTCGGGCGGCTATCAGGTGGGCGCGTTCCCGCCGCTGTGGACGGAGTGGAACGACCGCTACCGGGGCGCCGTACGGGACTTCTGGCGCGGCGCGCTGCCCGATGTGCGGGACCTCGGGTACCGCCTGTCGGGCTCCAGCGACCTGTACGCGTGGGGCGGGCGGCGGCCGTACGCGTCGGTCAACTTCGTGACGGCGCACGACGGTTTCACGCTGCGCGACCTCGTCAGCTACGAGCGCAAGCACAACGAGGCGAACGGCGAGGGCAACCGGGACGGCTCCGACGACAACCGCTCCTGGAACTGCGGCGCGGAGGGCGAGAGCGACGACGCGTCCGTACGGGCCCTGCGCAGGCGGCAGTTGAGGAACATGCTGACGACGCTGCTGCTGTCGACGGGCGTGCCGATGCTGGTCGCGGGCGACGAGTTCGGGCGTACGCAGGGCGGCAACAACAACGCGTACTGCCAGGACGACGAGACGAGTTGGGTCGACTGGGAGCTGCTGGCCGAGCCGGGCTGGCGGGCGCTGTACGAGCTGACGGCGCGGCTGATCGCGCTGCGGCGCGCGCATCCGGTGCTGCGGCGGCGCTCGTTCTTCTCGGGGCGGGCGCACGCGGCGGACGGGCTGCGGGATCTGGCCTGGTTCACGGCGCGGGGCACGGAGATGACGGAGGGCGACTGGTACGCGCCTGCCGCCACGCTTGGCATGTATCTGTCGGGTCGGGACATCCCGGGCCGGGACGAGCAGGGGCTGCCGGTGCGCGACACCAGCTTCCTCGCCGTGCTGCACGCGGGCGCCCATCCGCAGCCGTTCGTGCTGCCGGCCGGGCCGTGGGCGTCCTCGTACCGGCTGGTGGTCGACACCGCGCGCGAGGAGCAGGCCGCCGCACCGGACGAGACATGGGCGCCCGGCGCGACGGTCACGCTCGCGCCGCGTACGGTCCTGCTGTTCGAGGCCGTCCTGTGAGGGGCCGCCTCAGACGGCGGGCGGTGTCGGTTCAGGCTGCGGGGCGGGCTCAGGCGGCGGGCGGGGCCGGTTCGCCGCGGTAGAAGCCGAAGGACCAGCGGTTGCCCTCGGGATCGAGGATGGCGAACTCCCGGTTCCCGTACGGCTGGTCGGCGATCTCGCGGAGGATCTTCACCCCGGCCGCGACGAGCCGCTCGTACAGGGCGTCGACGTGGTCGGTGACGACGTAGCAGCCGAAGGTGCCCGGCGCGAGGCACCAGGTGCCGGGTTCGGCGTCGGGCTTGTGGGAGCCGAGCATGACGCCGCCGCCCTCGGGCCAGTCGAGCTGGGCGTGGGCGACGAGGCCGCCGTCCTCGTACACGGCGGTCCGGGTGAAGCCGACGGTGTCGACGAGGAAGTCGATGAGCGCGGGCGCGTCCCTGGCCTGGAGGGTGGGCCAGACGGCGGGCGGGCGCGGGGCGCTGTTCTCACTGCTGCGGTCGGTGTCCATGGGGTCCACTCTCGCCGTTCAGATGCCCCCCGGCTTGGATGTTCCGGCACTCCTCGGCGAGCCACGCGGTGGGGCTGAGCCCGGTGTAGCGGTGGAAGGCCCGTACGAGGTGGGAGTGGTCGCTGTAGCCGTGCTCGGCGGCGACCCGGGCGAGGTCGGGCGCGGCGCCGGCGGCGACGGACGCGACGACGGCCGCCTTGGCGTGCTGGAACCGGATCAGCCGCCCGGCCTGCCCGGGGCTGAGCCCGGTCTCGGCACGGAACAGGGTGGTGAGCCGGCGTTCGCTGAGCGCGACGTGCGCGGCGAGCGCGGGCAGCGGGCCCGCGCCCCGGCGCGCGGTGAGCCAGGCCCACCCCTCGGCGACCTCGGGCCGCACCCCGGCGTACGGGTCGTCGGCGTGGCGCGCGAAGCGCCCGGCGAGCCGGTCGAAGCGCTCGCGCCAGTCCGGCGTCTCGCACAGCCGCTCGTGCAGCAGGGCGGCCTCGGGCCCGAGCAGATCCCTGCCGTCGGTGACGGTCCGCCCGGTCAGCTCGGCGGCAGGCACGCCGAACAGGGCGCGGGACGCGAGCGGGTGCACGGCGAGCTGGACGCCGGCCTCGTGGGCGGGCTGCGCGATGAACGCGGGGCTCTGGTGCAGCCCGCCGACGACGATCTCGGTGCGGTCCGCGTCCGGGCCGGTGGCCTGCTCGGGGGTGGCGCCGCTGACGACGGGCCCGTCCAGGGAGAAGATCACCGTGAGGTACGGGGAGGGCAGACCGCGGTGGAGCGCCGGGCGCACGCCCCGGGTGCGGTAGCCGACCGCCGAGACGACCGGGCCGCCGGGCCGTGGCGCGGCGCGCACGAAGGCGCGGGAGCCGGTGCTCATGCCTCCAGTATGGAAGCGGGCGGGCCGCCCGGCCAGTTTTCGGCCCTATCCGAGGATGCCCCGGTCGTAGGCGGCGGCGACGGCCGCGGCGCGGTCCTTGACGCCCAACTTGGTGTAGATGTGCGTCAGATGGGTCTTCACGGTCGCCTCGCTGATGAACAGCTCGCGGGCGATCTCCTTGTTGGCGGTGCCGCGCGCGACCAGGGCGATGACCTCGCGTTCGCGGGCGGACAGCGTGTCGTCGACCGGTGCGGCGGGCGCGCGTACGGCACTGACCAGGCGGGACGCGACGGCCGGGGAGAGCACGGTGCGGCCGTCGGCGGCGGCGCGGACGGCCGTGAACAGGTCCTCGCGGGGCGCGTCCTTGAGGAGGTAGCCCGTCGCGCCGGCCTCGATCGCGGGCAGCGTGTCGGAGTCGGTGTCGTACGTGGTCAGCACGAGGACGCGGGCCCGGGCGCCGCGCCTGGCCAGCTCCTTGATGGCGTCGACCCCGCCGCCGCCCGGCATCCGCAGGTCCATCAGGACGACGTCCGGGTCGAGGGCGAGGGCCCGCTCGACGCCCTCCACGCCGTCGGCCGCCTCGCCGAGCACGGTGAAGCCGGGCGCGGAGTCGAACATGCCGCGCAGGCCGTCCCGTACGACGGGATGGTCGTCGACGATCAGCAGGGTGATCACGGAGTCAGTCATGGCGCACCAACGGTACGCGAGCGCAGATCGCGGCGCCCCCGCCCGGTTCCGACTCGACGGTGACCTCGCCCGCGAGGCGTTCGGCGCGGGCGCGCATGCCGTCGAGGCCGAAGCCGCCGGTGGCGCCGGAGCGGGCGGTGCGGTGGGAGACGGCGAGCGGGTCGAAGCCGCGCCCGTCGTCGCGGACGTCGAGGGTGACCTCGCCGGGCATGAAGGACAGGGTGACGCCGACACGGCCGGCCCCCGCGTGCCGGGCGGCGTTGGACAGGGCCTCCTCGGTGATGCGCAGCAAGGTCGCCTCGATCTCGTCGTGGAGGGGTTCGGCGGGGCCGGTGAGGGTGAAGTCGGCGCGGACGCCGGTGCGTTCGGACCAGTCGGCGACGGTGCGGGCCAGGGCCTGGGCGAGCGTGGCGTCGTCGAGGGCGGCGGGCGCGAGGTTGCGTACGGAGCGGCGGGCCTCGCCGAGACTGTGCCGGGCGAGGTCGCTGGCGCGGCCGAGGTGGGTGCGGGCGGTCTCCAGGGTGCGGGCGCCCGCGACGACCTGGAGCTGGGCGATGATGCCGGTCAGGCCCTGCGCGATGGTGTCGTGGATCTCGGCGGCGAGCCTGCGGCGTTCGTCGGCGACGCCCGCTTCCCGTGCCTGGAGGACGAGTTGGGCGTGGAGCTGGGCGTTCTCGTCGAGGGCCGCCTGGAGGGCCTTGTTGGTGCGTTCCAGTTCCTGGATGGTGCGGTGCTGGACGAGGGCGCGCTCCTGCTCCTTCTCCTGGAGCCGGCCGCTGACCACCACGAAGATCATGTTGGCGACGACGAGTCCGCCGAAGACGCCCCAGCCGAGCGGGCTGCCGGGCGGGAAGCCGCCGCTCTGGGCGCCGGCGACGATGACGACCGAGCCGAACAGTCCCGCGGTGCGCAGGCGCGGGGGCAGGAAGCGGTCGGTGTCGAAGTAGCCGCAGGCGGCGAAGAACGCGAAGAACGGGTTGGCGAGCGCGCACACGAAGGCGGCGCCCCAGCGGACCGCGTACGCGCAGGTGGTGGCCGCGTCCTGGCCCGGCCGGAGCCGTTCGTGCCGCCCGAGCCAGAGCTGCACGCCGAGGGCGAGGACGCTGAGGGCGCCGACGACGGTCCAGTCGAGGCGGTCCATGCCGACGAGGGCGGAGGTGGCGGCGCTCAGCAGGAGGCTGACGGCGAGCAGGACGTAGGGTCCGTACCGGTGGACGACGTGCCAGGAGTCGCCGGGCAGCCCGCCGGCCGCGGCGGCACCGGCGGGCGGTACGGGGGCGTCGGCGGGCGGCACGGAGACCCCGGCACCGGAGCCCGGGGCGGGGCCCGTGCCGGTGTCGGGGGCGGGGTCCATGGGTGGGACGGGCATGGCCCCAGTCTGCATCGGCGGGCGCCGCGTCATGCTCACTCCCAGCGGAACCAGCGGGCCGCCGCCCCGCTCAGGAGGACCGCCCACCCGGCGACGACGAGCAGATGGACGAGGCCCGGCCAGTGCCCGGCGGCGGCCTGGTCGAGCGCGCGGGACGCGGCGCCGAACGGCGTGAGTTCGACGATGCGGCCCAGGGTGTGCGGCATGGCCCGTACGGGGAGCCAGACGCCCGCCGTGAACATGGACGGGAAGAAGACGACCGTGCCGATCGCGGCGCTGACCTTGGCGGTCGTCGCCCGGGCGCTGACGAGGGCGCCGAGCGCGAGGGCGACGGCCACGGCGAGGAGGAGCGCGAGGACGTACCCGGCGAACTGGCGCGGCAGCGCGACGTGGAAGGCGATCCGGCCGACGGCGAGGCAGAGCGCGGCGGAGATCAGGATCGCGGCGCCGTGGATGGTCATCTGGGCGCCGAGCAGGGCGGAGGGCCGCACCGGGGTGGTGGACATGCGGCGCAGGATGCCGTGTTCGCGGTACCCGGCGAGGATCGGCGGCATCGACTGGAGGCCGGCGGCGATCATGCCGAGCAGGACGGCGACCGGGACGTACGCGTCGACCAGGCGCAGCCCGCCGAGCGAGGGGTCGCTCTCGCGGAACCCGGGGATGCAGCCGAGGACGACGAGCAGGGCGACGGGCAGCAGCAGGGTGCCGAAGAGGCTGTTGGGTTCGCGCAGGAACAGCCGGAACTCGGCGGTGAGCACGGCCCGCCGGGCGCCGGGGCGGACCGGCGCGGGGGCGGGGGCGGTGGGCGCGGTGGCGGTGGTCATGACCGGTCGGCTCCCGTGAGGTCGAGGAAGGCGTCGTCGAGCGTGGCGTCGGTGACGCGCAGGTGGTGGGCCTGGACGTGGTGGCGGGCGAGCAGCGACAGCAGCGCGTCGAGGGTCTCCTCACCGCCGGTCAGGGTGGTGCGGCCGTCCTTGTGGGTGACGGAGGCGAGGGCGGGCAGCGCGGCAAGCTCGGCGTCGTCGAGCGGGGCGGACGGCGTGAAGGAGATGACGGTGGCGCCCGCGGCCTGCCGGATGAGCCCGGCGGGGGTGTCGAGCGCGGCGACGCGGCCCTTGTCGATCACGGCGACCCGGTCGCACAGGCGTTGGGCCTCCTCCATGAAGTGCGTGACGAGCAGGACGGTGACGCCCCGGTCGCGGACGTCCTCGATGAGGTCCCACGTGTCGCGCCGGGCGCGCGGGTCGAGCCCGGTGGTCAGTTCGTCGAGGACGACGACGCGGGGGTCGCCGACCAGCGCGAGCGCGATGAACAGGCGCTGCTTCTGGCCGCCGCTCAGCCGCGCGAACCGGGTGCCGAGCTTGTCCTCGATCCGCAGCCGCCGCGCGAGGGGCCGCCAGTCCAGCGGGGCCGGATAGAACGACGCGTACAGCTCCAGCGCCTCGCGCACGGTCAGCTTCGGCTGGATGCGGCTCTCCTGGAGCTGGGCGCCGAGGATGCGGCTGACCTGCGCGTGGTCGGCGACCGGGTCGAGCCCGGCGACCCGCACCCGGCCGGCGTCCGGCGCGCGCAGCCCCTCGACGCACTCGACGGTGGTCGTCTTGCCGGCCCCGTTCGGCCCGAGGATCCCGAAGATCTCCCCCTCCCCCACGGTGAACGACACTCCGTCCACCACGTCCCGTCCCGCATACGTCTTGCGCAGCCCGTCGACCTCGACGAGCCCGCCCGTCTTCATCACCATGCCCCCACCCTCCCGCCACCCCCGCTCCCCCCACATCCCCCGACCCGCTCCTCTCCCCCATCAACCGATCGGCTGATGCCGGTACGACTCGGGGGCGGGCGCGGGCCCCCGGTGAGCGGCTTAAATGCGGTGGGATCGGAGGGGGTGGGGTCCGTAGGGTGCTTGGGTGGGGTCTTCATATGTAGGTGCCAAGGAGTCGGGGCGGGCGGGTGCCGTGCGGACGCTGGCGCGGCTGTGGCCGTATGTGCGGCCGGTGCGCGGGCGGTGGGCCGGGGCCGCGGTGGTCGCTGTGGTCGCGTCGTGTCTGGGGCTCGTGTTCCCGCTGGTCCTGAAGTGGATCGTGGACGGGCCCGTACGGGAGCGGGATCCGGGCGAGGTGTGGCTAGGGGCGGGGGTGCTGCTGGCGCTCGGGGTCGCGGAGGCGCTGCTGTTCGGGCTGCGGCGGTGGATGGTGGCCCGGCCGCTGTCGCGGGTCGAGGCGTCGATGCGGGCGGATCTGTACCGGCATCTACAACGGCTGCCGGTGGCGTTCCACGACCGGTGGGCGTCGGGGCAGTTGCTGTCGCGGGCGACGACGGACCTGATGGTCGTGCGGATGTTCCTGGCGTTCCCGCTGACCTTCCTGTTCGTGAACGGCGTGACGATCGCCGTCGGCCTCGGCGTCCTCGTCGTACAGGACTGGGGGCTCGGGCTGCTGCTGCTCGCGCCGGCGGTGCCGCTGGTCGCGGTCTGCTACCGGTTCGAGCACGGGTACGCGCAGGCGTCGCGCCGGGCGCAGGACCAGGTGGGCGATCTGACGACGGTCGTCGAGGAGTCGGTGCTCGGCATCCGCGTCATCAAGGGGTTCGGCCGGCACCGCAGCCAGGCCCGCGCCTTCTGGGAGCTGTCCCGTACGGTGCGCGGTACGGAACTGCTCAAGGCGCGGCTCCTCGCGGGCATCCTCACCGTGATCACCGCGCTGCCCGAAGTGGCCCTGGGCGCCGCCCTGGTGCTCGGCACGGTCCGCGTCGCCGATCACGAACTGTCGGCGGGCACGCTGGTGGCGTTCTTGTCGACGGCGCTCGCGCTGCGCTGGCCGATCGAGTCCATCGGGTTCCTGCTGGCGATGAGCCAGGAGGCGGCGACCGCGACCCGCCGGTTCTTCGAGGTGATGGACGAGACCGAGGAGGACCCGCGCGTACGGGAGGGCGGGGGCGGGCCCGCCGGTGACGGACTGCGGTTCGAGGGCGTCGCGTTCCGCTACCCGGACGCCGCGCCCGACGCGGCGCCGACGCTGCGCCGCATCGACCTGCATGTCCGCTCGGGCGAGACGATGGCGCTGGTCGGCGCGACGGGCAGCGGCAAGACCACGCTGACGGCGCTGGTCCCGCGCCTGTACGACGTCACGGCCGGCCGGATCACGCTCGACGGGCGGGACATCACGGCGATGCCGCGCGAGGAGCTGCGCACGCTGGTGTCGATGGCGTTCGAGGAGCCGACCCTGTTCTCCGCGAGCGTCGCCGAGAACGTGCGCATGGGCGCGGAGAGCGCCTCGCCGGAGCAGGTCGGCAAGGCGCTGGAGGTGGCGCAGGCCAATTTCGCGCACCGGCTGCCAGACGGCCTCGACACGGAGGTCGGGGAGCAGGGCCTGAGCCTGTCCGGCGGTCAGCGCCAGCGGCTCGCGCTGGCCCGCTCCGTGGTCGGCTCGCCGCGCTTCCTCATCCTCGACGACCCGCTGTCGGCCCTCGACGTACGCACGGAGGCGGCCGTGGAGGCGGCGCTGCGCGAGGTCCTGGCCGACAGCACGGCGCTGGTGGTGGCCCACCGCCCGTCCACGGTGCTGCTCGCCGACCGGGTCGCGCTGCTGTCCGGGGGCCGGGTCACGGCCGTCGGCACCCACCAGGAACTGCTGCGCACCAGCGCCGAGTACCGGCATCTGATGTCCGGTGACGACGAGAGCGACGACGAGAGCGCCGGCGAGAGCGCGGACGACATCGCGGGGAGGGCCGCTCGGACATGACGACCACGACGGACACGAAGACGCGCGGGCCCGGCGACGAGCAGGAGCCCGCCCCGCAGGCGCCGACCGCGCAGGCCGGCCCGGGCGACCCGTTCGACCGGGACGACCTGCCCACGCCGCCGGGCGCGACGGGCGGGCTGCTGCGCTCGCTGCTCGCCCCGCACCGGCGCGGGGTGCTGCTCACGGTCCTGTCGCTGCTGGTGCAGCAGGCCGCCGTGCAGTCGGGCCCGCTGATCGTCGCGTACGCCATCGACAGCGCGGTCCCCGCGTTCCGCGACCACCGCTACGGGCCGCTCGTCGCGGTCGCGGTCGGTTTCCTGCTGACCGCGTGCTGCTCGGCCCTCTTCCAGTACGTGTACGTACGGCTGTCCGCGCGGGTCAGCCAGGACGTGCTGCTCGAACTGCGCGGGCGGATCTTCCGGCACGCGCAGACGCTGAGCGTCGACTTCCATGACCGGTACACGTCCGGCCGGGTCATCTCGCGGGCCACGACGGACGTCGAGTCGCTGCGCGAACTGCTCAGCGAGGGCCTCCAGGAACTCATCACGGTCGTGCTGGCGTCGGCGTACATCGTCGTCATGCTGCTGTGGCTGGATCTCGGCATCGGCGCGGTCGCCGCGGCCTCCTTCGCGCCGCTGTACGTGCTGATCCGGATGTACCGGCGGCGCGCGGCACGGGCGTACGGGGAACGGTCCACAGCCATCGCGGCGGTCATCGTCCGCTTCGTGGAGACGATGAACGGCATCCGGCCGGTGCGCGCGTTCCGCCGCGAGCGCGCCAACGACGAGCGGTTCGCCGCGCTCAACCACCGTCACGAACGGGCCAACGGCACGGCGCTCCTGGAGATGGCCCGCTACGTCGTCGGCTCCCGGCTCCTGGCGAACACGGCGGTGGCCGGCATGGTCCTGTGGGGCGCGTACCGGGTGGCCGGCGGCACGCTGGAGCTGGGGGTGCTCGCGGCGGCCGTGCTGTTCGTGCGGCGGCTGTACGACCCGATCGACCGGCTGGCGATGTTCCTCAACTCCTACGAGTCGGCCGCCGCGTCCCTGAAGAAGATCGCGGGGCTGCTCGCGCAGGTGCCGTCGGTGCCGGAGCCGGCGCAGCCGAGGGAGTTGCCGGCGGGGCGGGAGGGGCGGCCGGGGCGTGAAGTCCGGTTCGACGACGTGTCGTTCGGGTACCGCACGGGCGGCGAGGTGCTGCCCCGGTTCGATCTGCTGCTGCCGGCCGGGCAGACCGTCGCGGTGGTCGGCTCGACGGGCGCGGGCAAGTCGACGCTGGCCAAGCTCCTCGCCCGCTTCTACGACCCCTCGCACGGGCGGGTGCTGCTCGACGGCGTGGACCTACGGGACCTCTCGCACGGTGCGCTGCGCCGCGAGGTCGTCATGGTGACGCAGGAGGCGTTCCTGTTCTCCGGGACGGTCGCCGAGAACATCGCCATCGGGCGGCCGGAGGCGAGCCGGGAGGAGATCGAGCGGGCGGCGCGGGCGATCGGGGCGCACGAGTTCATCGTGGCGCTGCCGGACGGGTACGACACGGATGTGCGCAAGCGCGGGGGGCGGATCTCGGCGGGGCAGCGGCAGTTGGTGGGGTTCGCGCGGGCGTTGCTGGCGGATCCGGCGGTGCTGATTCTCGACGAGGCGACCAGTTCGCTGGACGTGCCCGGGGAGCGGGCGGTGCAGCGGGCGATGCGGACGGTTCTGCGGGGGCGGACGGCTGTGGTGATCGCTCACCGGCTGTCTACGGTGGGGATCGCGGATCGGGTGCTCGTGATGGAGGGCGGGCGGGTCGTCGAGGACGGCGCGCCGGCGGAACTCCTTGCAGGAACGGGTGCGTTCGCCTCCCTGCACCACGCCTGGCAGGCCAGCCTGAAGTAACCCAGCCCCTGAGGTGACAGCCCCGTCGGGCGGGTTCGTCGTCCTCGACTTTCGTCGTGGCTGATCGCGCAGTTCCCCGCGCCCCTGAGGAGCGGGGCTTCGCCCCAGCTCCCCAGGGGAGGAGGTGGCGACGAAGTCGCCCCGACAGGGGCGCGGGGAACTGCGCGAGACGCTCCACCGGGCCGCAGGTGAACGACAAGCCCAGGGGGCAGGGCCCCTCCAGGGGCGCGGGGAACTGCGCGACCTGCCACCCACCCGGCGAAGGGCCCCGTGGACGGGAGGCGAAAAATGGCCACGGGGCCGGTGAACCCCGGACGACCTGGAACCCGCCGACGCCGTAGGCACCCGGCACGGATAGCGAACACCAGCCACCGCCCACCGAACCAATTCCGGCCAACCTGCCCGCACGCCGCTGACAGACCCCGCCCCGTGCTGCCACTCTTCCCAACGGCCGCCGCACCGCTGCCCCACAGCACAAGCGTCCACGGCCGTTCCACGCGCTCCACCCGCACCGCCTGCACTGCGTTCTGCCCGGACGGCCACCCGCCGCCCGGTCCCCACGGGCCGCCCACCCCTGCGCGGCCACGCAGAAGGAGTCATGCGTTGAGAACCTCCACCTCCCACAGACGGCGGGTCACCGCCGCCGCCGCGGCCGGCGCCGTCACCGCTCTGCTGGCCGTCGCGTTCCAGGCCGGCCCCGCCGGCGCGGCCGACGCCCGGGACGCGAGCCCGGCCGCGAAGGCCACGGCGAACGCGTTCCGGGGCGCGCACCCCGGCGCGCTGCCCGTGAAGCTCTCCCCCGCCAAGCGCGCCGAACTGCTGCGCGCGGCGAACGCCACGAAGGCCGACACCGCGAAGGAACTCGGCCTCGGCAAGCAGGAGAAGCTCGTCGTGCGCGATGTCCTCCAGGACCGCGACGGCACGACGCACACCCGCTACGAGCGGACCTACGCGGGCCTGCCCGTGCTGGGCGGCGACATGATCGTCGACGCGTCGAAGTCGGGCGCCCAGGAGGGCGTCACCAAGGCGTCCAAGGCGCGGCTGAAGAACGTCGACACGACCGCCGACGTGAAGCCGGCCGCGGCGACGGCGCAGGCTCTGAAGCTGGCGAAGGCCGACGGTTCGAAGAAGGCCGCCGCGGACCGGGCGCCCCGCAAGGTGGTGTGGCTCGGCCAGGGCGCGAAGCTCGGGCAGCCCACGCTCGCGTACGAGACGGTGGTCGGCGGGCTCCAGGACGACGGCACGCCGAACGAGCTGCACGTCATCACCGACGCGACCACCGGCAAGAAGCTGCACGAGTGGCAGGCCATCGAGACGGGCACCGGCAACACGCAGTACAGCGGCACGGTGACGCTCGGCACCTCGCAGTCGGGTTCGTCGTACACGCTGAACGACACCGGGCGCGGCGGGCACAAGACGTACAACCTGAACGGTGGTTCGTCCGGCACGGGCACGCTGTACTCGGGCCCGGACGACGTGTGGGGCAACGGCTCGGCGACGAACTCCGAGACGGCCGCCGCCGACGCGCACTACGGCGCCCAGCTCACCTGGGACTACTACAAGAACGTGCAGGGCCGTACCGGTATCCGGGGTGACGGCGTCGGCGCGTACAGCCGGGTCCACTACGGCAACGCGTACGTCAACGCGTTCTGGGACGACAGCTGCTTCTGCATGACGTACGGCGACGGCACCAGCAACACGCACCCGCTGACGTCGATCGACGTGGCCGCGCACGAGATGACGCACGGCGTCACCTCCAACACGGCCGGCCTGAACTACTCGGGTGAGTCCGGCGGTCTGAACGAGGCGACGTCCGACATCTTCGCGGCGGCCGTCGAGTTCTACGCCAACAACCCGAGCGACCCGGGCGACTACCTCGTCGGCGAGAAGATCGACATCAACGGCGACGGCACCCCGCTGCGCTACATGGACAAGCCGAGCAAGGACGGCGCGTCGAAGGACTCCTGGTACTCCGGTATCGGCTCGATCGACGTGCACTACTCCTCGGGTCCGGCCAACCACCTCTTCTACCTGCTCAGCGAGGGCAGCGGGACGAAGACGATCAACGGCGTGACCTACAACTCGCCGACCTCGGACGGCCTTCCGGTCACCGGGATCGGCCGGGACAAGGCCGCGCTGATCTGGTACAAGGCGCTGACCACGAAGTGGACCTCCACCACCAACTACGCCGGTGCCCGCACCGGTGCGCTGGCGGCGGCGAGTGATCTGTACGGCGCGACGAGCGCGGAGTACAAGGCGGTGCAGGACGCGTTCGCCGCGATCAACGTGGGCGCCCGCTCCGGCGGCTCCGACCCGGGCACGGGCAAGACGTTCACCAACGACACCGACGTGGCGATCCCGGACTACCCGGGCGCGGCGGTGACCTCGTCGGTGACGGTCTCCGGCATCAGCGGCAACGCGCCGTCCACGCTGAAGGTCGGCGTCGACATCGTGCACACGTGGAGCGGTGACCTCCAGGTGGACCTGGTGGGCCCGAGCGGCAAGACGTACCGGCTGCACAGCTCGACGTACGACTCGACGCCCAACATCCAGACCACGTACACCGTCAACGCCTCCACGGAGCCCGCGAACGGCACGTGGAAGCTGAAGGTGCAGGACCTCGGCCAGCAGGACACGGGGTACATCAACAGCTTCAAGCTGACCTTCCCGTAAGCCGCGCGGCTCACTTGGTCTGGGCGCGTCGCCCCGGTGGTTCAACTCCCCGGGACGGCGCGCCCGTTCATGTTCCGTTCGCAATCCGTGCGTCAGTTTTCGCTCAACGGACGAATTCCGGCCAACCTGCGGTCGCGTACATGACAGCCCTGGTCCGGTGCTGCCAGAGTTTTGCCCGCACCACCGCACCACCCGCACCACCGCTCGATCACGCACCACCGCTCGATGACGCACCACCCGCACGGCAAAGCTCGGTCTCCCCCACACCTCTCAAGGAGCTTTCTTCGTGACTCCCCCCATATCCCGCCGCACCCGCCGCACCACGCTCTCCCTCGCCACCGCCGTCGCCGCCGGCGCCCTGCTGAGCACGGCGTTCACCACCGCCGGCGCCTCCGCCGCGCCCGCCGCCCCCGGGGCCGCCCCACTGGCCCTGAGCGCCTCCGCCCGCGCCGACCTGATCGCCGACGCGAGCGACAGGTCGGCCGCCACCGCCAAGGAGTTGAAGCTCGACTCCAAGGAGAAGCTGGTCGTCCGTGACGTGGTCAAGGACCGCGACGGCACCACGCACACCCGCTACGAGCGCACCTACGAGGGCCTGCCGGTCCTCGGCGGCGACCTCGTCGTCCACGAGTCGAAGTCCGGCAAGCGCGAGGGCGTCACCCGCGCCACGTCGAAGTCGATCGACGTCCAGACGGCCGGCGCCACCCTCAAGGCTGCCCCCGAGGGCGCCCGCAAGGTCGTCTGGGCCGCCACCGGCACCCCGAGACTGGCCTTCGAGAAGATCGTGAAGTCCGTCAAGAAGGACGGCACGCCGAGCCGCCTGCACACCATCACGGACGCCGCGACCGGCAAGAAGATCTTCTCCTACGACGAGATCCACACCGGCGCCGGCGAGTCGCAGTACAGCGGCAGCGTCACCATCGGCACCACCAAGAGCGGCACGTCGTACGCGCTCACCGACGGCACGCGCGGCGGGCACTCCACGTACGACCTCAAGCACGGCTCGTCCGGCAAGGGCACGCTGTTCACCGACGCCGACGACAAGTGGGGCAACGGCACGACCAGCGACCCCGCGACCGCCGGTGTCGACGCGGCCTACGGCGCCCAGGTCACCTGGGACTACTACAAGAACGTGCACGGCCGCTCGGGCATCAAGGGCGACGGCAAGGGCGCCTACTCCCGCGTCCACTACGGCAACGCGTACGTCAACGCGTTCTGGGACGACAGCTGCTTCTGCATGACGTACGGCGACGGGCAGGGCAACGCCAAGCCGCTGACCTCGATCGATGTCGCCGCCCACGAGATGAGCCACGGCGTCACCTCGGCGACGGCGGGCCTGATCTACTCGGGCGAGTCCGGCGGTCTGAACGAGGCGACGTCCGACATCTTCGGCACGTCCGTCGAGTTCTACGCCAACAACAGCAAGGACGTCGGTGACTACCTCATCGGCGAGAAGATCGACATCAACGGCAACGGCACGCCGCTGCGCTACATGGACAAGCCGAGCAAGGACGGCGCGTCGCTCGACTCCTGGAAGACCGGCGCGGGCAACGTCGACGTGCACTACTCGTCCGGCATCGCCAACCACTTCTTCTACCTGCTCAGCGAGGGCAGCGGGACGAAGACGATCAACGGCGTGACCTACAACTCGCCGACCTCCGACGGCTCGACCGTCACCGGCATCGGCCGCGCGAAGGCCGAGAAGATCTGGTTCAAGGCGCTGACGACGTACTTCACGTCGAGCACCAACTACGCCAAGGCGCGCACCGGCACGCTGAGCGCCGCGCAGGCCCTGTACGGCGCGTCCTCCGCCGAGTACAAGGCGGTCGCCGCCGCCTGGTCGGCCGTGAACGTGAAGTGACCTCGCTCGTGAAGTAACCCTGGCTGTACGTGAGTTGGCGCCCGGACCGTTCGACGGTCCGGGCGCCTTCCCTCGCGTACGGGAGTGCCGCGCGCCTCAGCGCAGCAGGACGCCGCCCTCCCGCGCGCTGTGGTCGTCGGCGACGGCGACCAGGCCCGTCTCGGCGGGTGAGGCGAGCAGGCGGTGGGCGGGCAGGACGCGCACGGTGTAGCCGTAGGGTCCTGGCCGGTCCAGGCAGAGGGGGCCCTCGTAGGACCAGCGGCCGTGCTCGTCGGGCCCGGCGACGGGCTTGAGCGGGACGGTCGTCGCCCGCGTGATGCGGTCCTCGGCGTCCACCCGGCCGGCGACCGCCTGCACCTCCACGTCGTCCGGGGCGAGGTCGCCCAGGGCGACGCGGACGTGCAGGGCGAGCGTCGCGCCGAGTTCGGTGCCGGGCGCCGACGCCTCGACGTGGTCCACGGCGACCCCGGGCCAGGCGGCGCGCACCCGCTGCTTCCAGCGGGCCAGCTCCCCTGCCGCGTCCGGGGTCAGGGCCCGGTGGGCGCGCGCGGCGGGGGCGTAGAGCCGCTCGACGTACTCGCGGACCATGCGGCCGGCGAGGACCTTCGGGCCGAGGTGGGTGAGGGTCCTGCGGACCATCTCGATCCAGCGGTCGGGCAGGCCGCCGGGGCCGCGCTCGTAGAAGCGGGGAGTGACCCGGCGCTCCAGCAGGTCGTACAGCGCGGCGGCCTCCAGGTCGTCGCGGCGCTGCTCGTCGGTGGCGGCTGAGCCGTCGGCGGAGGGGATCGCCCAGCCGAAGTCGGGGTCGAACCACTCGTCCCACCAGCCGTCGAGGACGGACAGGTTGAGGCAGCCGTTGAGGGCGGCCTTCATGCCGGAGGTGCCGCACGCCTCCAGCGGGCGCAGCGGGTTGTTGAGCCAGATGTCGCAGCCGGGGTAGAGGGTGCGGGCCATGGCCATGCCGTAGTCGGGCAGGAAGACGATGCGGTGGCGGACGCGGGGGTCGTCGGTGAAGCGGACGAGTTCCTGCACGAGCCGCTTGCCGCCGTCGTCGGCGGGGTGCGCCTTGCCCGCGACGACGATCTGCACGGGCCGCTCGTCGTCGAGCAGGAGCCGCTTGAGCCGGTCGGGGTCGCGCAGCATGAGGGTGAGGCGCTTGTAGGAGGGGACGCGGCGGGCGAAGCCGATGGTGAGGACGTCGGGGTCGAGGACGCCGTCGATCCAGCCGAGTTCGGCGGTGCCCGCGCCGCGCTGGCGCCAGGACGCGGCGAGCCGGTCGCGGACCTCGTCGACGAGCCGGGCGCGCAGGGTGCGGCGCAGCTCCCAGATCTCCTGGTCGCCGATGTCGGCGACGGCGTCCCAGCGGTCGGAGCCGCCGACGGACAGGGCCTCCTCGGTGCGCTGTTCGCCGAGCCGGGCGGCGGCGAGGCGGTGGACCTCGGGGGCGACCCAGGTGGGGGCGTGGACGCCGTTGGTGACGGAGGCGAGGGGGACCTCGTCGGCGTCGAACCCGGGCCACAGGCCGGCGAACATCTCGCGGCTGACGCGGCCGTGCAGGGTGGAGACGCCGTTGGCGCGCTGGGCGAGGCGCAGGCCCATGACGGCCATGTTGAAGACGCCGGGGTCGCCGCCCTCGTACGTCTCCCTGCCGAGGTCGAGGACGCGGCGCACGTCGAGGTGGGGCAGTTCGGCGCCGGGGCCGAAGTGCCGGGCGACGAGGTCGCGGTCGAAGCGGTCGATGCCGGCCGGGACGGGCGTGTGCGTGGTGAACAGGGTGCCGGCCCGGACCGCTTCGAGGGCGGCGTCGAAGTCGGCGCCCTGGGCGGTGAGTTCGCCGATGCGCTCGACGCCGAGGAAACCGGCGTGGCCCTCGTTGGTGTGGAAGACCTCGGGGTCGGGGTGACCGGTGGCCCGGCAGTAGGCGCGCACGGCGCGGACGCCGCCGATGCCGAGCAGCATCTCCTGGAGGAGGCGGTGTTCGCTGCCGCCGCCGTAGAGCCGGTCGGTGACCTCGCGTTCGTGGGCGCCGTTCTCCTCGACGTCGGAGTCGAGGAGCAGCAGCGGGACGCGGCCGACGCGGGCCTGCCAGACGCGGGCGAGGAGCCTGCGGTCGGCGGGCAGGGCGAGGGCGAGGTGTACGGGGGTGCCGTCGGGCTCCCTCAGGAGGGTCAGGGGCAGCTCGTTGGGGTCGGTGACGGGGTAGGTCTCCTGCTGCCAGCCGTCGCGGGACAGGGACTGGCGGAAGTAGCCGTGGCGGTAGAGCAGGCCGACGCCGATGAGCGGGACGCCGAGGTCGCTGGCGGACTTGAGGTGGTCGCCGGCGAGGATGCCGAGGCCGCCGGAGTACTGGGGCAGGGCGGCGGTGATGCCGAACTCGGGCGAGAAGTAGGCGACGGCTGCGGGCAGTTCGCCGCTCTGGCGCTGGTACCAGCGGTCGTCGTGGAGGTAGCGGCGCAGGTCATCGGCGGCGTCCTGGAGGCGGGCGAGGAAGCCGGGGTCGGCGGCGAGCGCGGCGAGCCTGTCGGGGGTGAGGCTGCCGAGCAGCTTCACGGGGTCGCTGTCGCCGCGCGGCGGATGTTCGGGGTCGAGGGAGGCGAACAGGTCTCGGGTGCGGGCGTGCCAGGACCACCGCAGGTTCCCGGCCAGCTCGTGGAGCGGGGCCAGGGGTTCGGGCAGGACCGGGCGGACGGTGAATCGACGGATGGCCTTCACGGTTCCGGTTCCCCTTTCGCTGGGCGCGGGGGCGTCGGCGGTTCCGGGGCACACGGCCCCGGACTCCCCCGTCGTCGCCTCCGACGGTAGTGGCGCACCGCCCCCCGAACCACGGCGCCTCGCGGAACCCCCCGGCGCGCCGGGGGGCGCGGGGGGTGCGGCAGGCGCGGGGTGGGGGTGCGGTCCGGCGCGCGGGACGGGGGTGCGGCCACGCGCGCGGGGCGGGGTTTGCGGGCTCCCGCACAGCTCGGGACTCCGGTCCGCCGCAGATCGGGGTTCCGGTCCGGCGCAGCGCCGGGTTCCGGTCCGTCCGGTGGTGGGTTTCGGTCCGCCCGGCTCGGGGTTGCGGTCCCGCGACGCGCGGCGCGCGGGGGCGTGTGAGACTGGCGGGGTCGGGTGGGATCAGGACGTGGGGGGACACGCATGCTGGGGCAGTTGCGCCCGAACTCGCCGCTGTCGGTGGGGCCTTATGTGACGCTGGCCCGGCTCGGGGCGGGCGGTATGGGCGAGGTGTTCCTCGCCCGGCCGGAGCGGCTGGCCGCCGGGTACGGGCCCGAGGATCTGGCCGCCGTGAAGGTGATCCGCGACGAGATGGTGCGGGACGAGGACTACGCGCGCCGCTTCCGCCGGGAGGCGGCGGTCGCCCGTTCGGTGCGCGGCCCCGGCGTGGCCCGGCTGCTGGACAGCGCGGTGGACGCGGACGCCGAGACGATGTGGCTGGCGACCGAGTACGTGCCGGGGCCGACGCTCGCGCGGGCCGTCGGCAGGCACGGCCCGCTGCCGGTCGCGGCGGTCGCCCGGCTCGGCGCGGGGCTCGCCCGGGCGCTGGACGCGGTGCACGCGGCGGGCGCCCTGCACCGGGACGTGAAGCCGGCGAACGTGCTGCTCGGCCCGGACGGACCCCGGCTGATCGACTTCGGCGTGGCCCGCACCCCGTCCGCGACGACGCTGACCGCGACGGGCCGCATGGTCGGCACGCCCGCCTACATGTCCCCCGAGCATGTGGCGGGCGGCCGGCGCGTGGTGGCGGCCTCCGACGTGTTCTGTCTGGCGTCGGTGCTGGCGTACGCGGCGACGGGCCGTGACCTGTTCGGTGACGGGCCCCTCGCGGCGGTCCTGTTCCGGATCGCCGACGCCTCCCCGCCCCTCGACGAACTCCCGCCTCCGCTGCGGGACTTGCTGGGCGCCGCCCTGACCAAGGAGCCCGGGTCGCGGCCCTCCGCGCGCGAGCTGGCGGCACGCCTGGACGCCCTTGCGGACGGGCCCGGGGGCGTCCTGGCGGCGTGGCCCGAGGCGGTGACGCGGGACATCGAGGACGTCGAGCGCGCGGTGGTCCGGCTGTGCGCCACAGGCTCCCCGCTGCTGCCGCTGCCGGCGCCGGACGCCCCCGCCCCGCACGAACTGCCGACGCAGGGCCCGTCCCTGGCCCCGCCCGCCGCTCCCCCGTCCACTCCCTCCGCACCGTCCGCTCCCCCGGCGCGCCGCAGGCGGACGGCGCTCGCCCTGTTCGCGGCGGTGGTCGTGGCGGGCGCGGGCCTCGGCGCGTATCTGGCGCAGCGCGGCCCGGGCGGCGGGAGCGGCACAGGCGGCGGGGCGGCGGCCGGGGCGAGCGCGTCGCCCGGTCCCGCGACGACGCTGACGCCGGCGCAGTTGGTGGCGCGGGCGGGCGTGGACGCGCGGGGCACCGCCGACAGCAGCGGTTACGTACCGCAGTTCCCGGCGCAGCGGCCGCAGGGGTGGCGGCCGTGGCGGGCGAAGCTCGCGGACGCGCCGATGGACTGCGCGGCCGACACGGGCGCACTGGTGTGCCTGCTGACGGACGGCACGTACGAGGCGGTGTCGGCGGCGGACGGGCGCCGGCTGTGGACGTCCGGCACCCCGGTGAAGGACGGCAAGGGCAACGGTGACAGCGAGGCGTTCATCGGCCCCTCGGGCACCCTGTTCGCGCCGGGCTCGGTCATGGAGCCGCTGGTCGTCGGCGGGCGGGCGCTGATCGCGGCGGACGGCGGACTCCAGTCGCGTGACGCGCGCAGCGGGGCGGTGCGCTGGCAGGCGCAGGCCCCGGCGGGGCGCGGCGGTTTCAGCCTCCAGCCGCTGCTCGCGGGCGGCACGGTCGTCGCGGCGCTGGAGTCCGGCCGGGGCACGGCCGCGAACCGGGTGACGGCACACGGATACGCGGCGGACGGCGGGCGCCCAGGCTGGGAGGCGGTGCTCGACCCGCGCCCGGGCGAGGAGGCGGCCATGGCCGAGATCCGCATGTACGGTCTGACGACCGTGCTGGACGGGGTCGGGTACGGGCGGTCGCCGGAAGGGATCGCCGCCGTGGACCTCCGGTCGGGGAAGGTGCTCGCGCGGGCCCGGCAGGAAGGGGGCGGCGGGTGCCGGTCGGTGTTCGCGGCGGGCGGCGCCGTCCACTGCGAGACGCGGCTGCGCCCGGACGGGACCGGCTCGGGCACGAAGGACGAGGTGCGGGTCGTCCGGTACGCGCCGCGCACCCTGAAGGCCCTCGGCACCTACGCGTTCCCGCTCGACCAGGACGACGCGGAGGCGGACGTGCGGGTGACGGCGGCCCACGGCGACCAGGCCCTGGCCCGGGACGCCGACTCGGACGACCTGATCCTCGTGGACGTACGCACGGGTGAGCGGCGGCGGCTGAAGGCACCGGCGCGCGGGGCGACCCTCTCGGACCCGCTGCTGGCGGACGGCCGGGCGGTGTTCGCGGACAACCACGCCCTGTACGTGGTGCCGGTGGCGGACGGCCGGTTCGGCGCGCCGCGCAGGCTGCCGCTGCCGGGCGCCCCCGGTGACCGCGACGCGCCCCTCGACGCCGCGAACGGCTATTTCGTACGGGACATGCCGCGCCCGCCCCGCGTCCTCGTCCTCGGCGGTGTCGCCCACGTCGTCTTCGACACCGGCGCGATCACCTCGGTGCGGCTGCCGTGAGCGGGCCCGTGCCGTGGCGGGGCGCGGTGCGCCGGGTGGGCCCGTACCGGGTGATCGGGCGGGTCGGCGCGGGCGGCATGGGCGAGGTGGTGCTCGCCCGGCGCGAGGTGGCGGGCGGGGTGGCCGGCGGGCCGCTCGTCGCGGTGAAGACCGTGAAGGCGCTGTCCGGCGACGAGTGGGAGGAAGCGGCCGGGTTCCGGGCCAGGTTCCGGCGCGAGATCGAGGCGGCGCGGGCGGTGCGCGGCCCGTACACGGCGGCGCTGCTCGACGGGGACGCGGACGCCGACCCGCCCTGGCTCGCCACGGAGTACGTGCCCGGGCCCTCGCTCGCACAGGCGGTGGCCCGGTGCGGTCCGCTGCCGGTGCCCGCCGTGCGGGAGCTGGGCGCGGAGCTGGCGCGGGCGCTGGCGGCGGTGCACGCGGCGCGGCTGCTGCACCGGGATCTGAAGCCGGGCAACGTGCTGGTGACGGCGGACGGGCCCCGGCTCATCGACTTCGGCATCGCTCGCGCCTTCGACGCGACGGCGCTGACCTCGACGGGCCTGCTGCTCGGCACGCCCGGCTATCTGTCGCCTGAGCAACTGGCGGGCGGGGACGCGCTGGTGCCCGCGTCGGACGTGTTCTGTCTGGGCGCGGTGCTGTGCTTCGCGGCGAGCGGGCGCGGCCCCTTCGACGACGAGGAACCGGCGGCGGTCCTGTACCGCGTCGCGTCGGGCGCGGCGGATCTGACGGAGGTGCCGCCGCTGCTGCGGGAGCCGTTGTCCCGCATGCTCGCCCCTGACCCGGCGCACCGTCCCGCGGTCGCGGAGCTGGTGGCGGAGCTGTCGGCGCCCGACGCCGAGATCCGCTGGCCGGCCGCGTACTTGTCCCTGTTCGCCGCGCATGAGGAGGCGGCCGAGCGGTGCGCGCAGGGCGCGGGTCTCGTGGAGTTGGAGCACGCGGCGACCTCCCCCGCCGCGCCCGCGCCCGCGCTGCGCGTACCGCCGTCGCCGACCGCCGCGTCGGCCCGCCCCGGCCGGAGCGCGGCGCTGGAGTCCGAGGCGCCGGGCCGCTCCCCGCGCCGGCGCCGGTGGCTGGTGGGCGGGGCGGCGGCCCTGGTCACGGCGCTCGCGGTGACGCTCGCCCTCGTCCTGCCCGGCGACGACGCGGACCGGGGCGCCGCCGACGCGAAGACCCCGGCGCCCGCGAAGGCCCTCACGCCCCGCGCCCTGCCCGACGCGGACGCGGCGCACAGCGGTGACTTCACGGCCGCCGCCCTGGACCGCGCGCGGCGCCCCGCGGGCTGGCGGCCCTGGGCGCGCGACATCCGGGGTTCGGGGGCGACGGGCGGCTGCGCGGCGGGCGCGGGGCTGCTGGTGTGCGGCGACGGCGTCGGCGCGGCGCGGGCGCTGGACCTGGCGAGCGGCCGGGAGAAGTGGCGTACGCGGGGCTTCCCGGCGGAGAAGACCCGCGACGACTCGTTCCCCGAGACGCCCTCGGGGGACCCGGCCATCGCGCCGGTCACCGACGGCAAGCGGTTCTACGTCCCTTCGCGCGCCGGACTCCTCGTGCTGAACGCCCGTACGGGCACGGTCCAGTGGTCGTTCCAGCGGATGGGGTTCACCGGTCTGCTGGCGGTGACGTACGCGGGCGGCACGGTCTACACGGCGAACATCGACAACCTGGCGCAGCCGGGCGACGACCTCGTCGAGGTGCACGCGCTGCGCGCCCGGGACGGCAAGGAGACCTGGGCGGGGCACCTGCCGATCCGGGCGCGCGGCCCGCTGGTGGTGCGCGGCAAGCGGCTGTACATGACGCTGTCGGACGGCTCGCCGGCCTCCCTCGACACGGCGGAACGGGTCGCGGAGCCGGTGATCCGGCGCGGCACGTCCTGCACGGGCCTGATCGCCCACGCCGACGCCGTCCTGTGCTGGTCGGACCGGCGCCCCGGCGTCCTGGTCCTCGACCCGGTGACGCTCGCCGTGCGCCGGACGCTCGCGCGAGGCGTCACTCCGGCGGCGGCGCCGGTCGTCGGCGGGCGGGGCGTGCTCGTCGTGCGGGACCGAGGCGGACGCCTCGCGGGGGTGAACGTCCGCTCGGGCGAGGTGAGGTGGCGCAGGGCCGCGCCGGAGGCGACCGGGGCGCTGCTGCTCGCGGGCGGGAAGGCGGTCGCCGTGGGGCGCGCGGAAGTGCGGGTGCTCGACACGGCAGACGGCAGGGCGTCGGGCTCGCTGCGGCTCCCGGCGGCGCGGCCCTCGCTGGGCGCCGGGGAGGCGGCCGAGCCGCTGTGCCTGGGCGGCGCCCTGTATCTGGCGACGCGGGGCGGGGCGGTCGGCACGGTGGCCCTGCCGGGCTGAACGACGGCCCTGCCGCGCCGGGGAGCGCGACAGGGCCGGGGCCGTACGAGGTCGGAGCCGTAAGCGGCCGGAACTGTACGGAGGTTGGAGCCGTACGGGGTCGGAACCCTGCGGGATCGTGCGGCAGAGCCGGTCAGGCGACGGCCGCGCCCGTGCCCCGCGCGCCGCCGAGGTAGTCACGCAGACCCGCGTCGTCGTACAGGGCGAGATCCACGTACGCGCCCTTCGGCACGTGCAGGTCGACGGCGGTGCGGTCGACGGCGGCCGGGGTGGAAGGCGCCGCGTACGTGCCGAGCCGGTGCGCGACGCCTCCGTACACGGCCGTGACCTGTACGTAGAAGGTGTCGTCGTCGTTCTTCGTGTCGTAGACGCGCAGTTGGCCGTCCTCGGGGTGGAACTCGGCCTTGCCGAGGTATTCGCCGTCGCGCGTGACGTCCAGTTTGACGCCGTAGCCGCCCGCGTCGCGGCCGAACACCGTGCCGCCGAAGGGGTCGGCGAGGTCGCCGCCGGCGCACGGGCAGGTGCCGGTGTCGCGGTAGTGCGCGGTCACCGTGGGGTTCGGGCTGTATGCCTGGGCCGGGGCCACCGCCGCGCCGAGCAGCGTGCCCACCGCGAGCGCCGCGCCCGTGCACAGCTTGGCGAGGCGTCGGGTCACCTTCATAGAGAGCGTCTCCTCCTGGGAGCCGGGAGTGGGGGGACAGATGCCGCCCGACAGGCTCCGGGGGCGGCATCCGTCCACGATGTCAGACGCGGGGGCCGGCGCCCCGGCGACGACACCCCGCCTCACAGCGCCCCGCGACAACCGTCACGAACGCCCCACATCCCCCGCCCGCCGCCCCACCGCCCCGGGCCCTCCGCGCGGCGGCCCAACAGGGCGTCCCCGCCTCCGGGTTGCCCGCATACCGGGCTGCCGGAGCGCCGGTGATCACATTAGGCTGCACGGGTGACCACCGATGCCGTCGAACTGACGTTGCTGTCCGACGTCGCGTACCGGGGCCGGGAGATCACCGCGCCCCGGCTGCGCGCGCTCCTCGCGCTGCTCGCGGCGGACCTGCGCTCCGGCTGCGGCACGGCCCGCCTGATCGCGGGGCTGTGGCCGGACGAGGAGCCCGAACGCCCGGCGAAGGCCCTCCAGGTGCTGGTGTCGCGGGCCCGCGCGCAGCTCGGCGCCGACGTCGTCGAGAGCACGCCCACCGGGTACCGGCTGGCGCTGCGCGACGAGCAGGTCGACGCGGCGGCGCTCGCCGTGCACGCCGCGGTGAACGCGGCCCGCGCCCGCGCCGGGGACCACGCGGCGGCGCTGGCCGCGGCGGACGCGGGACTCGCCCTGTGGCCGGACGGGGAGGCTGCGGGCGCGGCGGGCGAGGACCTGTACGACCCGGTGGCGGCGCTGCGCGCGGAGCGGGCGCCGGTCCGCGCGGCGCTGGTGCGGGGCCGGGCGCTGGCGCTCGCGCGGCTCGGGCGGCACGCGGAGGCGGCGGGCCCGCTGACCGAGGTGGCGGGGGCGCAGCCGCGCGACGAGGAAGTGCTGACGGAGCTGCTGCGGACGCTGGCGGCGACGGCGGGCCCCTCGGCGGCGCTCGCCCGTTACGAGGAGTACCGGCGCGGGCTGCGCGACACGCTCGGCACCGACCCGGGCCCGCAACTCAAGTCCGTACAGCAGGAGTTGCTGAGCGGTGAGGCGCCGAAGGTGCGGCACGGCGTACCGCACGAGACGAACCCGCTGCTGGGCCGCGACGACGACCTGGCGGCGGTGACCGCGCTGCTCGACGGGCACCGGGTGGTGTCGGTGGTCGGCCCCGGCGGGCTCGGCAAGACCCGGCTCGCGCACGCGGCCGCCCGTTCGGCGTCGCAGCCGGTGGTGTACTTCGTGCCGCTGGCGGGCGTGAGCGCCGGGGCCGACGTGGCGACGGAGGTGGCGTCCGCGCTCGGCGCGGGCGACGGGCCGGGGGTCGGCGGCGCGGCGTCGTCGGGCGATCCCGTCGCGGCGGTCCTCGGCGTCCTCGGCACCGGCCAGGCGCTGCTGGTCCTGGACAACTGCGAGCAGGTCGTCGAGGGCGCCGCCGCGTTCGTACGGGACCTCGTCGCGGCCGGCGGCGGGGTGCGGGTCCTCACGACGAGCCGGGCGCCGCTCGGCCTGTCGTCGGAGGCGGTGTACGCCCTGCCGGAGCTGGACCTGCCCGCGATGGTCGAACTGTTCACGCAGCGGGCGCGGGCGGCGCGGCCCGGCGTGGAGCTGCCGGCGGAGCCGGTGCGGCGGCTGTGCCGGCACCTGGACGGGCTGCCGCTCGCGGTGGAACTGGCGGCGGCCCGGGTGCGGGTGCTGTCGGTGGCGGAGATCGACCAGCGGCTCGGCGACCGGTTCGCGCTGCTGCGCGGCGGCGCCCGGGACGCCCCGGAGCGGCACCGCACGCTGCACGCGGTGGTCGAGTGGAGCTGGAACCTGCTGGACGAGCAGGCCCGCGCGGCGCTGCGCGCGCTGTCCGTCTTCCCCGGCGGGTTCACCGCGGACGCGGCCGGCGCCCTGCTCGACGGCGACGCCCTGTGGCTGCTCGAACAGCTCGGCGACCAGTCGCTGCTCCAGACCGCGGAGACCGAGAGCGGCCTGCGCCTGCGGATGCTGGAGACCGTACGGGAGTTCAGCGCGGCGCGGCGGGCGGAGGCCGGCGAGGACGAGAAGGTGACGGGCCGGTTCCTCGGCTGGGCCCGGGAGTTCGGCGGGCGCCACCACGAGGCGCTGTTCGGGCCGGACCTCTCGGTGTGGTCGGTGCTCAGGCCCGAGCAGGACAACCTGGCGCACGCGCACCGGCTGGCGCTGGCCCGCGGCGACCTCCCGGTGCTGGCCGCGACGACCGCCGTGCTCGGCTGCCTGTGGTCCACGGAGGCGAGCTACCAGCGCCTGCTCGACCTGACGGCGGAGACCGGTCACCCGCTGTCCCACTACCGCCCGGAGCCGGACGCCGTGGACGTGCTGCGGACCGCGGTCACGGTGTGCACGGCCAACCTGTTCATGGGCCAGGGCCCGCACGCCGTACGGCACTTGGTGGTGCTGCGCAGGCTGCCCGAGCCCGATCCTGACACGCTGGGCCGGGCCCTCGCGGTGGTGCTGCGCGCGCTCCCTCGGATGCGTCCGCCGCACTACACGGAGCTGGAGCGGCTGTGCGCCGACGACCGCCCCCTGGTCGCCGGGATCGCCGCGTGCGTCGCCTCGTACGTCTGGGAGGGCGAGGGCGAGCAGGACCGGGCGCTGGCGGCGGCGCGCCGGATGGTGGGGGCGCTGCGCCCGCTCGGCAGCCCGATCGCGTCGGTGATGGGGCAGGGCCGGCTGGGCGAGCTGTGCCTGCGCGCGGAGCGCGGTGAGGAGGCGTACCGGGCGCTGCGCGACGCGCTCGCCGTCCTGCTCGAACTGGGCTCCCGCGACTCGCTCGGCGTGCGGGAGGCGCTGGGCCTCGCCTGTGTGCAGCGCGGGGCGCTCGAAGAGGCGGAGGAGTGGCTGCGCCAGGCCGAGGCGGAACGTCCCGCGGGCGGTGTCGCCTCGTACGCGGCGGGGCTCGGGCGCGCCGAGATCGCGCTGGCGCGGGGCACGACCGAGGTGGGCCTCGGGCTGTGGCGTGCGGCGGTGGAGCAGGCCGAGGAGGAGGTCCGCACGTTCACGGCCGACCCGTTCTTCGCGCAGTGGCTGCTGTCGGCGCGGGCGGTGGCGCTCACGGCGCACGCGTGGGCGGGGCGGCTTGAGCCGGTGGCGGCGCTGCACGTACGGCTGCGGGAGGAGGTCGCGGGCCTGCTGGCCGGGCCGTCCGGCGGCGCGGGCGAACTGCCGCTGCTGGGCTCGCTGTTGCACGCGCTGGGCGTCGCGGGTCTGGTGGCGGGCGAAGACCCGGGCGTGTGCGTACGGCGGATCGCGCTGGCGGAGCGGATGCGGGCGCTGCGGCAGGCGCCGACGATGGCGGCGGACCGGGCGCGGGCGGCGGCCGTGGACGCCGACGGGGCGGCGTACGCCGACGCGGTGTCGGAGTATGCCGCCCTCGCGGGGGACGCGCTGCGGGCCGCGGCCCGCGCGCTCGTCCCGGTCACTGCTTCGGGTCGCGGTTGAAGACGGCCTTGGACCAGCGGTGTCCGAGGACGCCGAGGCCGAGGCACCAGGCGACGGCGAGCCAGCCGTTGTGCCCGATGTCGGTGCCGAGGAGCAGGCCGCGCAGCGTCTCGGTGACGGGCGTGAAGGGCTGGTACTCGGCGATCGGCCGGAACCAGCCGGGCATCGCGTCGACGGGCACGAACGTGCTGGAGATCAGCGGCAGGAAGATCAGCGGCATGGCGTTGTTGGAGGCGGCCTCGGCGTTGGGGCTGACCAGGCCCATGCCGACGGCGATCCAGGTGAGCGCGGTGGCGAACAGGACGAGCAGGCCGAGGGCCGCGAGCCACTGGAGGACGCCCGCGCCGTGCGAGCGGAAGCCGATGGCGACGCCGACCGCGCCGACGAGGACGACGCTCGCCACGCACTGCAGGACGCTGCCGACGACGTGCCCGGTGAGGATGGAGCCGCGGTGGATGGCCATGGTGCGGAAGCGGGCGATGATGCCTTCGCTCATGTCGGTGGAGACGGAGACGGCGGTGCCGATGGTGGTGGAGCCGATCGTCATCAGGAGCAGCCCGGGCACGAGGTAGGCGACGTAGGCGGCGCGGCCCCCGCCGCCGAGCCCGGCGCTCATGGTGTCGCCGAAGATGTAGACGAACAGCAGGAGCAGCATCACCGGGGTGAGCAGCAGGTTGAGGGTGAGCGAGGGGTAGCGGCGGGCGTGCAGCAGGTTGCGGCGCAGCATGGTCCACGAGTCGCGCACGGCGAGGGTGATCCGCGAGGGGGCGGCGGGGCGGGCGGTACGGGCGGGGGCGGTGGGGTGGGCGGTGGTGGTCATCGCAGGGCCTCCTCGGCCTCGTCGGCGGACACGGTACGGGCGGGCTGCGCGGGATCGATGGCGGTGGCGTCGGCGTCGGGCGTGCCGGTGAGCGCGAAGAAGACGTCGTCCAAGTCCGGCGTGTGGACGGTCAGTTCGTCGGCCTGGACGCCGGCGCCCTCCAGCCAGTCGAGGATGGCGCGCAGTTCGCGCTGGCTGCCGCCGGAGGGGATGTGCAGGGTGAGGGCGTCGTCGTCGGCGGTGGTGCCGCGCAGGGCCCCGGCGGCGGCGCGGTAGGCGGCGGGATCGGTGAAGCGCAGCCGTACGTGACCGCCGGGCACGAGCCGCTTCAGCTCCTCGGCGCTGCCCTCGGCGGCGATGCGCCCCTGGTGCAGGACGGCGATGCGGTCGGCGAGTTCGTCGGCCTCCTCCAGGTACTGGGTGGTGAGGAAGACGGTCACGCCGTCGGTGACGAGCGCGCGGACGAGCTGCCACATGGAGTGCCGGGAGCGCGGGTCGAGGCCGGTCGTGGGTTCGTCGAGGAAGATGACGCGCGGGCCGCCGACGAGGGTCATGGCGATGTCCAGGCGCCGCTTCATGCCGCCGGAGTAGGTGGCGGCGGGCTTGTCGGCGGCGTCGGTCAGGTCGAACCGCTCCAGGAGTTCGGTGGCGACCCGGCGCCCTTCCTTGCGGGGCAGGTGGTGCAGGTCGGCCATGAGCAGCATGTTCTCCCTGCCCGTGATCAGCCCGTCCACGGCGGAGAACTGGCCGGTGACGCCGATCTCGGCGCGGGCGGCGGCGGCCTCGCGGGCCAGGTCGAACCCGGCGACGCGCAGGGTGCCGGCGTCGGCGGAGACGAGGGTGGAGAGGATCTTCACGGCGGTGGTCTTGCCGGCGCCGTTCGGGCCGAGGAGCGCGTACACGGTCCCGGCGGGGACGTGCAGGTCGATGCCGTCGAGGACGAGCTTGTCGCCGTAGGACTTGCGCAGTCCGGTGGCCTCGATGGCGGGGGGTCGTGGTGCCGGTGTCGTCGTCATGCCCCAGAGCTTGCGGGGCGGCGCATTCACGGCGGTTTCAGCGCGGTTTCAGCGCGGCCGGGCGGGCGGGGGCGTGCAAGGCGCGTGATGCGGGGTACTCGCGCGGCACCCGGCTCGCCGCGCACGCGGGGGCCGAACACGACACGCCTGAGGGGGAGTTCATGGTCCGCTCCGCTCGTCCACGGCGCGTCGCGTCCCGCGCGCCCCCTTACGCACGAGTAGGTGGCCTCGTACCGGATTGCCCGCCGCGCGGGCGTGGAAGGCTCCTGCGGTACGCGGTGCGTCCGTCCCTCGCACGCGCCCCCGGCACCCTCGACACCCCGGCATCCCCGGCACCTTCGGCACCCCGGTACGGCGAACGGCCCGTGCCCCGTTTCCGCGATTCCGACATCCCCGGCGGACAGGAGCGGTCATGCCCGCACCACAGCACTCGTCCCGGTCCCCGAAGAACAGCGCGCCCCCGGGCCCCCCGGCCCCGCACGACCCTTCTTCTACGCAAGAGCCCGCACCCCCCGCCGAAGCGGCCCCGCCCCCGCGGGCGCCCCGGGCCCGAAAACCGGCCACGCGGAAGAACCCGGCGAAGAAGGCGGCGCCGAGAACCGCGAAGACCCCGGCGTCGAAGACCCCGGTACCGAAGACCCCGGCATCGAAGACGGCCCCGCCCACCACGGGCCGTATCCCCGTCCGCGACATCAGGCCCCTGGTCGATCACGGCAGGCGCCCGGCGAAGGCGGTGGTCGGGGAGACGTTCGAGGTGACGGCGACGGTGTTCCGGGAGGGGCACGACGCGGTCGCCGCCAATGTCGTGCTGCGCGCCCCGGATGGCCGCCGTGGCCCGTGGACGCCGATGCGCGAACTGGCGCCCGGCACCGACCGCTGGGGCGCCGAGGTCACCCCCGACGCCACCGGCCACTGGACGTTCGCGGTGGAGGCGTGGGGCGACCCGGTGTCCACCTGGAGGCACGCGGCAGGCATCAAGATCCCGGCGGGCATCGACACCGAACTGGTCCTCGAAGAGGGCGCGTTGCTCTATGAGCGCGCGGCGAAGGACGTGCCGGAACCCTCCCGCGAAACGGTTCTGCAAGCCGTGGCCGCGCTCCGCGACCCCGCCCGCCCCGCCGCCTCCCGCCTCGCCGCCGCCCTCACCCCGGACGTGGACGCGGTCCTCGCCCGCCACCCGGTGCGCGAACCCCTCACCGTCAGCGAGGAGTTGCCCCTGCTCGTGGAGAGGGAGCGGGCGCTGTTCGGGTCCTGGTACGAGTTCTTCCCGCGCTCGGAGGGCGCGGTCGTCGAACCCGGCAAGCCCCCGGTCAGCGGCACGTTCGCCACCGCCGCCGAACGGCTTCCCGCCGTCGCGGAGATGGGCTTCGACGTGGTCTATCTGCCGCCGATCCACCCCATCGGCACCACCCACCGCAAGGGCCCCGACAACTCCCTCTCCCCCGGCCCCGACGACGTGGGCGTGCCCTGGGCGATCGGCTCACCGGACGGCGGCCACGACGCGGTCCACCCGGACCTCGGCACGCTCGCGGACTTCGACGCGTTCGTCGCCCGCGCCCGCGACCTGGGCCTGGAGATCGCGCTGGACTTCGCGCTCCAGTGCTCGCCCGACCACCCCTGGGTCCAGCAGCACCCCGAGTGGTTCCACCACCGGCCCGACGGCTCGATCGCGTACGCGGAGAACCCGCCGAAGAAGTACCAGGACATCTACCCGATCGCCTTCGACCAGGACATGCCCGGGCTGATCGCGGAGACCACGCGCGTGCTGCGGCACTGGATGGACCACGGGGTGCGCATCTTCCGCGTGGACAACCCGCACACCAAGCCCGTCGTCTTCTGGGAGCGCGTGATCGCGGACATCAACGCGACGGACCCCGATGTCATCTTTCTGGCGGAGGCGTTCACCCGCCCCGCGATGATGCACACGCTGGCGCAGATCGGCTTCCAGCAGTCGTACACCTACTTCACCTGGCGCAACACCAAGCAGGAGCTGACGGAGTACGCGCTGGAGCTGTCGGGGGAGGCCGCCGCGTACATGCGGCCCAATTTCTTCGTCAACACCCCCGACATCCTGCATGCCTTCCTCCAGCACGGCGGGCGCCCCGCGTTCGAGCTGCGGGCCGTTCTCGCCGCGACGCTCTCCCCCGCGTGGGGCGTCTACAGCGGCTATGAATTGTGTGAAAACGCCCCGCTACGGCCGGGCAGCGAGGAGTATCTGCACTCCGAGAAGTACGAACTGCGGCCCCGTGACTGGGAGTCGGCGGCGCGCGAGGGCCGCACCATCGCCCCGCTCCTCGCCACCCTGAACGAGGTCAGGCGCCGCAGCCCGGCCCTGCGCCGGCTGCGGGGCACGCACTTCCACCACGCCGACAAGGACGAGGTGATCGTGTACTCCAGGACCGCCCGTGACGCCCACGGCTCGAACACGGTTCTGGTCGTCGTCAACCTCGACCCGCACCACACCCAGGAGGCGACGGTCTCGTTGGACATGCCGCACCTGGGCCTCGGCCCGCACGAGACGGTCCCGGTCCGCGACGAGCTCACCGGCACCACGTACCACTGGGGCAGGACGAACTACGTACGCCTCGAACCGGGCCGCGCGCCCGCGCACATCCTCACCGTGCTGCGCCCGGACGGCGACGCCGCGACGCGCACTCCGGCAGCACCGGGAACTTCGGAGGGTCACCCACACCATGATCATGAATGAGCCGGTCCAGGACACCTTCGAGGACACCCCCGCGAAGGACCGCGACCCCGAGTGGTTCAAGCGCGCCGTCTTCTACGAGGTCCTCGTCCGCTCCTTCCAGGACAGCAACGGGGACGGCGTCGGGGACCTCAAGGGCATCACCGCGAAACTCGACTACCTCCAGTGGCTCGGCGTGGACTGCCTGTGGCTGCCACCGTTCTTCAAGTCGCCGCTGCGCGACGGCGGTTACGACGTGTCGGACTACACGTCGGTGCTGCCTGAGTTCGGGGACCTCGCGGACTTCGTGGAGTTCGTGGACGCGGCGCACCAGCGCGGCATGCGGGTCATCATCGACTTCGTCATGAACCACACGAGCGACCAGCACGAGTGGTTCCAGCAGTCCCGCAGCGACCCGGAAGGCCCGTACGGCGACTTCTACGTGTGGGCCGACGACGACAAGAAGTACGAGGACGCGCGGATCATCTTCGTGGACACCGAGGCGTCCAACTGGACCTTCGACCCGGTTCGCAAGCAGTACTACTTCCACCGCTTCTTCTCCCACCAGCCGGACCTCAACTACGAGAACCCGGCGGTCCAGGAGGAGATCATCGGCGCGCTGCGGTTCTGGCTCGACCTCGGCATCGACGGCTTCCGGCTCGACGCGGTCCCGTACCTGTACGCGGAGGAGGGCACGAACTGCGAGAACCTTCCGGCGACCCACCAGTTCCTCAAGCGGGTCCGCAAGGAGATCGACGAGCACTACCCGGACACCGTCCTGCTCGCGGAGGCCAACCAGTGGCCCGAGGACGTCGTCGACTACTTCGGCGACTTCCCCTCCGGCGGCGACGAGTGCCACATGGCGTTCCACTTCCCCGTCATGCCGCGCATCTTCATGGCCGTGCGCCGCGAGTCGCGCTACCCGGTCTCCGAGATCCTCGCCAAGACCCCGGCCATCCCGTCCTCGTGCCAGTGGGGCATCTTCCTGCGCAACCACGACGAGTTGACGCTTGAGATGGTCACCGACGAGGAACGCGACTACATGTACGCGGAGTACGCCAAGGATCCGCGGATGCGGGCCAACATCGGCATCCGCCGCCGCCTCGCGCCGCTCCTCGACAACGACCGCAACCAGATCGAGCTGTTCACCGCGCTGCTGCTCTCCCTGCCCGGCTCGCCGATCCTGTACTACGGCGACGAGATCGGCATGGGCGACAACATCTGGCTCGGCGACCGCGACGCGGTCCGCACCCCGATGCAGTGGACGCCCGACCGCAACGCCGGCTTCTCGTCCTGCGACCCGGGCCGCCTCTCCCTGCCCACGATCATGGACCCGGTGTACGGGTACCAGGTGACGAACGTCGAGGCGTCCATGTCGTCGCCCTCGTCGCTGCTGCACTGGACGCGCCGCATGATCGAGATCCGCAAGCAGAACCCCGCGTTCGGCCTCGGCTCGTACACCGAACTCCCCTCCACCAACCCGGCGGTGCTGGCGTTCCTGCGCGAGTACAAGGACGACCTCGTGCTGTGCGTCCACAACTTCTCGCGTTTCGCGCAGCCGACGGAGCTGGACCTCCAGACGTTCAGCGGGCGGCACCCCGTCGAGCTGATCGGCGGCGTCCGCTTCCCCGCGATCGGTGAACTGCCGTACCTGCTCACGCTGGCGGGCCACGGCTTCTACTGGTTCCGGCTGCGCAAGGAAGCCGCCTGACGCACCGGCAGACCGGCATCGGGCTCGTGCGGGGTCGGGTGCGGGCCTCGCCCGGGGCCCCGGCTCGTGCGGGCCCGGAAGAAGGCCCGCACGAGCCCGGAAAGCCGCGCCCGCCCGGTTTCCTCCCCGGCGCCCGGGGCACTCTGACCCAGTACCGCGTACGGCACCGGGCCCGCCCCGAGCGGCGTTCCCGGCCCCGCACACCCCGCCTCGGCACGTCCCCCTCCCGAACCGCTCTCGGCCCGGGACCCCAGCGGCCCCGGGGAAAGGACGCGACGCCATGTCGGAAGCCGCAGCCCGCCCGCTCGTCCCGGCGGAGCACCCGTCCGCCCTGCTGCTGTCCCTGGAACCGCTGCTGCGCCAGTGGCTGCCCAGACAGCGCTGGTTCGCGGGCAAGGGCAGGCCGGTCTCCGGCTTCACCCTCGAATCGGCCACCCAACTGCTGCCGCGCGCCGGGCTGTTGCATCTGCTGGTCCGCGTGCACCAGCCACCGGCCGACGAGTCCGGCCCCGGCGACTGCTACCAGCTCCTGCTCGGCACCGCCGACGCGCTGCCCCCGCAGCTCGCGCCGGCCGTCCTCGGCCACGTCACCCACGGGCCGCTCGCCGGACGCGTCGTCCACGAGGGGTTCCAGGACCCGAGGCTCGCGGCCGTCCTCATGGAGCGGCTGCGCATACCCGGCGCGCTCGGCTCGCTCCGCTTCCACCGCGGCCCGCACGGGCACATACCCAGGGGCCTCACGGCCCGCCCCCTCCAGGCCGAACAGTCCAACTCCTCGGTGGTGTACGGGGATCAGCTCATCGCCAAACTCTTCCGCCGGGTCGTGCCCGGTATCAACCCGGACCTCGAACTGCCCCTCGCGCTCGCCCGCGTCGGCTGCGACCGGGTGCCGGCGCCGGTCGCCTGGTTCGAGACGGGCCCGGCCACCGGCGCGGCGGGCCCCGGCCCCTCCGCGCCGGGCACCGTGCTCGGGACGACGACCCTCGGCCTCGTACAGCCCTATCTCGCGGGCGCCGACGACGGCTGGGACCTGGCGCTCAAGCACCTCAGCGACGGCGCCCGGTTCAGCGACGAGGCCCGCGAGCTGGGGCGGGCGACCGCCGAGGTGCACACCGCGCTCGCGGAGGCCCTGCCGTCCGTCACCCAGACCCGCGCCCCCACCGAACAGCTCGCCGAGGCGATGACCGCGCGCCTGGAGGCGACGGCCCGGCAGGTCCCGGCGCTCGGCCCCTACGTACCGGGGCTGCGCGCCGCGTACGCGGAGCTGGCCGCGCTCGCCGCCGACGGCCGCACCTGGCAGGCGCAGCGCGTCCACGGCGACCTGCATCTGGGCCAGTGCCTGCGCGATCCGGCGGGGCGCTGGCGGCTCATCGACTTCGAGGGCGAGCCGTCCCGTCCGCTCGCCGAGCGCCGCCTGCCGCACCCCGTGCACCGCGACATCGCGGGCATGCTCCGCTCGTTCGACTACGCCGCCCGCGCCGGCGCCCCCGCATCCCGCGGCACGGACTGGGCGGGCGCGTGCCGGGCCGCGTACTGCGCGGGGTACGCCGAGGTCACGGGCGCCGACCCGCGCACCGAGCCCGTGCTGCTGCGCGCGTACGAGACCGACAAGGCCGTCTACGAAGCGCTGTACGAGGCCCGGCACCGCCCCGACTGGCTGCCCGTGCCGCTGGCCGCGCTCGCCCGGCTGGCCAAGGAATCGACTCCGTAGCGGCCCGTCCGCCCCGCCCCGGCTGCCGCGACGGCCACCCCGAAGGAGGCCCACTTCCGTGACCCCCCGGCCCACCGACACCCCGCCCGCTCCCCCGCCCGCGGCGCCGGTCCCCGACGAGGACCGCGCGCGCCTGCTCTCCGGCACCCACCACGACCCGCACGGGGTGCTCGGCGCCCATCCGTCCGGTACGGGTGTCGCGTTCCGCGCGTTCCGTCCGTACGCCCGCGCGGTCGCCGTCACCACTCCGGCCGGGCTGCGCGCCGCACTGCACGACGACGGCGACGGCTTCTTCTCGGCCCTGCTCGACCTGCCCGACGTCCCGTCCGGGTACCGCCTGGAGGTCACGTACGAGGACACCACCCAGCGCGTCGCGGACGCCTACGGCCTGCTGCCCGCGCTCGGCGAACTCGATCTGCACCTGATCGGCGAGGGCCGCCACGAACGGCTGTGGGAGGCGCTGGGCGCGCGCCCGATGGAGCACCAGGGCGTGTCCGGCACCCGGTTCACGGTGTGGGCGCCGAACGCGCGCGGGGTCCGCGTCGTCGGCACGTTCAACTTCTGGGACGGCGCCGCCCACGCGATGCGCTCGCTCGGCTCGTCGGGCATCTGGGAGCTGTTCGTCCCGGACGTCGGCGAGGGCGAGCTGTACAAGTACGCGATCACCCGCGCCGACGGCAGCACGACGCTGCGCGCGGACCCGATGGCGTCCCGTACGGAGGTGCCGCCCGCGAACTCCTCGGTCGTGCACGCCAGTCACCACGTCTGGCAGGACGACGACTGGCTGGCCCGGCGCGCCGAACGCCCCGCGCACGAGGCGCCCTTCTCCGTCTACGAGATCCATCTGCCGTCCTGGCGCCCGGGCCTGACGTACCGCCAACTGGCCGACCAGCTCCCTGCCTATGTCTCCGAACTGGGCTTCACGCATGTGGAGTTGATGCCGGTCGCGGAGCATCCCTTCGGCGGCTCGTGGGGCTATCAGGTCACCGGGTTCTACGCGCCGACCGCGCGGCTCGGCACCCCGGACGACTTCAAGTACCTGGTCGACGCGCTGCACCGGGCGGGGATCGGCGTGCTGATGGACTGGGTGCCGGCGCATTTCCCGCGCGACGAGTGGGCGCTCGCCCAGTTCGACGGCCAGGCCCTCTACGAGCCCAGCGACCCGCAGCGGGCCGCGCACCCGGACTGGGGCACCCTGGAGTTCGACTACGGGCGCCGCGAGGTACGGAACTTCCTGGTCGCCAACGCCGTGTACTGGTGCGAGGAGTTCCACATCGACGGCCTGCGCGTCGACGCGGTCGCCTCCATGCTCTACCTCGACTACTCCCGCGAGGACGGCCAGTGGACACCCAACCGCTTCGGCGGCCGGGAGAACCTCGACGCGGTCGCCTTCCTCCAGGAGATGAACGCCACCCTCTACCGTCGCGTCCCCGGCGTCGTGACGATCGCCGAGGAGTCCACGGCCTGGGACGGCGTCACCCGCGCCACGCACCACATCGGCCCGGGTGGCTTCGGCGGGCTCGGCTTCGGCCTGAAGTGGAACATGGGCTGGATGCACGACTCGCTCGCCTACATGGCCCACGAGCCGGTCCACCGCAGCTACCACCACCACGAGATGACCTTCTCGATGGTCTACGCGTACAGCGAGAACTACGTCCTGCCGATCTCCCACGACGAGGTCGTCCACGGCAAGCGGTCGCTCGTCTCGAAGATGCCCGGCGACTGGTGGCAGCAGCGCGCCGGACTCCGCGCCTACCTGGCCTTCATGTGGGCGCACCCCGGCAAGCAACTCCTCTTCATGGGCCAGGAGTTCGCGCAGGGCGCCGAGTGGTCGGAGGCGCACGGCCCCGACTGGTGGCTGCTCGATCCCGCGTACGGGGCCGAGGCCGACCACCGGGGCGTCCGCGATCTGACCCGCGACCTCAACAAGGTGTACCGGCGGACGCCCGCGCTGTGGGAGCGCGACACGGACCCGGCGGGGTTCGCGTGGGTGGTGGGCGACGCGGCGCAGGACAACGTCTTCGCGTTCCTGCGCCGCGCCGCCGACGGCACGCCCCTGCTGGCCGTGTCGAACTTCTCGCCGGTGGTCCGCGCCGAGTACCGCCTCGGCGTCCCGGACGACGTGCCCGCCTGGCACGAGGTCCTCAACACCGACGCGGCGCCCTACGGCGGCAGTGACGTCATCAACCCCGACCCGGTCAAGCCGGAGCGGGAACCGGCCCACGGCCGGCCCGCGTCCCTCCGGCTCACCCTGCCCCCGCTGGCGACGGTCTGGCTGCGCCCGTGACGGCCCGGGGACCGTCGCCCGGCCAGGCCGTCCGGCGGGGTCAGCCGGCGGTCAGCGCGGCCGGTACCGGCTCCCGGTGCAGCACGCCGAGCCGCTGGGTGGCCCGGGTGAGCGCCACATAGAGGTCGCTGGTGCCGAACCGCCCGGGCTCCACCACGAGCACCGAGTCGAATTCGAGCCCCTTGGCCTGGCGCGGGTCGAGCAGCACGACGGGCCGCGTCAGGTCAGGTTCGGCGCCCGCCTCGACGCCGCCCGCCTTGGCGGCCAGCTCCTCGTGCAGCTCGCGCGGGGCGATCACCGCGAGGCGCCCCTCATCGGGCGTCAGCTCGGCGACCGCGTCCGCGACCGCGCCGGGCAGGTCGTCGACGGCCCGCACCCAGGGCCGTACGCCCGTGGAACGCACCGAAGCGGGCGGCTCGTACCCCGGCACCGCGTCCCGCAGGACACGGGCCGCGAGGTCCATGATCTCCTTCGGGGTGCGGTAGTTGACGCCGAGCCGGGTGTGCTCGAAGCGGTCCTCGACGTAGGGCGCGAGGATGTCCGCCCACGCGCCGACGGCCGCCTCCTGCGAGGTCTGCGCCGGGTCCCCGACGAGCGTCATGGAACGCGTCGGGGAGCGCCGCATCAGCAGCCGCCACGCCATCGGCGACAGCTCCTGCGCCTCGTCGACGATGATGTGCCCGAACGCCCAGGTGCGGTCGGCGGCGGCCCGCTCGGCGGCGCTGCGGTGGTCCTCGTCCTCGTACCAGTCCGCGACCCGCTCGGCGTCGATGATGTCGTGCGCGGCCAGCACCTCCGACTCGTCCTCGTCCTCGAACTCGTACGTCTCCGAGCCCTTCGACAGATCGAGCACGCCCTGCGCGTACGCGATGCGCTCCTGCCGGGCGGCCTCGGCTGCGGCCCGTTCGGCGCTGTCGTCGTGGCCGAGGAGTTCGGCGGCCTCGTCGAGCAGCGGCACGTCGGCGGGCGTCCACGGCTGCTCGCCGTCGCCGCCGGGGGTGGCGGGGCGCCGGATCGCGTCGGCGTCGGCGGCCGGGAGATGCGTGGGCTCCTCCAGGTAGGCGGCGAGGAAGCCCTGCGGGGTAAGGGCGGGCCACAGCTCCTCGATCGCCGCGTGTACGTCGGGGCTCGCGGCGACCGCCTTGCCGAGCTGCGCGAGGTCGTCGGGCCCGAGGAAGTTGAATCCGCCGTAGGGGTCGGCGCCGATGCGCTCGGCGAGCTGGTCGGTGAGCGCGTCGATCACGCGGAAGGCGAAGTGCGGGCGCGCGAGGTTGTGCGGGAGCTTGGTGTCACGGGCCGCCTGCCGGGCCTCGTAGGCGATCTCCCAGTCAAGGACCAGGTCACCGTCGTCGTGCGGGATGATCAACGGCTCGCCGGGCATGGGCAGTTGCTGCCGGTCGGCGACGGCCAGCTCCAGCGCCTCGGCCATCGCGGCGGAGCCCTTGACGGCGGCGGCGCGGGCGCTGTCGGTGCCGTGCGCGTGGACGCCGGGGAACAGCTCCCCGACCGTGGCGAGGAGCACGCCGGTCTCACCGAGCGCGGGCAGCACCTCGCTGATGTACTTCAGGAACGCCGGGTTGGGGCCCACGATCAGCACCGCCCGCTTGGCCAGCAGCTCCCGGTGCTCGTACAGCAGGAACGCGGCCCGGTGCAGCGCCACCGCGGTCTTGCCGGTGCCGGGGCCGCCCTCGACGACGAGGACGCCCTGATGGGCGTGGCGGATGATGCGGTCCTGCTCGGCCTGGATGGTCTGCACGATGTCGCCCATGCGGCCGGTGCGGGCCGAGTTCAGCGCGGCGAGCAGCACGGCGTCACCGGTCGGGTCCTCGTGCCCGGTGCGTTCGGCGTCGTCCAGGTCGAGGATCTCGTCGTGGAGTTCGGTGACGGTACGCCCGTCGAGCGTGAGATGCCGGCGCCGCCTGATCCCCATCGGCGTATGCCCGGTGGCGAGATAGAAAGGCCGCGCGACGGGCGCCCGCCAGTCGATCAGGATCGGCGTGCGCTCGGTGTCGTCGGCGCGAATTCCGATACGGCCGATGTGATGCGCGGTGCCGTCCTTGAGATCGATACGGCCGAATGCGAGGGAACCCTCCACCGCGTTCAGCGCGGCGAGCAGTCCGGAGCGCTCGACGACCAGCAGATCCCGCTCAAGACGGGCCTGCTGACCGGTCCCGACCGGCGTGATCGCGTCCCGGACGGAGTCCGCGGCGACGCCGCGCAGCTCATCGACGCGGGCATAGAGCCGGTCGATGTATTCCTGTTCTTTCTGCAATTCGCGGCTGTCCCGGCTTGACAAAACAACTCCCTGCCCGGTACTGTGAGTTTTGTTGGCCCCCATCGAGGGGCCTTTTCTGTGGGCACACAGAAACATCGAATATACCCCGGGCGGGGCCTCTTTCCAAGCCGGGACGACCGTTTCCCGAACCGCCTCCTTTTCCTGTCGGGTTCCTTGCCGGTGTCTTGTCGGTTTCTCGCCGGTTTCTTGTCAGGCTTCCCGTCAGACCGCTTCGGCCAGTTCCTCCAGCAGTCGCCGCTTGGGCCGCGCGCCGACGCGGGACCACACCGGCTCCCCGTCCTTGAACACCATCAGCGTCGGCATCGACAGCACCCCGTACCGCGCCGCCGTACCGGGGTTGGCGTCCACGTCGATGGCGACGACGTCCAGCCGCTCCCGCTCCTCGTCGGCGATGGCGCGCAGCACCGGGGCCAACTGCCGGCACGGCCCGCACCAGGTCGCCGTGAACTCCACCAGCACCGGCCGGCCCGCCGCGAGCACCTGCTCGTCGAACTCGGCCTCGGTGATCTCCCGCATGCTCACTCCTCGTCTCCTGCCGGGTCCATGGCCTCGGCCAGCTCGCAGCGCGGGGCAGGCGGCTCCTGGTCCGCCAGTGCGGCGAGTGCCGCCTCCGCGCGCCCGAGCTGGGCGCCGACCTGATCCCGTACGGTGGTCAACTCCGCGATCAGCGCGTCCAGTTCGGAGAGCTTGGCCCGGTACACGGCGACCGACGCGGGACACGAGTCACCGTGCGGATGCCCGGCACGCAGGCACTCCACGAACGGCCGGGTCTCCTCAAGCTCGAACCCGAAGTCACGCAGCGTCCGGATCTGCCACAGCGCGCGCAGGTCCGACTCGTCGTACTCCCGGTGCCCGTGCCGGTCCCGCCGCGCGGGCAGCAGCCCACGCGACTCGTAGTACCTGAGCGTCCGCGTGGTCGTACCGGCACGGTCCGCGAGCTCTCCGATGCGCATGCGACGACGCTACGGGTTGACGCCCACGTCAACGCAACACCCGCCACCCCGAGATCCCCGCCCCCCCCGCGATCCCCGCCATGCAGCTGACCCGCCGCGTCTCGTACGCCGTGCGGGCGCCCGGGGCTCCTCCCCTCGAACCCCCTCGGGACGGCGGCCCCGGCTCACGGCCAGTCGACGAGCGCCGCGAAGACGAGGGACGTGAGGAACACGCCGGCCGGCGCCGCCATCGCGAACCGCACCCGGCGCGCCGCGTACCGCTGCTGCCACGGCAGCAGCCACGCCGTGGCGAGCAGCAGCAGCGAGACGGTCATCCCCCACCCGAACACGGTGTGCGCCCGCGCGAAGCTCGCCTCGAACCGGGTCCCCTCCCGGCCGTCGCACGCGTCGCACGCCATCTGACCGAGCCCGGCACAGATCCAGGCGACGAACGCCGCGGGCAGCGTCACCACCGAGGACACCGCCGGCGCCACCCACTGCCGCCACGCCACCCTCCGTGCGGCCGGTATCCGAACGGGCTCCGCGACACATTCGTACGTCATGTCTCCATCAAAGTCCCCCCACTCCGCACCCACCTGAGTGCGCCTACTCAGACCCCGTACTCAGTCGGCCCGCAGCCGCCCCCTCGGCGCCGCGCGGCCCTCATCCCTCCCCGAACGACACCTCCTCCGCCGTGACGACCGCGGCCGTGCGCCCGGGCGCGGTGCGGAAGCGCCAGGCGAGGTTGGTGTGGGTGACGACCTGGGCCGGCGGCGGCGCCCCGTACGCGGTCAGGTCCTCGGTGGTGTGCGCGTCGGCGACCAGCGTCACGTCGTATCCGCGCGCGAGGGCGCCGTGCAGCGTGGCGTTGATGCAGCAGTCCGACTGGGCGCCGGTCACCAGGAGATGTCCCACGCCGTGCTCGGCGAGCAGCGCCTCCAGGTCGGTGGCCTCGAAGGAGTCCGGGTACGCCTTGGGCACCAGCGGCTCCCCCGCGCCGCGCGGCCCGAGCGGCGCGGCGAACTCCCATGCCTCGCTGCCCGGCTTGAGCCCGTCGTCCTCCTGCCGCACCCACACCACCGGCACGCCCTCGGCTCTCGCCCGGTCGGCCAGCTCCGCGATCCGCCCGATGACCGCGTCCCGCTCGTGCGTGCCTTCCAGCACCCCGTTCTGCATGTCGATGACGAGCAGGGCGGTGCCTGGCCGGTCGGTCAGTGTCGTCACGTGTGCCTCCAGAAGAAGGGATGTCCAGCGCTCGATTCCACCTGCTGTCACAGTAGAGGCACCCACTGACAACGAGGCCCGGGACGCCATCGCCCCGGGCCTCACCCCCCTCTGCACGCTCCGCCGCGCGCCGCCTACCGCCGCGCTCCGGCCTCCGCCGAAGCATCGTCCTGGTCCGCATGGTCCGCGGACCCGGAGCCGTCGTGCGCGGCCGCCGCCACCGACACGGCCCCGCCTCGCTCCTTGCGCGGCAGCAGCACTGCCACCAACACGGTCCCGACGCCGAGGATCACCGCGCCGACGACACTGGTGTGCGCGACCGCGTCCGAGAACGACGAGCCCACGGCCTCCGCCATCTTCCGCGCGCCACCGGCCAGTTGCGTGGCCTGCTCCTTCAACTGCGCCGCCTGCTGCGGGTCCTTGGCGCCCGCCGCCTGCTCGGCCAGCTTGTGGGCCTGCGCTCCGATGTGCTGCGCGACCGCGTACCCGGCGCCCACCGAGTCCTGCGCCGTGGACAGCGCGTCACCCGGCAGCTTCGTACCGGACGCGGCGTCCGACAGGTTCGAGGAGTACGAACCGGCGAGCACCGAGCCGAGGATGGCGATGCCGAGCGAACCGCCCAGCTCCAGGGAGGTGTCGTTGACGGCACCGCCGACGCCCAGCTCCGACTCGGGGAAGGCGCCCATGATCGCGTCGGTGCACGGCGACAGCGCGAGGCCGATGGCGAGCCCGAGGATGATCAGCGGCAGCACGAAGTCCCCGTACGTGGAACCCTCGTCGATCCGCGTCAGCAGCGCGAGCGCCGCCGTGCCGCCGACCATGCCGGCCGTGACCGTGATCTTCATGCCGATGCGCGGCGTGAGGTACCCGGTGAGCGCCGACCCGACGAACACGGCACCGGCCAGCGGCAGCATCCGTACGCCGGTCTCCAGCGGGTCGTACCGCAGGACGAACTGGAGGTGCTGCGTGAGGAAGTAGAACGCGCCGAAGACGGCGAGGAAGAAGAGGGCGACGGCGAGGTTCGACCCGGCGAACCGCCGGTCGGCGAAGCGCCGCACGTCGAGCACGGGCCGCGGGTGCCGCAGCTCCCACGCCACGAACGCCACCAGCGCCACACCCGCCACCACGGCGGCCCCGATCGCCTTGGCGTCCCAGCCGAAGTGCGGACCCTGGATGATCATGTAGACGAGCGCGCCGACCCACACGACGGACAGCAGCCCGCCGACGTAGTCGATCCGGCTGTGGTGCGCGGCCTTCGACGGCGGTACGAGGAAGAGCGCGCCGAGGATGGCGACGACGGCGACCGGCACGTTGATGAGGAACGTGGACGCCCAGCCGTGGCTGCGCAGCAGCGCGCCCGCGACCAACGGGCCCGCGGCGATGGCGAGTCCGGCGGTGGCGGTCCACAGCACGATGGCCCGCCCGCGCTCCCGCTTGGGGAAGGTCGCCGCGAGCAGCGACAGCGTCGCCGGCATGATCATGGCGGCGCCGACACCCATCACGGCCCGCGCGGCGATGACCCCGCCCGAGCTGTCCACGAGCGACCCGCCGACCGCGCCCCCGCCGAACACGACGAGCCCGAGCACGAGCGCCCCGCGCCGGCTGTACTTGTCGCCGATCGCGCCGAGCAACAGCATCAGGGCCGCGTACGGGACGGTGTAGCCGTCGATGACCCACTGGAGGTCGGAGCTGGAGAGCCCGAGGTCCTCGGTCATGTCGGGCGCGGCGACGGTCAGCGCCGTGTTGGCCATCACGATGATCAACAGGCTCAGGCACAGCACCAGCAGTGCCCACCAGCGCCGGGCGTAGGGCCGGTCCATGGTGTCGACCGGCTCGTTCATGACGAGTCGCATGAGGCGGATCCCCCTCAGGAAAAGAACAGACAGCAGAAGTTGCACAGCCCTGTGCAATTACACACGACTGTGCAATGTACCTCGCTGCACAGTGGTGTGCAAAACGGCTGGAGGGAGTGGGTGTCGCGCCGCGTCAGAGGCAGGCACAATGAACGGCGTGACTTCCGTACGGGCCGACGCGAACCGCCGGCGCATCCTCGACGTCGCGCTGGCCGAGCTGCTGCGCGACCCTGACGCGTCCATGGACCAGATCGCCCGCGCGGCGGGGGTCGTACGTCGTACGGTGTACGGCCATTTCCCGAGCCGGGACGCGCTGGTGGGCGCCCTGGTGGACGATGCCGCCCAGGCGGTCGCGGAGGCGCATCGGGCGGGCCGCGCGGACGTCGAGGATCCGGCGGAGGCGCTGGCCCGGTCGACGCTGGCCATCTGGCCGATCGCGGACCGCTACCGGCTGCTGGTCCATCTCGCGCAGCGCAGCGTCACGATGGAGGGCATCCGGGCCCGCCTGGCGCCGGTACGCGAGGTCTGTACGAGCCTGCTCCGACAGGGCCTGGATAGCGGCCGTTTCACGTCACCTTTGCCGGCCGAGGCGTTGTCGTACGTGCATGAGCAGGTCCTCTTCGGCCTGATGGAAGCTGTCAACGACGGCGCGCTCCCGCCGCAGGACGCGGCCCGCGCGGCGGTCGTTACGGTGCTTTCCTCGGCGGGCTATCCCCCGAAGGACGCGGAACTCCTGGCGGACGCGGCCCGCTGAGCGGGTTTCGGGGAAAGGTCCGTAAACGCGAAAAAGCCCTGGACGGTAACCCGTCCAGGGCTTTCTCTCAACAATAGTTCGGCGGCGTCCTACTCTCCCACAGGGTCCCCCCTGCA
>NZ_JBVKBC010000016.1:0-162644 GCF_055639095.1 Streptomyces sp. NPDC107550
CACCCGCTACGACAAGACCGCCGAGTCATACACCGCCGCCATCACCCTGGCCTCACTCCTCATGTGGACATGACACTTTGACGACAGACCCTAGCACCGCGCCCGGCCCCGGCAAGTCGTTTCCGCACCCGCCACCCCCTGACGAGTGAGGCGCACATGCCGCCGAACGGGGGATGTGGCCGATCCGACGCAGGGATCAGAGGTCGCCGGCCTCGTCGCACCAGGTCCGGTCATCCGCCTGGGACGGGGACACCGAGCAGTAGGAGTACCGGTGTGTCTCGTATGTGATCAGGGCGGCCGCGGCCAGGGTCGAACCGGCGATGAGGGAACGGGTGCGAGTGGCGACGTGCTTCAGCATGGGCAGCGTCTCTTTCGACTGATCGAGTGGGCATCGTCCGTTCAGGTTTCAGGGGGAGCGTAGGTCGCTCCGAACGGGTGAGCCGTGCGGCCCGTGCGGGCTTTCCGTACGTTCCGTGCAGCCAGGCCGAGACGTATCGCCGGCGGACGGCTCCCGCGCCGGGACGGCCGTGAGGGCTTCTCACGCTCGCCCGGGCCGTCGCGTCAGTATGAGGAAGGGCCGGCACGATGTGTGAGATGCCCCGGTCAGGCGCGGTACCAGTCCTCTCCGTCGCTACCGAGTGCGCTGCGCAGATAGTTCTCGAGTGAGGCCGACACCCATGTTCGGCTGTCTGTTTCGTGGTCCCATACGAAGACGTCGTCCCGCTCGGGGGTGCGGACGAACGCGAATTGATCGCCGCCACCGTTGTCGCCGAAGAACATCAGGGCGTCGAACGGCATGTACAGATCGCGGAAATCCGCCTGCGACCGGAACGACGCGTTCTCCGCCAGGATCCTGCCGGCGCTCCACACGAGTGCGGTCCCGTACTCGTCCTCGACGCCGTCCGTCACCAGCAGCAACTCCCGCAGTGAGGCGGGGACGGACTGTCCCAGTCGCTCTTCGATGCGGTTCAGAGTCTCGGGAAGGGCAGGGCCCTTCAGCTCTGCCCGCGAGGATTTCGCTATGAGTTGACGCCACATAAGATGGTTTCTCCGTGTTTCGTGCACTGTCCGATGCGCGGGCCGAACCCAGGGTCAGCCTGCCGTGAACGTGTCCTGGACGGCCCGGCCCACGGAACGCGGCGTCCTTTTGTCGTCGGGGTCGTCCATTCCCAGGAGGGGGAGGTCGACCACGACCGTGTGAATCGGCGTCCCGGAGTCCCGCTCGTTCCACCTGCGGATCGCTTCGCCTGTTCGGGCCATCGCATGGTAGGCCGGACTGATCTCCTGGAAGTCCGGGTGCACGGTCACCGTGCCATTGGTGTCGCGCACCATGGGCAGCGAGGGCGGGACGACGATCAGGGGTGGGAGACCGTCGTTGCGGAGATTGTCGAGGATCTGAGCGACGTCGTCACGGGGCGAACCCCCGTAGCGCTCGAACGCGTACATCCCCGCGATGCACAGCGCGTCGGCAGGGACGGAGCGGGCGGAGGCCAGTCGGTACTCGACGTGCTCGTCCTCGGGGAGTGCGGCTCGCCATGCCGCGAGCGTCGCCTCGCGCAGGGTGGTGATCAGGAATTTCATGGAGGCGCCTACTGGGGGATGGGCATGGACGGGAGTACGCGGACGCGGCCGATCCGGGCGATCTCGTCGTTCGAGAGCGCCATCGGCGCGTCGAGGTAGCGTGCGCTCTCCGTTCTTTACGCTCGCTCGGGTCGCCGCCGGTTCAGAGAAAATATGCAGGTCAGCGCACTCGCCCGCGGGCTTTGAGCGGCACGGAAGGCAGTTCCGGAGCGTCGAGGCGAGCGCCGGCGTAGCCCTTCACCTCGCCGAAGCGGGTGCCGGTCGTCCAGTCGGCGCGGGCCCGTTCGATCTCGTCCTGGGTGCGGCCGATGAAGTTCCACCACATGATCAGCTCCTCCTCGAACGGCTCGCCGCCCAGGAGCATCAGGCCCGCGTCCGACTCGGCGCGCAGGGGGAGTTCGGTGCGGCCGCAGCCCAGGTAGAGGAGGGAGCCGGGCAGGACGGGGACGCCGTCGACGACCGTCTCGCCGGACATGGCGAGCACCGCGTACTCGAAGTCCGGGTCGAGAGGGAGCCGGACGTCCGCCCCGCGCGTGAGGGCGAGGTCCGCGCCGACGATCGGCGTGAACGCCGTGCCGGGGGAGTCCGTGCCGTCCAGCGTGCCGAGCACGACCGTCGCCGTCAGGCCGGGCGCGGTGACGCGGGGGAGGTCCGCGTGGTGCTCGAAGCGCGGCTCGGTGTGCCGGTGCGCGTCCGGCAGCGCCACCCACAACTGCGCCCCGTGCAGGAAGCGGGCGTGGGAGCGCGGCGACTCCTCCGAGTGGGCGATGGCGCGGCCCGACGTCATCAGGCCCAGCTCGCCCGGCCGGATCGTCTGGAGGCTGCCCGTCGAGTCCCGGTGCAGCACCTCGCCCTCGCGCAGCCAGCTCACCGTCTGCAACCCCATGTGCGGATGCGGAGGCACCTGCATACCGGGTTCGTCGGCGATGTCGTCGGGGCCGTAGTGGTCGACGAACGCCCACGCGCCGACCATCCGCCGGCCGAGGTTCGGCAGCAGCCGCCGCACTTCCGTGGACTCGCCGAGCCTGACCCGGCGCGGGCTGAGGAGTTCGCGTACCGGCTCCGCCACCACGAAGCCCCGGCCCCCGCACAGGGACGGCACCGGCCGGCGATCGAGATTGCTCATGGCGTCAACCTACGGCCTTCCGCCAGGCGACCGCCCGGCCCTTGGCGTCCCGGCCGGGCCGAACGCCCCCGTACGGCTCACCGCGCCCGAACCCGGGCGTCCCGGCCGGGCCGAACGCCCCCCGTACGGCTCACCCCAGCGCGCGCCGCCGCGCCGCGGCCACTGCAATGGACGCGTGCCCTTCGTGACCGCGGTGCCCGCGGGGCCGGCGCCGGACGACTGTCTCGCCCGCAACGACTGGATCTGCGGCGAGTACCTCAGCACGCGCCGGCACATCCTCGTGGACGCCGTCGTGCAGCACTTGCAGATCACGTTCGCGGCCGTCGCCATCGCCGTGGTCATCGCCGTGCCGCTCGCCGTCCTCGCCCGCCGCTGGGGCTGGGCCGCCGGGCCCGTCCTCGCGCTGACGACCGTGCTGTACACGATCCCCTCGCTCGCCATGTTCTCCCTGCTGCTGCCCGCCTACGGGCTGTCCGCCACCCTCGTCGTCGCGGGCCTCGTCCTCTACTCCCTCACCCTGCTCGTGCGTAACATCCTCGCCGGGCTGCGCGCCGTGCCCGAGGAGACCCGGCAGGCCGCGCGCGGCATGGGCTACGGGCCGATCCGGCTGCTGCTCACCGTCGAACTGCCGCTCGCGCTGCCCGCCGCGCTCGCCGGGCTGCGCATCGCCACCGTCTCCGCCGTCTCCCTGGCCACCGTCGGCGCCATCGTCGGCCACGGCGGGCTCGGCAACCTCATCTACGCCGGCATGAACACGTACTTCAAGGCGCAGGTGCTGACCGCGTCCGTGCTCTGCGTCGTCATCGCCGTCGTCGCGGACGTCGTGCTCCTCGCGGCCGGCCGCCTGCTCACCCCGTGGACGAGAGCGAGCCGCGCGTGACGACCCTCACCGACGCCTGGTACTGGCTCACCGACCCGGCCCACTGGTCCGGCGACGACGGCATCTGGCACCGCCTCACGCAGCACCTCGTGCTGACCCTGGTCTGCCTCGTCGTGAGCTGTCTGATCGCGCTGCCCGTCGCCCTCGTCCTCGGCCACCTCGGCAAGGGCGGCGCGCTCGCCGTCAACATCTCCAACGTCGGCCGCGCCGTCCCCACCTTCGCCGTCCTCGTCCTGCTCCTGCTCACGCCGCTCGGCCGGTACGGGGAAGGGCCCACGGTCGTCGCCCTGGTCCTGTTCGCCGTACCGCCGCTGCTCACCAACGCCTACGTCGGCATGCGCGGCGTCGACCGGGACGTCGTACGGGCCGCCCGGGGCATGGGCATGACCGGCCGGCAGATGCTGTTCCAGGTCGAACTGCCGCTCGCCCTGCCGATGATTCTCAACGGCGTCCGCATCGCCGCCGTGCAACTCGTCGCCACCGCCACCATCGCCGCGCTCGCCGGCGGCGGGGGCCTCGGCCGCATCATCACCGCCGGGTTCAACCTGGCCAGCACCCCGCAGGTCGTCGCGGGCGCCGTCCTCGTCGCCGGGTTCGCCCTGCTCGTCGAGGGCCTGTTCGAGATCGGCGAGCGGCTCGCGCCGGGCCACGCCCGCCGGAGGGCCGGATGAACCGCGCGCCCCGCCGCCTCGCCCTCGCCGTGGCCGCGCTGCTGCTCAGCGCGGGCTGCGCCACCGGCCCCTCCCTGGAGAACCGCGGGCAGGTCACGGGCCCGCCCGGCGACAGCCACCACCTCGTGATCGGCTCCGCCGGCTTCACCGAGAGCGACCTGCTCGCCACCATGTACGGGCAACTGCTCGACCAGGCCGGCTACAGCACCGAGATCCTCTCCGTCGCCAACCGCGAACTGTACGAACCGGCCCTGGAGAACGGCCAGATCGACGTCGTGCCCGAATACGCGGCCACCTTCGCCGACTGGCTCAACGCCAAGACGCACGGCGCCGACGCGAAGCCCGTCGGCTCGCCCGACCTCCCCGCCACCATGAAGGCGCTGCGCTCCCTCGCCCGGCCGCGCGGCCTCGTCGTCCTCGACCCGGGCCGCGCCGTCGACCAGAACGCCTTCGCCGTCACCGCCGCCTACGCGAAGCAGCACCGCCTCAAGACACTCAGCGACCTCGGCGCCTCCGGTCTGAAGGTGCGGCTCGCGGCCGGTGACGAGTGCGTCAGCCGCCCCTACTGCGCGCCCGGCCTCAAGCGCGTGTACGGCATCGACATCACCGGCGTCGACCCCAAGGGCGTCGGCACCACCCAGTCGAAGCGGGCCGTGCAGAACGGGCAGGACCAGATGATGCTGACGACCACCACCGACGCCACCCTCGCCGGGTTCGGGCTCGTCCTGCTCGACGACGACAAGCACTTGCAGAACGCCGACTACATCGTGCCCGTCGTCAACCGCTCCCGCGCCGGAGGAGCCAAGGCGGCCAAGGCGCTCGGCGCCCTCAACTCCGTCCTCACCACCGACGACCTCGCCCGCATGAACCAGCAGGTGGACAGTTGGCGCCGGCTCCCCGAGGACGTCGCCCGCACCTACCTGCACGACAAGGGCCTGCTGAAGTAGCCCGCGCCGCGTGCTCGATCCAACCGCGCGCCCGATCCGCCCCGCGCGTACGGTGGACCGGGTCTCACGCTGAACCATAGGGTGAGACTTCACTCGCGCGGCGGCGGAGACTGGAAGGAACGCGCAGGTCAGGCGTCCGCGACCGAGTCGAACGACACCTCTGTCCGCTGCACGCCCTGCGCGTCCGCGTCCACCGAACGGCGCAGCGCCTCATGGAGCTTGGCGGGTGTCAGCACCCCGAGGAACCGCGCGCCGTCCAGGACCGCGACCCAGCCCGCGTCGTGCTGGAGCATCACCCCGAACGCCTGCTTGAGCGGCGCGCCGACCGGCACCCACGCGTTCATCCGGTGCGCGAGGTCGCCTACGCGGCCGTCGGCGCCCGCGAGCGCCACCTCGTCCAGGCCGACCCAGCCGTGCAGGTCACCGCCCTCGTCCAGGACCACCGCCCAGCGGGCGTCCTGCTCACGCAGCCGCGCCGCCGCCCGCCCGTTCGGCTCGTCCACGCGGACCACGGAGGGCTGTTCCAGGTCCTCCGGTTCGATCTCCGTCACCGACAGCCGCTTCAGGCCCCGGTCCGCGCCGACGAACTCGGCCACGTACGGCGTCGCCGGCGTCCCGAGCACCGCGCCGGGCGTGTCGAACTGCTCGATGCGGCCCTGCCCGTACACGGCGATCCGGTCGCCGAGTCGGACGGCCTCCTCGATGTCGTGCGTCACGAACAGCACGGTCTTGCGCACCGCCGCCTGCATCCGCAGGAACTCGTCCTGCAACTGCTCGCGCACCACCGGGTCCACCGCGCCGAACGGCTCGTCCATCAGCAGGACCGGCGGGTCGGCCGCGAGCGCCCGCGCCACCCCGACCCGCTGCCGCTGCCCGCCCGAGATCTGTTCCGGGTAGCGGTTCCCGTACGTCTTCGGGTCGAGGCCGACCAGGTCGAGGAGTTCGGCGGCGCGGGCCCTGGCCTTGGCGCGCTTCCAGCCGATCAGGGCGGGCACGGTCGCCGTGTTGTCGAGGATCGTGCGGTGCGGGAAGAGGCCGACCTGCTGGATGACGTACCCGATACGGCGGCGCAGCCGCACCGGGTCGACGCCCGCGATGTCCTCGCCGTCGACCCAGATGCGGCCGGACGTCGGCTCGATCAGCCGGTTGACCATCATCATCGTGGTCGTCTTGCCGCAGCCCGACGGGCCGACGAGCGTGACCAGTTCGCCCTCGGCGACCTCGAAGGACAGATCGTCCACCGCCGTCGTGCCGTCCGCGTACCGCTTGGTGACATGGTCGAACCGGATCATGCCCTCACGCTAACCGCGCCTACCGCTCGGCGCTCACCAGGACGACCTCCAGGGTGCGCGGCCCGTGCACGCCCTCCACCCGGTCCAGTTCGATGTCGCTGGTCGCGGACGGACCCGAGATCCACGTCAGCGGGCGCGCCGGATCGAGCCGTTCCAGCGCCTGCGGGACGGAGGTGACGACCTGGTCGGGGACCCGTACGACACAGATGTGATGGTCGGGCACGAGCGTGATGCGGCGGCGGCCCTGGTCGGGGGAGCCGTCCAGGACGAGCGTGCCGGTCTCGGCCACCGCGACCGCGCAGCCGGTGACCACGCTGTCCACCCGGTCGAGGCCGGCGGGGGTGGAGTCGGCCCGGTCCGCGATCCGCGTGGCGTCGGCCGCCGCGAGCCAGGACGGGTCGAGCCCCGGCGGGACCAGCACGCTCTCCGACCCGTGCCCGGCGAGCAGCCGCATCAGCAGGCCCCGAAGCTCCGCCTCCGTGCAGCGGTGCACGAGCGCCCGGTAGTCCGCGAGGTTCTCGGCCAGCAGCTCGACCGTCTCGGCGGCGGTCCGCTCGCCGTGCGCGCGCAGATAGTCGCGGCGCACGTCGGTGTCGTACGAGGACGGCGGCTCGACGGGGCCGCCGAGCGCGCGCCGCACCCGGCTCAGGACGACATCCCTGCTGCTCACTTCGCGCTTCCCTTCTCGTCGGTGCCGCCCCCGGCGCCCTCGCCCCGGGTGCGCTGCCACCAGTCGCGGAATGGTTCCGCGGGCACCCGCGGCAGATCGCGGGTCGCCGTCCACGCCCGGCCCGGGCCCGGCAGCGTACGGGGATGGAAGCGGCGGGTGCGGGCCGCCAGCCGCTGGCCGCCCGCGAGCGCCGCCGGATGGGTGAACGCCCAGCGCGCGGCCCGCATCGCCGCCCGCTCGGCCGCGTGCCCCTTCGCCGGCTTCAGCGTCACCTTGGTGCCGCGCCGGGTGACCTCGCCGCCCTGCACGACCCGCTCCCGCAGATGGACGAGGACCTCGGGGATGTCGATGGCGACCGGGCACACCTCGTAGCAGGCCCCGCACAGCGAGGACGCGTACGGCAGGGACGCGTCGATCTCGCTGCCCGTGCCGCGCAGTTGGGGGCTGAGGATCGCGCCGATGGGCCCCGGGTAGACCGAGCCGTAGGCGTGCCCGCCGGCCCGCTCGTACACCGGGCACACGTTCAGGCAGGCCGAGCAGCGGATGCAGCGCAGCGCCTGCCGGCCGACCTCGTCGGCGAGGGTGTCGGTGCGGCCGTTGTCGAGCAGGACGAGATGGAACGCGGACGGCCCGTCGGAGTCGGTCGTCCCCGTCCACATCGAGGTGTACGGGTTCATGCGCTCGGCCGTCGAGGAACGCGGCAGCGTCTGGAGGAAGACCTCCAGGTCCCGCCAGGTCGGCACGATCTTCTCGATGCCGACGACCGAGATCAGCGTCTCGGGCAGCGTCAGGCACATCCGCCCGTTGCCCTCGGACTCGACGACGACGAGGGTGCCGGTCTCGGCGACCATGAAGTTCGCCCCGGAGACGCCGACCTTGGCGCGCAGGAACTTCTCCCGCAGATGCAGCCGCGCCGCCTCCGCGAGCTCCGCGGGCGTGTCGCTCAGGCCCTCGGGCGCCGGGCGGCCCCAACTGCCCATCTCCTTCTCGAAGATGTCGCGGATCTCGCCCCGGTTGCGGTGGATCGCCGGGACGAGGATGTGCGAGGGCCGGTCATGGCCGAGCTGCACGATCAGCTCCGCGAGATCCGTCTCGTACGCGCGGATGCCCTCGGCCTCCAGATGCTCGTTGAGGCCGATCTCCTGCGTGGCCATCGACTTGACCTTGACGACCTCGCTCTCGCCGGTCGCCCGCACGAGCCGCGTCACGATCCGGTTCGCCTCGTCGGCGTCCGCCGCCCAGTGCACGGTGCCGCCGGCCGCCGTCACCGACTCCTCCAGGCGCACCAGATAGTGCTCCAGGTGGCGCAGCGTATGGTCCTTGATCTGCTTGCCGGCCTCCCGCAGCCGCTCCCAGTCCGCCAGCTCCGCGACCGCGCGGGCCCGCTTGTCGCGGATGGTGTGGGTGGCGTGGCGCAGATTCGCGCGCAGGGTCGTGTTCCGTACGGCGTCGTGCGCGGCCTTCGGGAAGGCCGGCATGCCGACGAACGTGCCGCTCATGCCCAGGGCTCCTCTTCCGTGCTCGCCAGGATCTCCGCGATGTGCACCGGCTTCATGCCCACCTTGAGCCGTGTCATGGTGCCGCCGATGTGCATGAGGCACGAGTTGTCCGCCGCGCACAGCACCTCGGCGCCCGTCGAGCGCGCGTTGCGTACTTTGTCGGCGCCCATCGCCGCCGAGACGTCGGCGTTCTTCACGGCGAACGTGCCGCCGAAGCCGCAGCACTCGCTCGCACCCGGCAACTCCACCAGCTCCAGGCCCCGTACCGCCGCGAGCAGCCGCGTGGGACGGTCCCCGAGCCCGAGCGAGCGCAGCCCGTGACACGTCGGGTGATAGGTGACGGTGTGCGGGTAGTACGCGCCGACGTCCGTCACCCCCAGCACGTCGACCAGGAACTCGGTCAGCTCGTACGTCTTCGGCACCACCGGCGCCAGCGTCGCCGCCAGGGCGTCGCCCCGGCCCTCCGTGCGCGCCCGCTCGCCCATCCTCGGGTACAGCTCCCGCACCATCGCCGCGCACGAACCCGACGGCGTGATGATCGCGTCGTAATCACCTGAAGCGAGACCCGGACCAAAGACATCGGAGTAATGCCGGGCCAGTGGCTCCGCCTCATGCCGATAGCCGGTGTTGTAGTGCGGCTGCCCGCAACAGGTCTGCGCCTGTGGGAAGTCCACCTCCACGCCCAGCCTGGTCAGGAGTTTCACCACGGCGCGGCCCGTGTCCGGATAGAGCGTGTCGTTGACACAGGTGAGGAAGAGCGCGACACGCATCGTGGCCCCTTCGTTCGCTTGCTCGGGACGATCATCGGATGGATGCAGCGTACGTCGTCGGGGGCGCGCGGTCACGGGAGCGCCCCGCCCGCCGCGCGCCCCGCCCGTACGCGCCGGCGGCGGGGGAGCGGCAGGGAACCGGACGGTATCGATCCGGCCTCTTCCGTGATCCCGGCCCCGGCATCTCGCGCACACTGGGGTCCCTGCAAACACCATCGGACCCCGGGGGGCGTGGGCACCAAGTGAACGCGATCGCGCTGTACTACCCGACCATCCATGTACGGGACGACACCTGGCTCAAGTACGCCGCCCTGTACTGGCCCCGGATGGGGCGGCTGCGACCGCCGGGCTACCCGCTGCGCGACACGCCCGTCGCCGCCCGCCTCCACCAGGAGGGCTGGCTCCTCGACATCGAACCGCCGCCGTGGGCGTCCGCCGAGGTGACCGAGCCCTTCCTCACCCTCATCGGGGAACACGCGGACGCGCTGCGCGAACGCTTCGGCCTCGATCGCATCGACACCTGGGGGCTGCCGCCCGCGGAGGCCGGGTTCGGCTACGGCAGTGACGCCTACTCCGCCGGGGTGCCCGGCGAGGACATCGCCTGGCTCAACCCCCGCTTCGGGTTCCTGCACGCCAGCAAGCTCGGACCGGACATCGTGCAGGCGTCCGTCGACGCCGGACTCGCCATCACCGGACAGGGCCACGGCGGCACCTGGGTCGGCATGCACCCCGAACTCGCCGCCGTCTACACCTGCGCCCTCACCGAACGCCTCGCCCTGCGCGACCGCCTGCACCCCGTCACAGACCGCACCATGCCGCACGCCGTGCTCTCCGGCTGGAGCGTCGAACGCCTCGTCACCCTGCTCACCGACCGGCACCGCGCCGCCCCCGCCGAGCGCCCGGGGCCCGGCGTCGAGGACGCGTTCGTCCTGCTCGCCTTCCGCACCGTCGTCCCGGCGAACCTCAGCGCCGTGCCCATCGAGAAGATCATCGAGGTGCGCGGCAGCTTCGGCGCGGAACTCGACGCCTTCCGCGCCTACGTCACCGAACAGGCACAGGAACTGGCCACGTTGGAGGACGTCCGCGACGTGGCCGTCTTCCAGGAACACCTCGGCCTCGAGGTGGAGCGGCGGATCGTCTCCCGCCTCGACGAACTGAGCGAACGGCTGCGCAGCGTCGGCCTGGAGTCCGTGCACGCCCTCGCCAACGTCAAGTCCGTCGCCCTGCCGCCCCTCGCCGCCATCGCCTCCCAGGCCGCCCACTTCCCGTCCGCACTCAGCGTGCCCGCAGCCGTCGGCGTCTGCGTCGTCAGCGCGCCCTTCCAATGGCGGCGCGAGCGGCGGGCCGCCCTCGACGCCTCCCCGGTGAGCTATCTGTTCCGGCTCGGCAAGGAGATCGACCCGCCGTCCCTGACCGACCGGCTGCGGCGGGTCTGGCCGGGATGAGCGGCGACGACTTCACGGCCGCCTGGGAGCGGGCGTTCGGCACGCACCCGGCACGGCTGCCCGGCGCGGACACCGACCTCGCCCTCCTCGTGGACCCGCGCCCCGACCCCGCCGACGTACGGGAGTGCGCCGCCCGCGCCCGCCGCCTCACCGACGCGCTGGCCGCCGCGGCACCCGGCGACCGGCGGTCCCTGCACGCCGAGTTCACCGTGGCCGGGCCGCACGCCCGGGGCCGGCTGACCTGGCGGCCCGCGTCCGGCGAACCCGTGACCTCGGACGCCGGCGCCGACGTCCTCGGCCTCGCCCGCGCCCACCGCGAGGCGACCGCCCGCCTGCCAGACGGGCCCTGGTGGCGGCTGGCCGTGGACCTCGCCCCCGGCACGGAACCGTCCCTCGTCCTCGACCGGGGCGAGGAACCCTTCCCCGCCGACGACCTGCTGCCCCCGGACGCCTACCGCGCCGACCTCGCCCGCCTGGACTTCCCCCACGAACGCCTGCCGACCTGGCTGTCCGCGTACGTCGGCCACGGCGACCGGCAGCGCCGCCTTGCCCGCACGGCCGCCGCCGGCGCCCGGGCGGACGCGGCGCGCGGGGTGCGGGCCGTCGCCGCGTACGACGACCTGCCCACCGCGCCGCTGCTGTGGGCCCGCTGGGCGGTGATCGCCGCCGTGTTCGCCGCGTTGGACTCCCCGGCGGGTCCCCGCGTGCGGCCCGGGCACGGCTGGTTCGAGGGCAACTCGCGGGGCGGCTCCACGCTGTGGCTGCTCCCCGGCGGCCGTGCCGTCCTGTCGGGCGGCGCCTGGAACGCGCCGCGCCTGGTCGAAGCCCACCGGGGCGACGCACCGCTGCCCGACCTGTACGCCGGCGCCCCGTCCTGGGTGAGCGACGAACTCCTCGACGACCGCGCCCGGCAGGGCCTCCTCTCCTTCTGCTACTGGTACGAGGGTGGCCGCTGGTGCCGGGGCCCCGAGTGCCAGAACCCGGACGGCTTCGCCCGCGCGATCCCCGGCGTCTGGACCGCGGACACCGTCACGGACGTCCTCACCTCCGTCCTCGGCCACGACACCGACGAGGCCCGCGCCGCGACCCGTCGCCTCGTGATCGCCGCCGAACAAGGGCGCGCGACACGGCAGTTGCTCACCGATGCGTTCGGACAGGCGTCCGACCTCGATCTCGACGCCGCGTTCCAGCAGCTGCGCATGGCCGACACCGTCGCCCGCGCCGACCTTCCCGCGCTGCCCGAGGAGCACGCCCTCGCCCTCGTCCGCGACCACCTGCGCGCCGAGGGCCTCGACAGCCCCGGCTACCCGGCCGACGCGCTCGTCGCCCACCGGCTGACCGTCGGCTGGCTCGTGTACGTGCCGGTGCCCGACGGGGAGGTGCGCATCAACCGCGCCCTGTTCCACGTGGCGGACGACGGCGTACTGGAACGCTCCTCGTCCGGCGTCCCTCCGTCCCGCTCCGAGGCCGCCTTCGAACAGCGCTTCCGTGAGCGCCGGGGAGGGGAGTGGTGAGGGCGAGCGCGGGGCGGTGACGGGCACGCGCCGCGTCGCGGGTGCGGTCGGCCGCCGCGCCGGGCGCGGGTACCTGCGAAGGAGCCGGCGCCTCGCGCCCCGGCCCGCCTCGCTCCACGCCAACGCCCGCGCCCGCGTCCGCCGCTCCGCCCGCCCCGCGCTCAACGCACCCCCAACTCCCAGTCCAGCGCCCAGATCCGCAGCACGCCGTCGTCGCCGCCCGTCGCCGCGAACTGGCCGTCGGGCGTGACCGCGACGGCCTGCACATCACCCCCGTGCGCCTCGACCACCCGCAGGCAACGCCCCGACGCCACCTCCCACACGCGCAGGGTCGCGTCGTCGGCACCCGAGAGCACGTAACGCCCGTCCGACGTGAACACGACCGCCGACAGGCTGTCCTGATGGCCTGTCAGCACCCGCAGGCAGTACCCGTCGCGCGCGTCCCACACGCGCACCGTGTGGTCCTCGTAGCCACCGGCCGTCACGACGAGCCGCCCGTCCGCGCTCGCCGCCACCGCGCTCACCGGCGCCTCATGCCCGAGCAACTCCCGCTCGCAGCGCCCGTGGAACAGGTTCCACACCCGCACCCCTGCCCCTGCCGCCGTCACTGCCCGCAGCCCGTCCCGCGTCAGCCACGCCGCTTGCACGCGCGATGGGCCGCCGCCGGCCAGGGTCCGCAGGCACCGCCCGCTCGCCAGGTCCCAGAGCCGGAACACCCGGTCGCTGCCGCCCACCAGCGCCCGCCGCCCGTCCGCCGTGAACCGCGTCGCGCGAGGGCCCCGGCTGAGCGGGCCGATCATGCGCAGCACACTGTCCCGGGTGTCGACGGCGGTGGCCTTCTCGCCGTCCAGCGAGAGCAGCGGCTCGCCGCCCGGGAGCGCCCAGGCGTGCAGCGACCCGTCCCGGCAGGCGGCCAGCAACCGGCCGCCGTCCGCGGAGAACTGCACGACGTCCACCGCGTCGTGCGGCATCGCCCCCGACCGGGGCCGGATGGCCAGTACGCAGCGTCCGGACGCCAGTTCCCACACGCGTACGTGCCCGTCGATGCCGCCCGCCGCCGCGTACCGCCCGTCGCGGCTGACGTCCACCGCCATCAGCGCTGCCGTCGCGCCCCGCAGGACGTGCGCGGGCCAGACCGCGCGCACGCCGGTGTGCTCCACGCGCGCGGCGAGGTCGCGCCAGGCCGCGAGGACGTGCGGGGAACGCTCGTGCCCCGGCACCGCCCGCGCCCGCGTCAGCCGGTCCAGCGCGCCCGCCGGGTCCGAGGCCGCGACCCGCCCGGCGGCCTCGGTGACGAGCCCCGCGACCTTCGCGTCGCCCTCGGTCAACTCCGCGTGGGCGCGCGGCCTGGCGAGCCTCGGCGGCACCCGGTGCGCGCCGGGCAGCCGCCAGATCCGGACCGCGTTGTCCTGGCCGGCGGACAGGGCGTACTCCTCGTCCGTGCCCCAGCGCACCAGTCGCACCGCTCTCTCGCGCCCCTCGAACGTGCGCAGGCAGCGGCCGCTCGCCACGTCCCACAGCCGTACGGTGCCGTCGCTGCCGCCCGACAGAAGCCGGGTGCCGCCGCGCCCGAACGCCAGGGACACGGCCTGCCCGACGAGCCCGGTCAGGGTCCGCAGCGGGCGACTCGTGCGCAGGTCCCACAGCTCGATCACGTCGTCCCTGTTGCTGCCGAGGGCCGCGACCCCGGCGTCCGCGTCGAAGGCGAGGCAGGGCCGGTTGGCGCCCTCGGTGCCGAGCACGGCCGTGCAGCGGCCGCTGTCCACGTCCCACAGGCGCGCCGCGCAGTCCGCGTATCCGATCACGAGCGCGTGGCGGCCGTCGGGGGAGAGGGCGCCGTCGGTGAACTGGAACACGTCGTGCTCGGCCCGCGTCCGCACCCGCCGCGTCCGCAGGTCCCGCACGACGAACGACACCGTCGGGGTGTCGTCGCGCCGGCCGTGCTCCAGCGTGACGACGAGCCCCGCGCGGGCGCTGAGCGCTGCCCAGGCCGGCATCCCGTCCAGGACGAGGGAGCGCAGACAACGGCCCGTCTCCAGTTCCCACAGCCGCAGGCCCCGCGCGCCGTCGAAGGAGACCGCGTACCGCCCGTCCGGCGTCAGCCGCGCCTGCCGGGTGTGCGCGGTGTGCCCGGTCAGCACGCGCAGGCGCTCGCCGGAGCGCACATCCCATACCTGCACGCCCTCGTCGACGCGGGCGGTGACCGCGCGCCGCCCGTCCGCCGACACGTCGACGTCGAGGATCGGCTCGGCCCAGCCCGGCCGCGTCCACACCCACGGGATCTCACGGACGCCGGCACAGCGCGCGTCGATCACCCCGGGCGACTCCAGTGCGGCGAGCGCCGCCGCCACGTCGGGCTGCCCCGGCCGCTCCCGGTCGACCGCCGTGAGCAGCGGGCGGGCCGCCGCGAGGTCGCCGCGCTCCAGATGGACGAGGCCGAGGGCGTGCCGCGCGGGCCACGTGTCCTCGCTGTCGCGGCGCACCCCGTCGAGCCGGGCGACCAGCTCGGCGTCCGTCAGGTCGCCACGCCGCCAGCGGGCCAGGCCGCCGTTGTACGTGGCGTCCGCGTGCCGGGGATCGGCGGCGAGCGCCGCGTCGAACGCGGCGTCGGCCTCCGCGTGCCGGCCCAGGTCGAGCAGGGACAGCGCCCGGTTGTTCCACTCGTCGCCCAGCAGGTCCGCCGCGCGGGGCTCGCGCCGGGACGGCGGGCGGCCGGTCACCTGCCGGTGCAGCGCGGCCAGTTCGCCCGCGACCTCGGCCATCGACGCGGGCCGCGACGCCGGGTCCACGCGCAGACACCGGTCGAGGAGGTCGAGCAGCGCCTCCGGCACCGGCCCGACGCGGTCCGTCGTCCCGCCGCTGCCGCGCAGTTCGGCGGCCACATCGGCGGCCTGCGGGCCGAGCCCCCACCGCCTGCCGCCGGTCAGCATCTCCAGGACCGTCACCGCGTGACTGAACACATCGGTGCGGCGGCCCACCCGGCGCCGCGCCAACTGCTCCGGCGAGGCGTACGCGCGCGTCATCCCGCCGAACGACACCGGAACACTGCGCCCGTCGACAACACTGCGCCCGTCATCACTGCGCCCGTCGTCCTCGGCGCCGCCGCCCGCGTCCCGCGTCACCGGGCGGGCCCGCGCCAGCCCGAAGTCCGTCACCTTCGCCACGGGCCCGCCCCCGACGCGCGCGTCGAGCAGCACATTGGCCGGTTTGACGTCCTGGTGCACGAGCCCCCGCGCATGCGCGTGCCCGAGGCCCCACGCCGTCTGCACCGCCACATCGAGGACGCGGGGGAGTGCCGCGTCCGGGCCGCCCGCGTACAGCCGGCCGTCCGCGATCCAGTCGTGCAGGCTGCCCCCGCCCACGTACTCGGCGAACACGCGCGGCACACCGTCCAGGACGCGCACGTAGTGACAGCCGCAGATGTGCGGGTGCAGGCCGAGCCCGACCCATGACTCGGCCTCCGCGACGAACGCGGCCTGCTGCGCCGAGGTCTCGAACAGCCCCGGGTTCGGCACCTTCACCGCCAGGTCGATGTGCCACTCCAGGTGCCGCACCCGCAGCACCCGGCCCATCGCGCCCTCGCCTGCGACACCGAGCACGCGGTACCGCCCGTCCACCGTCTCCCCGGCCGTCGCGCCCCGCCCCGTGCCTTCCACAGCCCCACCCCGTCCGTCCCCCGACACCCTTCACCTCCTTCTACGTCCCGGCGCCCCCAGGAGTTCCCGGCCGGGCACGGAGCGTGACGAAGCCGTGCGCCGGGGCCGCGCCGACCGTGCCCGCTCGGGTGTGCTGAACTGGGCGGCGGGGCCCGCGCGTCCGGATTCCGGTCCGCGCGCACCGCCGACCGGGCCCCGCCGCACCAGCAGTCCCCCTTACCAGCAGTCCCGTACCGCAGTCCCCGTACCGCCTCTCAGGAGCCGAATTTGAGCGCCGCGCGTTACCGCCAGCCCGGTGTCGTCCTCACCGACCGCCGCTTCCTCGTCCCGCTCGACCACGACGCGCCGGACGGCGAACAGATCGAGGTGTACGCGCGCGAGGTGGTCGCCGCGGGGCGCGAGGACGAGAAGCTGCCCTGGCTGCTGTACCTCCAGGGCGGCCCCGGGTTCGGCGCCAACCGCTTCGTCGGACGGCAGTCCTGGCTCGACCGTGCCCTCGCCGACCACCGCGTCCTGCTCCTCGACCAGCGGGGCACCGGCGCCTCCACGCCCGTCAACCGGCAGACGCTCCCGCTGCGCGGCGACGCCCGCGCGCAGGCCGCCCACCTCGGGCACTTCCGCGCCGACTCCATCGTCAAGGACTGCGAACTGATCCGCCGTGAGGTCACCGGCGGCGCCCCCTGGACGGTCCTCGGCCAGAGCTTCGGCGGCTTCTGCGTCACGCACTACCTGTCGACCGCCCCCGAGGGCCTCGCCACCGCGCTCATCACCGGTGGCCTGCCCTCCCTCGACGCGCACGCCGACGACGTGTACCGGGCCGCCTACCCGCGCGTGGAGCGCAAGGTCCGCGCCCACTACGCCCGTTACCCGATGGACGTCGAGCGGGCCCGCGAGATCGGCGCGTACGTCCTCGAGCACGAGCCGCTGCTGCCGGGCGGCTACCGCCTCACCTTGGAGGCGTTCCAGTCCCTCGGCATCTGGCTCGGCGCGAGCGACGGCAGCGACCGCCTGCACTACCTCCTGGAGGACGCGTTCGTCCGCACGCCCGCCGGCCGCGAACTGTCCGACTCGTTCAAGGAGCAGGCCGCCGCGGCACTCTCGTACGCCGGACACCCGCTGTACGCGGTGCTGCACGAGGCGATCTACGCGCAGGGCGGGCGGGCCACGGCCTGGTCGGCGGAGCGGGTGCGCGGCGAGTACCCGCAGTTCGACGGCGAGAAGGCGCTCGCCTCCGGCGGCCCGCTCATGTTCACCGGCGAGTCCGTCCACCCCTGGCAGTTCGACTGCGACCCGGCGCTGCGCCCGCTGCGCGAGGCGGCCGAGATCGTCGCGGCCCGCACGGACTGGGCCCCGCTCTACGACCCGGCCCGCCTCGCCGCCAACGAGGTGCCGGCGGCGGCCGCCGTCTATTACGACGACATGTACGTGGACACGGCCCACTCCCTGCGCACCGCGGCGGCCGTCCGGGGACTGCGCCCCTGGGTCACCAACGAGTACGAGCACGACGGGCTCCGCGCGGGCGCGCCGCACGTCCTGGACCGGCTGCTCGGCCTCGCCCGAGGCGCGCTGTGACCTGACGGGCCGCGCGGGCGCGCGATCCGGCCTGACCCGAAGGACAGGCCCTACGCTGGGCCCATGGCCTCTCCTGAACAGCTCGCGCCCCTGCCGGACGACTGGCGCAAGGCGCTCGCCGTCGTCGCCCACCCCGACGACCTGGAGTACGGCTGCGCGGCCGCCGTCGCCACCTGGACCGACGCCGGCCGCGAGGTCGCGTACGTGCTCGCCACCCGGGGCGAGGCCGGGATCGACACCCTCGATCCGGCGGCCTGCGCGCCGCTGCGCGAGCGGGAACAGCGGGCGAGCGCGGCCGTCGTCGGGGTCGGGTCCGTCGAGTTCCTCGACCACCGGGACGGCGTCATCGAGTACGGGCCTGCGCTGCGGCGCGACATCGCCGCCGCGATCCGCCGCCACCGCCCCGAACTCGTCCTCACCCTCAACCACCGCGACACCTGGGGCGGCGTCCACTGGAACACGCCCGACCACGTCGCCGTCGGGCGCGCCACCCTCGACGCCGCCGCCGACGCGGGCAACCGCTGGATCTTCCCCGAACTGATCGAGCAGGGCCTCCAGCCGTGGAACGGTGTCAAGTGGGTCGCCGTGGCCGGGTCCGCGCGGCCCACGCACGCCGTGGACGTCACGGACGGGCTTGAGCGGTCTGTGGCGAGCCTGCTCGAACACCGCACGTACATCGAGGCGTTGACCGACGAGGACGCGGAGTCGTACTGCCGCACGTTCCTCACCGGCAACGCGGAGGCGGTGGCGCCGCGCTTCGGCGGCCGGCCCGCCGTGGCCTTCGAGGTCTTCGTCCGCTGACGGTTCAGGCGGGCGGGGCCGGGACCTTCTCCGCGACCGTGTCCTCGGGGCCCACGGCCCGCCCGTCGTCCGCGCGGATCTCCAGCGTCCGCAGCGGCCTGCCGTCCGCCCGGTCCAGCAGCCGCGAGTGCTCCTCGCCGGGCCCGAAGAGGTCTGGGCTCAGCGCCGACTCCCAGCCCCTCCGGCGCTTGAGGAGCGGGGTCCGGGGCGGAGCCCCAGAGTGCCGGGTTCGTCGTGGCCGGTCGCGCAGTTCCCCGCGCCCCTGACGGGGCTGCCAGCCCCGGCACTCCACAGGCGCCCCCACCCGTGCCGGGCGCCTGCACGTTGTGCCTCGGGTGCGGCCCCGGTGGGGCTTCTCGCGCAGTTCCCCGCGCCCCTGAGGGAGTTGGCCTGAGCGTCAACATCCAGCCCCTCCGGCGATTGAGGAGCGGGGTCTGGGGCAGGGCCCCAGAGTTCCGGGTGCGTTGGGGCTGGGCGCGCAGTTCCCCGCGCCCCTTGCGGGGCTGGGCTCAGTGCCCGTTCCCAGCGGGCGGCGTTTTCGTGAGGGATGCGTGGAGGAGGTCCGCGTTGATGGCCGCGCCCGCGCGGTAACCCGCGCTCGCCGCGTTCACCACCTGCTCCGTCGGCCCCGCCGCGTTGCCGACCGCCCACACCCCCGGCACGCTGGTCAGCCCCGTCGGGTCCACCGCCGTGAACGGGCCCGCCGGAGTCTCCTGCGTACGGGCGCCCAGCGCCGACAGCAGCCCGTCACGCGGCCGCATCCGCGTGGCCACGACCAGCGCGTCCCGCGCGACCACACGCCCGTCCGCGCGCCGCACCCCGGTCAGCCGGTCGTCCTCCACGGTCAGGCCCGCGACGGCCCCCGCGACCGTGCTCACGCCGGCCGCCGCGAGCGACTGCCGGTCGGAGTCCGGGAGTTCCTCCACGTCCGTACCGTTCAGGAACAGCGTCACGTCCTTCGACAGCTGGCTGAACAGCAGCGCCTGATGGACGCCCGCCTCCTTCGCGTACAGCACGCCGATCCGCCGCCCGCGCACCTCGTAGCCGTGGCAGTACGGGCAGTGCAGCACGTCCTTGCCCCAGCGCGCGGCGATCCCCGGCACGTCGGGCAGTTCGTCCACCAGGCCCGTGGCGATCACCAGGCGCCGGGCGCGCACGAGGGCCCCGCCCGCGAGCGTCACCGTGAACGCGTCGCCGCCGTCCGGCTCCGCCGCCGTCACCCGGCCCCGGACCAGTTCGACCCCGTACCCGGCGACCTCGCGCCGCACCTCCGCGAGGAACGCGGCCGGTGCCATGCCGTCCCGCGACGGATAGCCGTGCATGTGCGCGGACGGCGCGTTGCGCGGCTCGCCCGCGTCGACCACGAGCACCGAGCGCAGGCAGCGGCCGAGGATCAGCGCCGCCGACAGGCCCGCCGCCCCGCCGCCCACGACCAGCACGTCATAGCGGTCGCGGGCCGGTGCGTTCGTCTCGTCCAGTGATGCGTTCATGTCGACCCCTCGTCGTAGGCGGCCCGCGCCGCTCGCGCGCCCGTTGCCCCGAAGGTGCGCCCGAGACCGTGCTATTGACAAATGGCTTTGCCGAAACTGCAATGGAGGTATGAACTCCTCCCGTCATCCGCACCGAGCCGGCGCCGGGCTCGGCACCGACAGCGAGCCGGAGCCGAGCATGGACGCCGTCCTGTCCGGCGTGGGCCCGCGCCTGCGTGCCCTGCGCAAGGAGCGCGGCGCCACCCTGACCGGCCTCTCCGAGACCACCGGCATCTCCGTCAGCACGCTCTCCCGCCTGGAGTCGGGGCTGCGCAAGCCGAGCCTCGAACTGCTGCTGCCGATCGCCCGCGCCCATCAGGTCGCCCTGGACGAACTCGTCGGCGCCCCGCCCGTCGGCGACCCGCGCGTACGGATGAAGCCGATCACGCATGGCGGCAGGACGATGTACCCGCTGACGCGGCAGCCCGGCGGCCTCCAGGCGTACAAGGTCATCGAGCCGCAGCGCCGGCAGGAGCCTGACCCGCGCACCCACGAGGGCTACGAGTGGCTGTACATGCTGTCCGGGCGGCTGCGCCTGGTCCTCGGCGACCACGACGTGATCCTCGGCCCCGGCGAGGCCGCCGAGTTCGACACCCGGGTCCCGCACTGGTTCGGGTCGACAGGGGAGGGGCCCGCCGAGTTCATCAGCCTGTTCGGGCCGCAGGGCGAGCGCATGCACGTACGGGCGCGTCCCGCGCGCAACCAGGACGAGTGAGTCGCCGGAGGGCATTCACAACCCGGCAAGCGACCGCTTAGTATGCGGCTGTGCCCGGTCAGGCGGCCGGGCGCGGAACCCGTGCGACGACGCAGTCCCGTGGAGGCCCCGCATGCAGGCATGGCAAGTGCACGAGAACGGCGAGCCGGGCGAGGTGATGCGCCTCGAAGAAGTGGCGCGGCCCGAGCCCGGCGCGGGGCAGGTCCTGCTCAAGGTGCGCGCCGCGAACATCAACTTCCCCGACGCGCTGCTGTGCAAGGGGCAGTACCAGGTGCGCCCGCCGCTGCCGTTCACGCCCGGCGTGGAGATCTGCGGCGAGACCGAGGACGGGCGCCGCGTCATCGCCAACCCCGCGCTGCCGCACGGCGGCCTCGCCGAGTACGCCCTCGCCGACGCCCGCGCCCTGCTGCCCGCGCCCGACGCGCTCGACGACGCCGAGACGGCCGCCCTGCACATCGGCTACCAGACCGGCTGGTTCGGCCTGCACCGCAGGGCCCGTATCCAGCAGGGCGAGACGCTGCTCGTGCACGCGGCGGCAGGCGGCGTCGGCAGCGCCGCCGTCCAGCTCGGCCGGGCGGCGGGCGCCCGCGTCATCGGCGTCGTCGGCGGCCCCGAGAAGGCCAAGGTCGCCGAGGAGCTGGGCTGTGACGTCGTGATCGACCGCCGCTCGGAGGACGTCGTCGCCGCCGTCAAGGAGGCCACCGGCGGGCGCGGCGCCGACGTCGTCTACGACCCGGTCGGCGGCGACGCGTATACGCAGTCCGCGAAGACCGTCGCCTTCGAGGGCCGGATCGTCGTCGTCGGCTTCGCCTCGGGCACCATCCCCACCCCGGCCCTCAACCACGCCCTGGTGAAGAACTACGCGATCCTCGGCCTGCATTGGGGCCTGTACGCCACCAAGAACCCGGCCCTGATCGCCCGTTGCCACGAGGAGCTGACCGCGCTCGCCGCGAGCGGCGCGATCAAGCCGCTCGTCAGCGAGCGCGTCGGCCTCGACGGCGCGGCGGACGCCGTGCAGCGCGTCGCCGACGGGCGCACCACCGGCCGCGTCGTGGTCGTGCCCGGCCTGAGTGCCCCCGCCCACGGAGCCGCCGTATGAGCCTCGACGCGACCCGACTGCGCGACCTGACCCGGGAGTTCCTCGCCGCGCACCCGCCCGCGACGACCCCGCGCGCCGACTTCCTCAGCGCCCGCTTCGACGCCGGGCTCGCCTGGGTGCACTACCCGCAGGGCCTCGGCGGGCTGGACGCACCGCGCTCTCTGCAAGCCGTCGTCGACGCCGAACTGGAGGCGGCGGGCGCCCCCGACAACGACCCCCGGCGCAACGGCATCGGCCTCGGCATGGCCGCCCCCACGATCCTCGCGTACGGCACCGAGGAGCAGAAGCGGCGCTTCCTCAAGCCGCTGTGGACCGGCGAGGAGGTGTGGTGCCAGCTCTTCAGCGAGCCCGGCGCCGGATCCGACCTGGCCGCGCTCGGCACCCGCGCCCGCCTGGACGGCGACACGTGGACCGTCGACGGGCAGAAGGTGTGGACGTCCGGCGCGCACAACGCCCGGTACGCCATCCTCATCGCCCGCACCGACCCCGACCTGCCCAAGCACAAAGGCATCACGTACTTCGTGTGCGACATGACCGACCCGGGTGTCGAGGTCAGGCCGCTGCGCCAGATCACCGGCGAGGCCGAGTTCAACGAGGTCTTCCTGACCGGCGTCCGCATCCCCGACGCCCACCGGCTCGGCGCGGTTGGGGAGGGCTGGAAGGTCGCCCAGACCACCCTCAACAACGAGCGGGTCGCCATCGGCGGCGCCCGCATCCCGCGCGAGGGCGGTCTCATCGGCATCGTCGCCGCCCTGTGGCGCGAGCGCCCCGACCTGCGCACCCACGATCTGCACCAGCGTCTGCTGACGCTGTGGGCCGAGGCCGAGGCCGCCCGCCTCACCGGTGAACGCCTGCGCCAGCAGCTCGTCGCCGGACACCCAGGCCCTGAGGGGGCCGGGATGAAGCTCGGCTTCGCCCGGCTCAACCAGGAGATCAGCGGCCTGGAAGTCGAACTCCTCGGCGACGAGGGCCTGTTGTACGACGACTGGACGCTGCGCCGGCCCGAACTCGTCGACTTCGCGGGCCGCGAGGCCGGATACCGCTATCTGCGGGCCAAGGGCAACAGCATCGAGGGCGGCACCAGCGAGATCCTGCTGAACATCGTCGCCGAACGCGTCCTCGGCCTGCCGCCCGAGCCGCGCACCGACAAGGACGTCGCCTGGAAGGACCTGGCCCGATGAGCACCCAGCCCGACCTGTTGTACTCCGAGGAGGAGGAAGCGCTGCGCGCGGCGGTGCGCGACCTGCTCGCCGACCACTGCGACGCCGCCACCGTCCTCGCCCGCACCGAGAGCGACGCGCCGCACGACCGAGCCCTGTGGAAGCAGCTCGCGCAGCAGATGGGCCTCGCCGGGCTCCTCGTCCCCGAGGAATACGGCGGTCAGGGCGCGAGCCACCGCGAAGCGGCCGTCGTCCTGGAGGAGTTGGGGCGGTCCGTCGCGCCCGTCCCCTATCTGACGAGCGCCGTCATCGCCACCGAGGCCCTGCTCGGCTGCGTGGACGCGGGCGGTGGCCGGGCCACCGAGGCCACCGAGGCCGCCGAGCTGCTCGGTGCTCTCGCATCCGGGCGCGCGGTCGGCGTGCTCGCCGTCCCGTTCACCGCCGCCCCCGCCACCGCTTCGCCCGGCACGTCCGCCCCCGGCGCGGGCGCATCGAGCGTGCGCGTGGACGGCGGGGCGCTGACCGGGCGGGTGAGCGGGGTCGCGGACGCGGGCGCCGCCGACGTCCTCCTCGTACCCACCGACGCGGGCCTGTTCGCCGTCGACGCGGACGCGGCCGGAGTCGGCGTCGAGCCGCTGACCTCCCTCGACCGCACCCGCCCGCTCGCCGCGCTCACCTTCGACGGCGCCGCAGGCCGGCTCCTCGCGGGCGACGCGGGCCCGGCCGTCGCGCGCGGGCTGCGGGCCGGGGCCGGGCTGCTCGCCTCCGAGCAACTGGGGCTCGCCGACTGGCTGTTGACCGAGACCGTGCGGTACACGCGCGAGCGTCACCAGTTCAACCGGCCCGTCGGCTCGTTCCAGGCCCTCAAGCACCGGCTCGCCCAGGTGTGGCTCCAGGTCGTCCAGACCCGGGCGGTCGCCCGCGCCGCCGCCGACGCCCTCGCCACGGCGAGCCCCGACACCGCGCTCACGGTCGCGCTCGCCCAGTCCTACGCCGGGCCCGTCGCCGTACGCGCCGCCGAGGAAGCCCTCCAGTCGCACGGCGGCATCGGCATGACCTGGGAGCACCCCGTGCACCTGTACCTCAAGCGGGCCAAGGCCGACTCGCTCGCCCTCGGCACGGCGGGCCGCCACCGGGGGGAGCTGGCCGCACTGGTCGATCTCGCCGCGCCCTGAGCCGGCACACCACCCGCACCCGGGGTCGAGGGGACCGCACGGCCGCCCCTTGACCCCGGTTTTACCTCTCTTTGACGAGATGGCATTATTGCGAGCTGTTCGCAATAACATCTGATCTTGAACAGGGGTGGACGGCGTGGCACGCCCGGCACGGAGCGTCATCACCGCAGCGGCGGTCGGCACCTTGGCGCTGACCGCCTCGGCCTGCGCGGCACCGGACGACGGCGGCAAGAGCGGCGCCGCGAAGGACAGCGCGGTCGTCGGCATCGCCTACGAACCCGACACGCTCAGCCCCCTCCTCGGCTACGGCAAGGACGGCAACTCCAAGATCTTCGACGGGCTGCTCACCCACGACGCCGACATGAAGCTGAAGCCGGCGCTCGCCTCCGCCCTGCCGAAGGTCACCGACGGCGGCCGGACCTACACGTACCCGCTGCGCAAGGGCGTGCGGTTCAGCGACGGCAAGCCCTTCACCGCCAAGGACGTCGTCTTCACGTACGAGACGATCCTCGACAAGAAGACCAACAACGCCTCGCGCACCGAACTCGACGCCGTCAAGGACGTCGAGGCCAAGGGCGACGACACCGTCGTGTTCCACCTGAAGTACCCCTACGCGCCGTTCGCCGAGCGGACCGTGCTGCCCATCGCGCCCGAGCACATCGCGGGCAAGCAGGACGTCAACACCGGCGCGTTCACCACCGCGCCCGTCGGCACCGGCCCGTACAAGCTGGTCACCTGGTCCAAGGGCGAGAAGCTCGTCTTCGAGGCCAACTCCCGCTACTGGGGCGGCGCGCCGAAGATCAAGAACTTCACGATGGCGATCATCAAGGACGACGACGTGCGCGCCACCCGGCTGCGCTCCGGCGACCTCGACGGCGCGATCCTGCCGCCCAACCTCGCCAAGACCTTCAACGGCGACAGCGCGAAGACCACGTACACCGCGAAGACCTTCGACTACCGCGTCGTCACCCTGCCCACCGGCAACAAGGTCGCCGGCGACAAGGCCGTGCGCCGCGCCCTCGACATCGGCGTCGACCGGCAGGCCATGGTCGACCGCATCCTCGACGGCGCGGGCAAGCGCGCCTACGGGCCCGTCCCCACCGACAGCCCCTGGTTCACCAAGGGCACCGAGCGCCCCTACGACACCGCCCGCGCCAAGAAGATCCTCGACGACGCCGGCTGGAAGCCCGGCTCCGACGGCATCCGCTCCCGCGACGGCGTCCGCGCCGCCTTCCCGCTGTGGTACCTGACCGGCGACAAGCTCCGCCAGGAACACGCCCTCGCCTACGCCTCCGACGCCAAGAAGCTCGGCATCGACATCAAGGTCGAGTCCGGCACCTGGGAGGTCATCGAGCCGCGCATGCCGAAGGACGCGGTCCTCGCCGGCGGCGGCGCCCCCGCCGACCCCGACTTCGACCAGTACACGCTGCTGAAGTCCTCCCTCGCGGGCGACGGCTTCAACAACATGGCCTGGTACCGTGACGCCACGGTCGACAAGGCCCTGGACGACGCCCGCCGCAGCGGCGACCGCGCCGAACGCCAGGCCGCCTACGACACCATCCAGCGCGCCCTCGTCAAGAACCCCGGCTACACCTTCCTCACCCACATCGACCACCTGTACGTCGTCGACAAGCGCTTCGGCGACCTCACCACCCAGGTCGAACCCCACGACCACGGCCTCGCCTCCGGGCCCTGGTGGAACGTCGAGGACTGGAAGGCATGAGCACGCGGCTCCCCTGGGGGCCGATGGCACGCCTGACGGGCCGGCGGATCCTGTTCGCCGTGCCCGTCCTCGCCGCCGTCACCCTCGGCGTCTTCGCCATCGCCGCCGCCTCCCCCTTCGACCCGGTCAAGGCGTACGCGGGCACCGCCGGCCTGACCGCCTCGCAGGAGAACCTCGACCAGCTCCGCGCCAACCTCGGCGTCGACGGGCCCTGGCCCGCCCGCTGGTGGCACTGGCTCACCTCCGCGCTCGGCGGCGACCTCGGTGACTCCGCCGTCATGCGCCGCCCCGTCGCCGACGTCATCACCCAGCGCCTCGGCTGGTCCGTGCTCCTCGCCGCGACCGCCTTCCTCCTCGCCATCGCCGCCGGCGCCCTCCTCGGCGTGCTCGCCGCCCGCCGCCGCGGCGGCCTGCTCGACCGCGCCGTCAGCTCCCTCGCCTACGTCCTCGAAGCGGCGCCCCCGTTCTGGCTCGGGCTGCTCGCCGTCTGGCTGTTCGCCCTCCAGCTCGGCGTGCTGCCCGCCGGCGGCCTCACCGACACCGGCTCCGCGACCGTCACCGCGGGCCAGGTCCTCACCCACCTCGTCCTGCCCGCGAGCGTCCTCGCCGTCTCCCAGCTCCCGTGGTTCGTGCTGTACGTACGCCAGGGTGTCGGGGACGCCCTCGACGAGGACCCCGTACGCGGCGCCCGCGCGCGCGGCATCGCCCCGCGCACCGTCCTGTTCCACCACGCGCTGCGCTCCGGGATGCTGCCCGTCCTCACCCTGATCGGCTCGCGCGTGCCCGAACTCATCACCGGAGCCCTCCTCGTGGAGACCGTCTTCAGCTGGCCCGGCATCGCCGCCGCGACCGTCCAGGCCGCCACCTCCGTCGACTTCCCGCTGCTCGCCGCCCTCACGGTCCTCGCCACCCTCGCCGTCCTCGCCGGGAACTGGGCCGCCGACCTGCTCTACGGGCTCGCCGATCCCCGGGTGGGCTTCGATGGCTGACCAGGCCCTGCGCCCCGCCGCCGCCCTCGCGGGCCGCCGCCGCGACGCCCGCACCTGGCGCGTGCGGACCTCCGGCGCGCTCGTCGCGCTGATCGTCCTCGCCGTCCTCGTCGTCCCGCCGCTCACCCAGCTCGACCAGCAGGCCGTCGACCTCGCCGCCAAGCTGCGCCCGCCGTCCGCCGCCCACCCCTTCGGCACCGACGACGTCGGCCGCGACCTGCTGCTGCGCTGCGTGTACGGGCTGCGCGTGTCCCTGCTCGTCGGCGTGGTCGCCGCCGTCGTCGCCACCGTCATCGGCACCGCCGTCGGCGCCCTCGCGGGAGCGCTCGGCGGCTGGGTCGACCGGGTCGTCATGCGCGTCGTCGACGTGTTCGCGTCCGTGCCGCACCTGCTGCTCGGCATCTTCATCGTCGCCATGTTCCGGCCCGGCGTATGGCCCGTCGTCGTCTCCGTCGCGCTCACCCACTGGCTGTCCACCGCCCGCATCGTGCGCGCCGAGGTCCTCTCCCTGCGCGCACGGCCCTACGTCGACGCGGCGATCTCCGGCGGCGCCTCCCGGTGGCGCGTCACCGTGCGCCATCTGCTGCCGGGGGTGCTGCCGCAGGCCGGGCTCGCCGCCGTCCTCATGGTCCCGCACGCCATCTGGCACGAGTCCGCGCTCTCCTTCCTCGGCCTCGGACTCCCCGCCCACCAGGCGAGCCTCGGCACCCTCGTGCAGTCCGCGCGCGGCTCCCTGCTCGCGGGCGACTGGTGGCCGACCCTCTTCCCCGGCCTGTTCATCATCGTGCCGACGCTCGCCGTCGCGGGCCTCGCCGGAGCATGGCGCGAACGCCTGAACCCCCGCCGCCGATCGGAGCTGACCCTGTGACTCCCGTCCTGACGGTGGACTCCCTGTCCGTACGGTTCCGGATGCGCGGCGGCGCCGACGTACGGGCCGTCAGCGACGCCTCCTTCACCCTCGCGCCGGGGGAGTGCCTGGCCCTCGTCGGCGAGAGCGGCTGCGGCAAGTCCGTCCTCGCCTCCGCGCTGCTCGGGCTGCTCCCCGGCAACGCCGAGACCGCCGGGCGGGCCCGCCTCGGCGACCTCGACCTGCTCGCCGCCGACGAGGACACCCTCGCCCGCGAGATACGCGGACGCCGGGTCGGGCTCGTCCCGCAGAGCCCCGCCGCGCACCTCACTCCCGTACGCACCATCCGCAGCCAACTCGCGGAGACCGTACGGCAGTTGCGGGGCGTGCGGCGACGCTCGCCCGAGCTGCCCGCGCTCGTGGCGGCCGCCGCCGAGCGCGCCGCGTTCCCCGCCGACCACCTCGACCGGTACCCGCACGAACTCTCCGGCGGGCTCGCCCAGCGCGCCGCGACCGCCCTCGCCCTCGTCGGCGACGCCCCGCTGCTGCTCGCCGACGAACCCACCACGGGCCTCGACCGGGACCTCGTGGAGCGCACCGTGGACGAACTGCGCCGGCACATCGGCGGCGAACGGGCCCTGCTGATGATCACCCATGACCTCGCCGCCGCCCGCCGCATCGCGGACCGCGTCGCCGTCATGTACGCGGGCCGGATCGTCGAACTCGCCGACGCCGAGCCCTTCTTCGGCGCGCCCGGGCCCCGGCACCCGTACGCCCGCGCCCTGCTCGACGCGCTGCCGGAGCGGGCCTTCACGCCCATCCCCGGGATGCCCCCGGAACTGACCGCGCTGCCCGCCGGCTGCGCCTTCGCCGACCGTTGCGCCGCCGCCGACTCCGTGTGCGAGGCGCGGCCCGCGTTCACCGACGGCGTCGCCTGCCACCATCCGCACCCCGCGCGCACCCAGGAGGCGACCCGTGCTGGAACTGCGTGACCTCACCGCGGGCCACGACCGGCGCGCGCCCGTCTTCCGCGACGTCAGTCTGACCGTCGCCCCCGGCGAGGCGGTCGGTCTGCTCGGGCCGAGCGGCTGCGGCAAGTCCACCCTCGCCCGCGTCGCCGCCCTCCTGCATGAGCCGTACGCGGGTCAGGTCGTCGTCGACGGCACGCCCGCCCGGGGCTGGCGGCACCGGGCGCCGCGCGAGCAGCGGACCGCGTTCGGCGTCGTCTTCCAGCAGCCCCGGCTGGCCGCCGACCCGCGTCTGACGCTGGGCGCGCTGATCGCGGAGCCGCTGCGGGCGAACGGGCGGCCGCACGCCGAGCGCGTCGCCGAACTCGCCGACACGGTGGGGCTTTCGGCCTCGCTGCTCGCGCGCCGGCCGCACGAGGTGAGCGACGGGCAGCTCCAGCGGGCGTGCCTGGCGCGGGCGCTGAGCCTGCGGCCGCGGTGGCTGATCTGTGACGAGATGACGGCGATGCTGGACGCGTCCACGGCGGCGGGGCTTGTCGGCGTGGTCGAGGAGTATCGGGGGCGGGGGGAGGTGGGGGTGCTGGTGGTCGGGCATGACGGTGTACTCCTGCGCCGCTGGTGTGACCGGGTCCTGAACTGGGGCGAGTTGACACCCCCCAGGCCCCCAAACCAACCGCGCAGTTCCCCGCGCCCCTGAGCCGTCGTTCACCTTTCGCCGGGTGGTGGGCTGGTCGCGCAGTTCCCCGCGCCCCTGGAGGGGCGACTGCGTCGCCACCTCTATCGGGGGAGGCAGGGGCGAAGCCCCGCCTCCAGGGGCGCGGGGAACTGCGCGAGCAACCACGACGCGCCCGCAGTCGACGACGTACGTCAGTGCCCCGAAGGGGCGCGGGGAACTGCGCGACCAGCCACGACGAGAGTCGAGGTCACCCGCCGGCCGGAGCCGCCCGCTCACTCAGAACCCGCCACACCCGCGGAGCGGCCCCGTAACACTCGTTCGGGGGACGAGTCATACCCCGTTGGAACCCCTCCGCTGCGCCACACTGGCGCAAACACCCGGAGGTGACCGTGTCGCTGTCCATTTCCCTCGTGCTCCTGCTCGTGATCGTCACCGTGATGTTCCTGCGCAGCGGTTCCATGAAGTTCTCCCACGCGCTCGTCTGCGTCCTGCTCGGCTTCCTCCTGGCAGGGACCAACGCCGCGCCCACCATCCACGACGGCATCACCACCACCGCCGGCCTGGTCAGCAGCCTCGACCCGTGACCGCCCCGAGGCCCGCCCCGTGATCGTTGCGACCTCGTGAACAACTCCCGTACGAGCATGGACACTTCAACGGGACGGCCCTAGCTTCGGCGCATGCCGCCCCGTAGAAGACTCGCCCGTGCCCTCGCCCTGACGCTCACCCTCGTGGCGGGCTGCGCGGCGCTCGCGCCCGGCGCCCGGGCCGACGAGATCCCGAAGGCGCCCGGCCACCGGCTCGTCCCGCAGTACGAAGGCGCGCCCGCCACCCCCGCCCCGCTCCCCGGACGCGCCCCCGCCCAGCACCCCCACCTCGCCGCCAACGGCCGCAGCGGCATGCACGCCGACGCCTGGGGCAGCGCCACCTACCCCTGGGCCGGCCCGAACGGCGCCGCGCCCGCCGTCCGCAGCGAACAGATGGCCGCGCTCGGCGGCGAGTGCGCCACCGTCACCTTCGACAAGGCCGGCCGGATCGTCACCGTCTGCGGCACGTTCACCGGCTTCCTCGTCAAGCTCCTCGACCCGCGCTCGCTCGCCACGCTCGCCGAGTACAAGCTGCCCCAGCGCCCGTCCACGGTCGAGGCGATCACCCGGCTCGACTTCTCCCGCATCTTCAAGGACACCTCGGGCGGCGCCTACTCCTACCTCGACGACCAGGACCGGCTCGTCCTCGCCGACTCGCGCCAGCACATCCTGCGCCTCGCGCACGAGCAGGCCGCCGACGGGACCTGGCGGTTCACCGTCGCCGACGACTGGGACCTCACCTCCAAGGTCCCGCACGACTGCGTCAGTTGGACCAACCTCTACCCGAGCGGTACCTGCGACCCCGTCACCTCCGTCATGCCCGACTGGCAGGGCCGCATCTGGTGGGTGACCCGGCAGGGGCGCGTCGGCACCGTGGACCCGGACACCGGCGCGCTGCGCGCGATCCGGCTCGCGGGGGAGGAGATCCAGAACTCGTTCTCCGTCGCCGAGGACGGCGTGTCCATCGTCACCGATCACGCCCTCTACAGCTTCCGCGCCGCCGAGGACGGCACCCCGCAGGCCGTGTGGCGGCAGACCTACGACCGCGGCACCGGCACCAAACCCGGCTCCGTGAACCAGGGTTCGGGCACCACCCCCGACCTGTTCGGCACGCGCGAGGACTACGTCGCCATCACCGACAACGCCGACGACCGCATGAACGTCCTCGTCTACCGGCGCGGCGCGGACGTCCCCGGCGCCGACCGCCTCGTGTGCCGCGTCCCCGTCTTCGGCTCCGGCGCCTCCACCACCGACAACTCGCTGATCAGCCACGGCGACAGTCTCGTCGTGGAGAACAACTACGGCTACGAGAACGTCACTTCGCTCACGTTCGGGCGCAGCGTCGTCGGCGGCGTCACCCGCATCGACGTACGCCCCGACGGCAGCGGCTGCGACACGGTGTGGCAGAGCGAGGTGCGCTCGCCGTCGACCGTCCCGAAGCTCTCCACCGCCAACGGGCTGCTGTACTTCTACACCAAGGACCCCAACGCCCTCGGCGTGGACGCCTGGTACCTGACCGCCGTCGACTTCCGCACCGGCACCACCCGCTGGAAGCGGCTCGTCGGCACCGGCATGGCCTACGACAACAACTGGGCGCCGATCACCCTCGGCCCCGACGGCACCGCCTACGTCGGCGTCTTCAACGGGCTCGCCGCCGTGCGCGACGCCGGCTGACAGCGGCGGTCGGCGCGGGGCCCGATCCGCCTACGCGCCGACCAGCCGGGAGCGGATCAGGAAACGTACGCCTTCGGGGGCCTCAAGCGAGAAGCCGCTGCCGCGCCCCTCGACCACGTCCACGATCAGCCGCGTATGGCTCCACACCGCGTACTGGCTGCGCGACATCCAGAACGGCACCGGCTCCGCCACGCCCGCCGCCCGCAGCTCCGCGAGGAGCACGTCCGAGGCGCCGGTGCGGAACTCGCCCGCCGGATAGCACATCGGGGCGCTGCCGTCGCAGCAGCCGCCGGACTGATGGAACATCAGCGGGCCGTGCGTCCCGTACAGCCGCCGCAGCAGCCGTCCCGCCGCCTCGGTCAGCTCCACCCGCGCCGCTTCGTCACTCATCCGGCCAGGATGCGCGGCGAGACGTTGCGACCACGTTGCACGTTCGGGCACCTCGCACGCATAGGCTCCCCCACATGGAACAGAGGGAGATCATCCTGCGAGCCATCGGTGTGCTGACCGAGACACAGGAGATGGTGCGCAGGCTCAACGACGGCGAAGAACTCGACACCGACCTGACACAACTGGGACGGCTCGTGTCGGAGGTGTTCCCCACCATCGAGATCCCGGCGGGCGCCACGTCCGAGGAGGCCGCGGAACTGACCATCGCCGCGCTCATGCCGGCCAGCGTCTCGCTCGTCGAGGCGTTCGCGTTTCTCTTCACGCAGCTCGCCAAGGTGCACGACGAGGGGCGCGGCGACGTCAACTCCACCGAACTACTGCAAGAGATCGCGCTGCGCATGTCCAGTGGCGAGGACGCCGAGGAGGAATGAGACCGGCCACCGCTCGCTGAGACCGGCCGCCCGTGAGGCGACCGGCCGCTACTTGTGGTGCGGGTCGCGGAAGCGGCCCAGCGCCTTCGTGAGCGCGCTCAGCGGCGAGCCGTCCGGCTTGCCGCCGGGCGGCGCCGGCATCGGGCTCGCCGTGCTCTCGCTGCCGCCCGCGTCGGCGAGCGCCGCCTGCGCGGCCTCGGCCGCCTCCCGGTACAGATCCCGCGAGGTCGTCATCGCCTCCAGCGCCTGCGCGTACCGCGTCACCATCTCCTGGGCGTGCGCCAGCTCCTCGTCCGGCGTCAGCAGATGCCAGCCGGCGCGCAGCCGCCGCAGGGCTCGGTCCGCGTCGGCGTCCAGCACCCGGGGCAGCGCGGCGACGGCCACGGCAGCGCCGATCAGCTCGGCCGGCTCCGAACCGTCCAGGAACACCGTGCGCACCGTGCAGCGCTCCGCGTCGTAGCCCTCCTGCGGGGGCGCGCTCGGCAGGACCACGCCGCCGCCGCGCGGCATGCTCAGCTTCAGCTCCTTGCGCAGCGCGAAGTCCGCGATCTGCGCCTGCTCAGGCGTCGCCCGGTGCTCGATGACCCGGTGCCGCAGGCTCGGCGGCAGGAACTCCGTCACCGGCCGCTGGCCGCGCGCGTCGGGTGTCATCGCCTCGTGGATGACCAGATGCACGTACCAACTGCGGCGCGCGCACTCCTTCAGCAGGTGCCGCAGGTCGCCGTCGTCCTTCGGCAGCGGGTTCGTCACCCGCAGCCGCAGCCCCGCCACCGTGTCGTTGTCCCAGGCGACGGCGTCGCTGTCCGGCCAGAACATCGTCGCGGGCGACGGCCAGCGCTGGTCCCACGGCCGCTCCGCCTCCGCCGCCAGCACCCACGTCACCCCCTCGTCCTCCCTGCGCCGGCTCTCAGGCCCGAACGTGGTCAACTGGGCGCGCACCGTCACCCCGTCACCGGCACGCCAGCGCGCCTCGAACAGACGTCGGGCGTGGGGGCCGGGGTCGGCGGACTCGTCGCGCGGGTGCAGCGCCGTGGAACGCGCCGCCTCGACGGGGTCGAGATCGAGGAAGTCGTCGAGCACCCCGGCCGCCTTGAGAGCGATCAGGTTGCGCCGGACGTCCTGCTCGGGCTCGGGGCCGAGGTGGCGTCCGCGTCCCAGCCACGCGGTGTCGGGGACGACGGTCGGAGGAGTGCTGTTTTTGGCCATGGAGTCGTTCTGTGGGCGGTCGGGGCGGGGACCAGTATGGGCCGTGCGGGCTCCGTTGTCGCCCAGCAGGGTCGGCGGGTGTCGGGATTGTCGCGGCTGTGTACGGGCTTCCGGCTCGCGTGGATCACGGCCGTAGGGTCCCGATCCCGTAGGCTCGGCGGATGGCCAGGTACTTCGACGTGCACCCCGCAAACCCGCAGGCGCGGATCATCCGCGCGGTCGCCGACGGCATCCGCGACAGCGCGCTCGTCGCCTATCCCACCGACTCCTGCTACGCGCTCGGCTGCCGCCTCGGCAACCGCGACGGCGTCGACCGGATCCGCGCCATCCGGCACCTCGACGACAAGCACCACTTCACTCTCGTGTGTCAGGACTTCGCGCAGCTCGGCAAGTTCGTCCACATCGACAACGACGTGTTCCGCGCGGTCAAGGCCGCGACCCCCGGCAAGTACACCTTCATCCTGCCCGCCTCGCGGGAGGTGCCGCGCCAGTTGCAGCACCCGAAGAAGAAGACCGTCGGTGTCCGCATCCCCGACCACGTCGTCACCCAGGCCCTCCTCGCCGAACTGGGCGAGCCGCTGCTGTCCAGCACCCTGCTGCTGCCGGGCGAGGAGGAGCCGATGACGCAGGGCTGGGAGATCAAGGAGCGCCTCGACCACAGCGTGGACGCGGTCCTCGACTCCGGCGACTGCGGCACCGAGCCGACCACCGTCATCGACTTCTCCGGCGGCGACGTGGAGATCGTGCGGCGCGGCGCGGGGGACACCGACCGCTTCGAATGACGGCCCGCACACCCGTACGGCCTTCATGGCGTACGGGGGAGCGTGCCGAGGAAGCGGATGTGCGGGCGCCCGCCAGGCCCCGAGTCGTCGACGCGGGCCCGCACCCCGTACACCTCGGCGACCAGCCGCTCCGTCAGTACCTCGGCGGGCGTCCCGGCGGCGACGACCCGGCCCCGGTCGAGGACGACGAGCCGGTCGCAGTGCGCGGCGGCGAGGTTCAGGTCGTGCAGGGCGACGACGCAGGTCACGCCGAGCCCGCCGATCAGGTCGAGCAGTTCGAGCTGGTGCTGGATGTCGAGGTGGTTCGTCGGCTCGTCGAGCAGCAGCTCACGCGGCTCCTGCGCCAGCGCCCGCGCGATCTGCGCCCGCTGGCGCTCCCCGCCGGACAGCGTGTGCCACAGCCGTTCCTCGCGCCCCGCGAGTCCGCACCGTCCGAGCGCGTCGCGCACGGCCGCCTCGTCCGCAGCCGACGCGGGCGACCACGCCCGGCGGTGCGGGACGCGGCCGAGGCGCACCACGTCAGCGACCGTCAGCGCGACCTGCGTGTCCGCCTGCTGCGCGACCAGCGCGAGGCGCCGTGCGGTCTCCCGCCGGCTCAGGGCGTCGAGCCGGTCCCCGTCGAGCGTGACGACCCCGGACGCGGGCGCGAGGACCCCGGCGAGCAGCCGCAGCAGCGTCGACTTGCCCGAGCCGTTCGGGCCGAGCAGCCCGGTCACCGTGCCCGGCGCGAGGCTCAGGCTCACGCCGTCCAGGACGAGGGTGCCGCCCGCCGACCACGACAGCCGCTCGCCGCTGAGCCCCGGCGCCGTCATCGCGTCCCCCGCGACCGGTGCAGTACGTACACGAACGCGGGCACGCCGATCAGCGACGTCACCACGCCCACCGGGACCTCCTGCGGCTCCAGGACCGTACGGGCCAGCGTGTCGACCCAGACCAGGAACACCGCGCCGGTCAGCGCCGTCACCGGCAGCAGCCGCGCGTGCCCCGGCCCCACCAGGGCGCGCGCCGCGTGCGGCAGGACGAGGCCCACGAAGCCGATCGCACCGGCCGCGGCGACCAGCGCCGCCGTCAGCAGCGCCGTGGCGCAGAGCAGCACGAGCCGGGTACGGGCCACGGACACCCCGAGCGCGGCGGCGGCCTCCTGCCCGAACGCGAACGCGTCGAGGCTCCGCGCGCCGCCCAGGCACACCGCCACCGTCACCACGAGCGCCGCGGAGCAGAGCCCCACCTCGCTCCAGCCGACGCCGCCGAGCGAGCCCAGCAGCCAGAACAGCACGCCGCGCGTCGTCTCCGCGTCGGCCGCCGTCAGCACGACGAACGAGGTCAGCGCCGAGAACAACTGCATCGCCGCGACCCCGCACAGCACCACCCGGTCCGTCGTCCCGCCCAGCGTGTGGCTCAGCAGCAGCACCAGCGCGAAGGAGACCAGTGCCCCGGCGAACGCGCCGCTCGACACCGACAGCGCCCCGCCGCCCACCCCGAGCACGACGACGAGGACCGCGCCCGTCGAGGCCCCGGAGGAGACGCCCAGCACGTACGGATCGGCCAGCGGATTGCGCAGCAGCGCCTGCAACACCGTCCCGCACACGGCGAGGCCCGCCCCGCACACGGCGGCGAGCAGCGTGCGCGGCAGCCGCAGGTTCCACACGATGCCGTCGCGGATCGGCGACAGATCGCCGCGCCCGCCGCCCAGGTGCGCGGCGACCGTCGCCCACACGTCGGTGACCCGGATGGCGGCAGGCCCGACCGTGATGGCGAACGCGAGCGACAGGACCAGCGCGACAAGGCCCGCCGCCCAGGCGAGCGCGGCACGCGGTGCGCCGCTCACCGGGTCAGGCCGTACGTGCGCAGCGCCGCCGCGACCCGCTCGATGCCGTCCACGGTACGGATCGTCGGGTTCATCGCCTGCCCGCTGAGCAGCACGTACCGCTTCTCGCGCACGGCCTTCATGTTCTTCGTCACCGGGTCCGACTCCAGGAACCGGATCTTCTGCGCGGCCGACTCCGCCGACTGCGAGCGGCGCGTCAGGTCGCCGATGACGAGGAGGTCAGGGTCGCGGTCGGCGACGGTCTCCCAGTTGATCTGCGGCCACTCCTCGCGCGTGTCGTCGAACACGTTGCGCAGGCCCAGTTCCCTGGTGATCGCGCCGGGCGCCCCGCAACAGCCCGCCATGTAGGGCGAGTCGGAGTTGGCGAACCAGTACAGGACGTCCACGCCGTGCGCGTCGATGCCCGAAGTCGCCTTGCGCACGCGGTACTTGAGCTGCTTCACGAGCCGGTCGCCGCGCTCGGTCACGTCGAAGATCCGGGCGAGGTCGCGGATCTCCCCGTACACCGTCTCCAGCGTCAGCGGCCGGGAGCGTACGCCGTCGCCGTCACCGCTGTTGTCCTTGCCCGCGCAGTCGCCGGGGGAGAGGTAGGTGGGCACCCCGAGCTTCCCGAACTCCTCGCGCGGCGCCACCCCGCCCTTGCCGAGCGTGTACGAGAAGGAGGCCGCGGCGAAGTCGGGCTCGGTGGAGAGCACCTTCTCGAAGGACGGATAGCGCGAGGCGAGCCGCGGCACCTCGGCGTTCGCCGCCCGCAGGTTCTTCAGCACGGGATCGGTCCAGGTGCCCGTGCCCACCATCCGGTCCTGGAGCCCCAGCGACAGCATGATCTCCGCGGAGCCCTGGTCCAGGGCCACCGCGCGGCGCGGCGGGCTCCCCACGTGCACGGTCGTACCGCAGTTGTCGAGGGTGACCCCGCCCCGGCCGGCGGCGGGCGGGCCCGCGCCCCCCGGGTCTTCGCCCGCGCACGCGGTGAGCAGCAGCGCCCCCACGGTCAGCGCGACGGCACAGCGGAACGGGCGTGCGAACGGCACGGAAAGTCCTCAGCATCCAGGGCTCATACGCGGAGCCGGCCTATGGTCGACCGCCCGGGGCACGGGCCCCGGCGGCTGCCAGCAGGTCTTCGGACTCGGGGTCACCCGCGCGAAGCGCCTTCCCGGGCCTGCGCGGCCCAGTGGCGTGTGCTCCGCCCGTCTCCCTCACCGCTGCGCGTCAGTTCCGGACTTCCACCGGATTCCCTGACCCGTACACGCTCGTAAGCGCACAAAGGTACGACTGGCGCTCGGAAGCTATCACAGAGAAGGGAAGCCCTGGTCACCGAGGGTGCGGGGCCGCCCGGGACCGCCCGGCCCGCCGTGCACCACATGCGGAATATGCCCCGGTATGGGCAGCATGGACGAGTCGTGTGCCGCGAGCCCCGGCCGCCCCACCCCAGCAGAAGGGCACAGGAATGCGTTCCACGCCGACCCCCGCGATCCTCCAGGAACTCCGCCGGACGCGGACCTACCCCGTGGTCTCCCTGACGATGCCGACCCACCGCGGCAAGCCGGACAACGCCCAGGACCCCGTGCGCCTGCGCAACCTGCTCGGCGAGGCCGCCCGCAGGCTCGACGCCGACCCCGGCGTCACCCGGGAACTGCGCGACGACGTGGTCGCCGAGCTGGACGCCGCCGTACGCGAGCTGGACCTCTCGCACGCCCGCGACGGACTGCTCGTCTTCGCCGCCCCCGGCGAGCACGAGACCTGGGTCGTGGACCGCCAGATGCCCGAGCGGGTCGTCGTCGCCGACACCTACCTCACCCGCAACCTCGTCGCCGCCGACGCCGCGCAGCGCCCCTACTGGGTGCTCGCCGTCGCCGCCGACCGGGTCAGCCTGTGGGACGGCCGCGGCGCCCGCGTCACCGAGGACGACGAGCAGGGTTTCCCGCTGACCCGCAGCCTCGAGGACCTGGACGTGGAGCGCAAGGAACGCATCGGGGACGTGCCGAGCACCTACCAGGACGAGGCGACCCGCCAGTTCTTCCGCGACGCCGACGCGGCCCTCGCCGACGTCCTCGCCGAGCGCCCCCGCCCGCTCTACGTCACCGGCGAGCCCGCCGCGCTGTCGCTGCTCACCGAGGTCGGCCGCGCCGCGCACGGCGCCACCCACGTCCCCTTCGGCGGTCTCGCGCACGGCACGCCCGAAGCGGTCGCCAAGGCCGTCGCACCGGCCCGCGCCGACGACGCCGCCCGCACCGTCGCCGACGCGCTCGCCGCGCTCGACCGGGCCCGCGGCAACAACACGTACGCGGCGGGCGTCGACGAGGTGTGGCAGAAGGCGTCCGACGGGCGCATCCACCAGCTCGTCGTCGAGGAGAACTACCGCGTCACCGTGCGCGCCGGCGACGGCCATCTGGAGCCGGCCGCCGACGACGACATCGACGCCGTGCACGACATCGTCGACGAGATCGTGGAGTCCGCCCTCGAAGCGGGCTCCGACGTGGTGTTCGTCCCCGACGGCACCCTGGAGGACGCCGGACACGTCGCGGCCGTGCTGCGCTTTTGAACTCCCGGCCGTCGCTGACGGGTTGAGCGGCCCGGTTCGTCTACCTTGTCCAGAGAAATCAGGACGCCGCTCACCAAGGACGCCATGACCCAGCAGCACTCCGCCGAGTTCCCCGCACCGCCCGCCCCGACCCGCGAGGCCACCGACTGGTGGCGGGACGCGGTGATCTACCAGGTCTATCCGCGCAGCTTCGCCGACAGTGACGGCGACGGGACGGGGGACTTGGCGGGCGTGTGCCGCCGCCTGCCGTATCTGAAGGACCTGGGCGTGGACGCGGTGTGGCTGTCGCCGTTCTACGCCTCCCCGCAGGCCGACGGCGGCTACGACGTCGCCGACTACCGCGAGGTCGACCCGGTCTACGGCACACTCCTGGACGCCGACGCCCTGATCGCGCAGGCCCACGCGCTCGGCCTGCGCGTCATCGTGGACCTCGTGCCGAACCACTCCTCCGACCAGCACGAGTGGTTCAAGCGGGCCGTCGCCGAGGGCCCCGGCTCGCCGCTGCGCGAGCGCTACCACATCCGCCCCGGCAAGGGCCCGTCCGGTGAACTGCCGCCCAACGACTGGCAGTCGGTCTTCGGCGGGCCGGCCTGGTCCCGGCTCCCGGACGGCGAGTGGTACCTGCATCTCTTCGCGCCCGAGCAGCCCGACTTCAACTGGCAGCACCCGGCGGTCGCCGACGAGTTCCGCTCGATCTTGCGGTTCTGGCTCGACATGGGCGTCGACGGCTTCCGCATCGACGTCGCCCACGGGCTCATCAAGGCCGAGGGCCTGCCCGACATGGGCGACGGCGAACAGTTGCGGCTGCTCGGCAACGACGCCATGCCGTTCTTCGACCAGGAGGGCGTCCACGAGATCTACCGGGGCTGGCGCCGCCTGCTCGACGAGTACGAGGGCGAGCGGATCTTCGTCGCCGAGGCGTGGACCCCGACGATCGAGCGCACCGCCAACTACGTGCGTCCGGACGAGCTGCACCAGGCGTTCAACTTCCAGTATCTGACCGCCCCTTGGGACGCGTCGGCCCTGCGCGCGGTCATCGACGCCTCCCTCGACGCGATGCGCCCGGTCGGCGCGCCGACGACGTGGGTGCTGTCCAACCACGACGTGACCCGGCACGCCACCCGCTACGCCAACCCGCCCGGCCTCGGTACGCAGATCCGCACCGCCGGTGACCGCAGACTGGGCCTGCGCCGGGCCCGCGCGGCGACCCTGCTCATGCTGGCGCTGCCGGGATCGGCGTACGTCTACCAGGGCGAGGAACTGGGCCTGCCGGACGTCACCGACCTGCCCGACGAGGTGCGCCAGGACCCCTCCTTCTTCCGCGCGCAGGGCCAGGACGGCTTCCGCGACGGATGCCGCGTCCCGATCCCGTGGTCGCGCACGGGACCCTCGTACGGGTTCGGACCGGGCGGCAGTTGGCTGCCGCAGCCCGCCGGATGGGGCGAGCTGAGCGTCGAGGCGCAGACCGGGGTTCCCGGTTCGACGCTGGAGCTGTACCGCACCGCCCTCGCCGTGCGCCGCGCCCAGCCCGGACTCGGCGCGGGTGACAGCGTGATCTGGCATGACGAGGTGCCGGACGGGGTGCTGCACTTCGAGCGGCCGGGCTTCGCCTGCACCGTCAACACCACCGGCGCCCCCGTCAGGATCGGCGCCCCCGGCCGGGTGCTCGTGGCCTCCGGGCCGCTGCCCGCCGCGCAGGAGACCGTCACGGCGGGCAGCGAGGTCGAACTGCCCGCCGACACGACGATCTGGTGGCAGCGTTAGGGGTTCTTCCTCGGCGCGCCGGATCAGAGGTCGGCCGGCGTGAAGCGGTACGTCTCCCACTCGGTGACCGGGACGAAGCCGAGCCGCTGGTAGACGCCGTTGCTCGTCGCGTTGGCCGGGTCGGCGAACAGGACGACATCGCTCGCGCCCGCGTCCAGCGCGGCGCGGGCGACCGCCGCCGTCACGGCGGCCGCGTACCCGTGCCCGCGCACGTCCGCCGGGGTGTACACCGGGTCGATCCGCACCATCCCGGCGACCATCGTCGTGGCCGCCGCCATCGAGACGGGCGTCCCGTCCGGAGCCTCCCAGAACGTGAAGTGACGGTCGGCGAAGCGCGAAGAGGCCCAGTTCTTTTCGGTGACGACGGGCTGCTCGCCGACCGCCGCGCAGAACGCGCCGCACCAGCGGGCGACCTGCCCGAGATCCGCCTCGCCCGCCCGGCGCGCGGCCCCCGCCGGACGCGGGTCGGGCGGGGTGAGCGTGCCGAGCCGGTACAGGCGGATCCGCACCCCGAGCGCGGCCGCCACCCCGGCGTGCCGCCGCCACGCGTCCGCGAACGCCAGCGCGGTGCCCCGGTCGGCGCTGACGTACGGGATGCCGAGGCCGCGCGCCACGAGGTGGGCGGCGAGCGCGTCGGCCTGCTCGCGGGTCAGGGCGGTCGGGCTCAGGCCCCCGGCCGGCAACCGGAAGAAGGCCGCCTCCACCTGCCCGTCCCGCTCAAGGGTGCCGAAATAGGGCGCCGGTTCACCAGCGGGCGAGGGAGCGGCCGCCCGCAGCTTCTCCAGGACGGTCAGGGCCATGGTGTGCGGGGCGGGCCGCGAGCGCAGGAACGGGCCGGTGCGGGCGAGGAAGCCGTCGAGGTCGTCGGTGAGATGCCAGTCGTCCGGATGCATGGCGCACATCCTCGCGGACGCGCCCGGGACGCCCGGGGACCGCGCACAACGGGAGGGTCCACCCCGCAAGCACCTGAACCACGCACCCGGCTCGCCCACCCCCCGGCCCGCACCCGGCACGCGTCCGGCCCGCGCCGTGACCCCGCCGCGACCCGTACGCGCGCGCTGAGCGGGCGCGTCCGCGACGTTCGGCGGAGCATGGGGGTTGCAGATCCGGAGGCGGAGTGTGCGCGTCGAGCAGAGCGGAGGTCGTCGCACGTGGGAGGCGGGCGCGAGGACGGCGGTGGCGCGGAGTACGCCGCCGAGGTGCGGCAGCTCGACACGCTCAACCAGTTGGCGGGCCCCGCGGGCGGCCGCGCGCACCGCCCGTTCGGGCCGCTGCGCCACCGGGAGGCGGCCCTCCTCGTCACCGGCCACGAACTTGCCCGGGTCCGCACGCTCGGCGAGGCACTCGACCTGCTCGCCGAACTCGCTGACGCCGATCTCCCGCTGTGCGGCCAGGCCGTCTTCCGCGCCGACCGCGACCTGCTGCACTGCGTCGGACAGGTGGGCCGCGTCGGAGGCGAGGGAGACGCGTTCCGGGTCGCCCTCGACACCGTCCACCCCGCAGCGCAGGCGGCCCGCACCGGCCGCCCGGTCTTCCTGACCTCCCCCAAGGAGTTCCGCGACCGCTTCCCGCAGAGCTGGCGCGGCTTCGACCGGGAGGGGCAGGCCGCGTGGGCGTTCCTGCCGCTGACCACGTACGGGCGGCTCACCGGTGTGTGGATGGCCGCGTTCGACGCCCCGGTACGCATCGCGGACGGCAGCGGCCCCTTCCTCATGACGGTCGCCCGCCTCCTCGGCCAGAGCATCGAACAGACCTACGACGGCCAAGCGGACCACGCGCTCTCCAGCAGCCTGCGCAGCAGCATGGGCCGCACCGGGCCCGGCGTCGAGGGCTTCTCCGTCGCCGCCCGCTACGTCCCCACCGGCGGCGGCCTGATGGTCGGCGGCGACTGGTTCGACAGCATCGCCCTGCCCAGCGGGCGGCTCGGCCTCGTCATCGGTGACGTCCAGGGCCACGACGTACAGGCGGCGGGGCTCATGTCCCAACTGCGCACCGCCATCCACGCGTACGCCGCCGAGGGCCACGGCCCCGACGCCGTCCTCGTGCGCGCCTCCCAGTTCCTCACCTCACTCGGCGAGGGCCGCTTCGCCACCTGCGTCTACCTGGAGGCCGACCCCGCGACCGGCACCCTGCGCATCGCCCGCGCCGGCCACCCGCACCCCGTGCTGCGGCTCCCCGACGGCACCTGCCTGCTCAAACACGTGCGCGGCGGGCTGCCCCTCGGGCTCGACCTCGGGGAGTCGGAGGCCGACTACCCCATCAGCGAGGTCACCCTGCGCGAGAACGAGATCCTGATGCTGTGCACCGACGGGCTGATCGAGTCCGGCGGCCACGACATGTACTCCGGCTGGCTCCGCGTGCGCAACGCGCTCACCCCCGGCAGCGCCGACGACCTCGACGGGCTCGCCGACCGGCTGCTGTACGCGGTCGTCGCGCCCGAACCCGTACCCGGCGGCGGCAGGCCCGCGACCTCGTACACCGAGGACGACATCGCCCTGCTGCTCCTGCGCCGCGACCCGTCCGGCTCGTACGTCGCCGCGACCGGCCGCCATCTGCGCTTCACGCTCGAACAGGATCAGGCGCAGGGCATCGCGGACGCCCGCATCGAGTTCCAGGGGCTGCTGCACGACTGGGCCCGCCCCGAACAGGTCGACACCGCGCTCCTGCTGGTCTCCGAACTCCTCGGCAACGTCCTCATCCACACCGAGCAGGCCGCCGTGCTGCGCGCCGACATCACCGGGCTGACCGGCCGCCGCCGGCTGCGCGTCGAGGTCACCGACCGCAGCGACGAGGTCCCGCACCGGCGCGCGCCGGGCGAACTCTCCTCCTCGGGACGCGGCCTGATCCTGCTCGACCTGCTCGCCCACCGCTGGAACGTACGCCCCGAACCCGAGGGCAAGACCGTCTGGTTCGAACTCGACGAGGACGGCCCCGAGGAACCCTGACGCTCCCCACGCGGGCGCCGGCGCCCCGCCCGTTCACCTGCGCGCGTCCACCCACCGCCCCAGCAACTCGCGGAGGGTGCCCAGCGCGGGGTACGTGAGCTGGGTGGTCTCCGGGTCCGAGCCGTCGGTGACGATCACCGTCGCGTCGCAGGAGGCGTGCGCGGGCCCGCGCGTGTCCGCCGAGCCCACCTTCCGTCCGGTGCGCGCCTCCAGCAGATCGAGCCGGAAGACGCCCTGCCTCACGTACACGGTGTGGTCCGACATGTACCGGCACGTCTTCAGCAGCGGCCCCTTCCCATGGGGCCGCAGACACGCGACGAGCTGCGCCTTGCCCGGCTCCGGCCGGTACGGGTCCTGCCGCGCCGGCGCGGGCGAGGCCGTCGGCCTCGGGAACAGGTCCGTGTTGACGTCCGACTGGATGTGCACCGGATGCGGACCCGCGCCCCGGTACGCGGGCTGCCCGTCGAGCGGCGCGGTCGTCCCGTCCTTTCCGCAGTACCGGCCGAAGTCCCGGGCCTCGGTCGCCACCAGCGGGCTCGGCGCGGCCGACGAGGCGGGCGGCGCGGCCCGCGTCGGCAGCGCGTCGTCGCCGCTGTCCCCGCCCGAGCACCCGGTCACCGCGAGCACGCCCGCCAGCGACGCGGCCACCGCGAACACCCGTACCCCGCCCGGCCGTCGCGGCTCCGCGACGGCATCCGCCCTCACCACGGCTCGCCCCTTCCCCTCCGCGGGCGCCCGGCGCGCCCGGCGTACGCGAACGAGGCCGCACTGTACTCGGGCCCGCTCCGCCCCCACCAGCGCCCGCGGGCACACGAGCGATGAGTTCGAGTGGGACGGACGGTCTTCCTGGGTGACGATGAGACCCGTACCGGACACAGGCCCGGCGGGACGCACTGGAGAGGACGTACGTATGCACGCGGCACTCGTGACGCTGAGGATCGACCCCGAGCAGGCCCCGGCCGCCGCGGCGGCGCTCATGAACGACATCCTGCCCGCGATCCGTTCGGCGGAGGGCTTCGTCAGCGGGTACTGGCTGGAGCCCGACGACGGCGAGGGCTTCTCCATGATGCTGTTCGACACCGAGGAGCAGGCCCGCGCGGCGACCCCGCCGGCCAGCGGGTGGACGGCCCCCGGCGTCACCGTCACCGACGTCCGCGTCCGGCGTGTGGCCGTCTCCGCGCCCTGACCGGCCGGCCGCCCGCTGAAGTTGCCGCCCGGTTCGGGGTGGGGGAGCTTGGTGAGGAGAGGGGATACGGGGGTACACGGTGCACCCGACCGGTCCCGACCGTCCATTTCCAGGAGGAAACATGACGAACCCCGAGCAGGACCCGAACCAGCAGGAAGGCCCCGCGGACGGCGGCGCGTCCGGCACCCCGGGCGTCCACGACGGCGGCGCCGACGGCGGCGCGGAGGGCCCGGCGGACGGGGGCGCGGCCGGCACCCCCGGCGTGCACGACGGCGGTGCGGACGGTGGCGCCGAAGGGCCCGCGGACGGCGGCGCTTCGGGTACGCCGGGGGTGCACGACGGTGGCGCGGACGGTGGCGCCGAAGGGCCCGCGGACGGCGGCGCCTCGGGCACCCCGGGCGTCCACGACGGCGGTGCGGACGGCGCGGCCGACGAGCGCGGAGGGGCCGTTTGAGCCTGTCGACCCCCGCCCGCGAGGACACCGGTGCCGCACCCGGCACCGGTGTCCTCGACGCGCGCCTGACCCGTATGACCCGCGACGACTTCGCCCGCGACCACTGGGGGCGCGCCCCTCTGCTCACCCGCGCGGCCGACGACTTCACCGACGTGTTCGGCGCCGACGCCGTGGACGAACTCGTCTCCCGGCGCGGCCTGCGCACCCCCTTCCTGCGCGTCGCCAAGGACGGAGCCACCCTCCCCGACGCCTCCTTCACCGCGCCCGCGGGCGTCGGCGCCTCCGTCCCGGACCAGCTCGACGACACCGCCCTGTGGCGTGCCTTCGCCGACGGCGCGACCCTCGTCCTGCAAGCCCTGCACCGGACCTGGGACCCCGTCGCCGACCTCACCACGCGCCTCGGCACCGAACTGGGCCACCCCGTCCAGGCCAACGCCTACGTCACCCCGCCGCAGAACCAGGGCTTCGACGACCACTACGACGTCCACGACGTGTTCGTCGTCCAGGTCGCCGGCACCAAACGCTGGATCATCCACGAGCCCGTGCACCCCGCCCCGCTGCGCGACCAGCCCTGGACCGGCCACCGCGAGGCCGTCGCGGAGGCCGCCCGTGGCCCCGCCCGCATCGACACCGTCCTCGCCCCCGGCGACGTGCTCTACCTGCCGCGCGGCTGGCTGCACGCGGCGCGGGCCCAGGGCGAGGTCTCCCTCCACCTCACCCTCGGCGTCCACACGTGGACCCGGCACGCCCTCGCCCGCCATCTCGCCGAGGCCGCGCTCGACGCCCTGCGCGACGACCCCGCGATGCGCGCGTCCCTGCCGCTCGGCACCGGCGTACCCGCCGACGAACTCGCCCTGGTCCGCGACCGGCTCGCCGCCGCCCTCACCGGCGCCGATCCCGCGCCGCGCTTCCACCGCGCCCGGCGCGCGACGGCCCGCCCCGCGCCGCTCGGCCCCCTCGCCCAGCTCCGCGCCCTCGAAGGGCTCGGCCCCGGCACCGAGGTACGGCTGCGCGAAGCACTCGACGCCCGCTGGGAAGGCGCCCGCCTGTACACCCGGGTGGGCTGGCTCGACTTCGCCGAGCACGAACTCGCCGCCGCGCACCGCCTGCTCGACGGGCACCCGCACACGGCGGGCGAGGCGGACGTCGCACTCGTCGGCAGGCTCCTGCGCGCGGGCGTCCTGGTGCCCGCCCGGCCCTGAGGCGGCGCGGATGAGCGGGCGGGGACGTTTCTTCTGTGCCGACGCGGCCCGCGGGCGCGCCGACCCGCTGGCGGGCACGGCCCCCTACGGGTCGACCTGGGTGCTCATCGAGTACCGGGGCGGCTGGCCCGCCAACGGCTTCGACGGCCTCGCCCTCGACCCCGGCACCCACCGCCGCGTCTACGCCGCCGCCCAGGCCCTCCGCGCCCGCATCCTGCTCGTCCGGCGCCACGGCCGCCGCCGGACCGAGGAAGCGCCGCGCTGGGCGGTCCTGCGCTACGACGCGGACGGCGCCCACCGCCAGCGGTGGGGGGCGTGGGAGCGCGACGAGGACCTGGCCGCCATCGCCGACGCCCTCGAAGCCCTCGACGCGCCCGGCGAGATCGTGTTCGGGGAAGTCGGCGCCCCGCCCGTCGTCCTCGTCTGCGCGCACGGCCTGCACGACGCCTGCTGTGCCGTACGCGGCAGGCCCGTGGGACGGGCGCTGAGCGAGCGCTGGCCCGACCTCGTATGGGAGTGCACGCACGTCGGCGGCGACCGGTTCGCCGCCAACGTCGTCGTCGCCCCGGACGGCGTCTACTACGGCAACCTCGACGCCGACTCCGCCGTCCACGCCGTACGCGAACACCTGGCCGACCGCGTCCACGCCGAGCATCTGCGCGGCTACACCGACCTCATCCCCGCCCAGCAGGCCGCCGTCGCCGCCGTCCTCGCCCGCTACGGACCGGCGGGCCGCCACCACTACGCCGTCGAGGCGACCGTCCGCGACGGCGACCAGTGGCGCGTTCGGGTCGCGGGCCGCGCCCCCGGCTCCCCGGCCTACGACGTCGGCGTCCGCTCCCACCGCACGCCGGCCCGCCAACTCACCTGCCGGGGTGTCGCGGTCAGCTCGACCGTCGTCCACGAAGCCCTCACCATCACCGAGGCGCCCCGCTGACCGCCCCGCCGACGCCCCGCACGGCAGTCGCGTATCTCACGGCCCCACCCGTGCGCGGAGGTATGGCTTCCGGGAGTTGAGAGCCCCTGGCGGGGCAAGCGGCTGTCATGGTTACCAGATCGATGACCCCCCACGGACTCGGGACCGCGCGGCGCGCCGCACGCCACCCGGCGGTCGCCGCGGCGGCCCGCGCGGGCTTCGTCGCCCGCGGAGTCATCTACGTACTCATCGGCGTGCTCGCCCTGCGCATCGCCTTCTTCGACGGCGGCGGCCGGCGCCAGGCCGACCGGGGCGGGGCCGTCGCGGAGATAGCCGAGAAGCCGTTCGGGTCCGTCCTGCTGTGGCTGCTGGGCGTCGCGCTCGCCGGGATGGCCCTGTGGCGCCTGTCCGAAGCGGTCATCGGACAGGCGGGACCCGACGGCGGCAAGGCCCGCAAACGCGCGATGGCGGCCGGCCGCTGCGTCTTCTACGGGTTCGTCGCGTTCTCCGTGCTGTCCTTCGCCGCCGGGGACCGCTCCAGCGGCGGCAGCTCGGACAAGAGCTCCAAGGACGTCACCGCCACCGTCCTCGACTGGCCGTTCGGGCAGTGGCTCGTCGGCGTCGCGGGCGCGGGCGTCGTCGTCGCCGGCGTGTGGATCGCCGTCCGCGCGATCCGGCGGAAGTTCCACAAGCATCTGAAGAGGGGGGAGATGTCGCCCCGGGCCCGCCGGTGCGTCGATGTCCTCGGCGTGTGCGGCGGCGCCGCCCGCGGCATCGTCTTCGCCGCCGCCGGAGGCTTCGCCGTCACCGCGGCCGTACGGCATCAGCCGGGCAAGGCCAAGGGCATGGACGACACCCTGCGCTCCTTCACCGACACCCCGGCAGGACCCTGGCTGCTCGCGCTGATCGCCGTGGGCCTCGCCGCGTTCGGCGTCTTCTCCTGGGCCAACGCCCGCTGGCGCAAGGTCTGACCCGCGGCGTGGCGTACGGCGCCGGGCCGACCCGGCGCCGTACGGACAGGCGGCGCTCCGGTCAGGGCCGGGTCGTCGCGCCGAGCGCCGAACCGAAGCGGGCCTTCACCGAGGGGTGCCCCAGGTGATCGGGGTTGATCAGCAGCGAGCCTTCCCCGGTCGGACCCTGCGCCGAGCCGGGCAGCACGCTGAACGCGCCCGCGCCCAGGTACTTGCCGGGCGCGCCGACGGTCAGGTCGGCGGCGCCGTCCGCGTTGTAGTCCCCGGCGCTCACCGCCGAGCCGAACAGGTCGTTGCCCTCGGCGGCGCCCGCGACCCCCGGCGAGTCCAGGGTGATCGTGCGGGTGTGCGCCGAGTCCAGGCCCGTCTTCGTGCCCGGCACCACCGTGATCGCGCCCGCGTTGTTGTAGCCGTCCGGGTCCGTCGCCGTGGTGTCCGCCGTGACGAGATCGGCGTGCCCGTCCCCGTCGAAGTCGGCCAGCGCCGCCGCCTCACCGGGCTGCGCGGGACCGCCGTACGGGACGCCCGCGCCGAGCCCGCTCGCCGTACCCGGGTACATCCGCAGCAGGTAGTCGTCCGGGCCGTCCGAGAACCCCGTGTCGATGACGATGTCGTCCTTGCCGTCGCCCGTGACGTCCCCGGCCACGATGCTGTACCCGGCGAACGGCAGCCCGCTGCGGCCGAGCGCCCGCGTGGTCAGGCCCTGCGCCGAGCCCGCGAGGACACCGAGGGTGCCCTCGTCCGCCGGGTCGTCGAAGTTGGCCACGGCCGCGAGGTCGGTGAACCCGTCGCCGTTGACGTCCGCCGCCGCGATCTGGCCGACGCCCTCGCCGCCACCGGGCGGGGTGTACGCCTTCATCGCGGGCTTCGGCGTGCTGCGCAGGTTCTTGGCGCCCTTGACCACCTGCACCTTGTTGCCGGCGGCGACCGCGATCTCGTCCCGGCCGTCGTGGTTGAAGTCGCCCACGGCCAGCCGGTCGCCGAAGCCCTGACGGGCCGTCGGGGTCGGCGCGTGGAACGCGATCGCCTTGTTGCTCAGGCCGCCGCGCGCGCCGAAGACCACGGTCACCGAACCGGCGCGCTTGACCGCGCCGATGGACTCGCCGCCCGCGCCGATCACGAGGTCCGCGTACCCGTCGCCGTCCACGTCGCCGACGGCCACCGCGGAGCCGAACCGGTCGCCCTTCTCCGGGGTGCCGGGAATGCCCGCCGTGCGCTGCGTGATGCCCTTGTGGCGCTGGGTGCGGACGCCCTGCTTGGTGCCGTACACCACGGAGACATAGCCCGCCTTGGCGTACCCCCCGATCGTGCCTTCCGGCGCGCCGACCGCGAGGTCGCCGTAGCCGTCGCCGTCGAGGTCGCCCGCCCGCGCCGCGGCCGTCCGGGAGCCGCCGGTCGCGGCCTGCGCGGGCAGTGCCGCGAGGACCCCGCCCGTCACCGCCAGCACCGTCGCGCACGCCGCGAGAGTCCGTCGCCGTCCCATGTGGTCCACACTCCTGTCGCTTTGACGCTGTGTCACCGGTACGTCCGTACGCCCTTGGGACGCCTTGTCCTTACCGGCACCCCACCAGACCACCGGGGAGGGTGACAGGTTGCCCACGCGGATGTGGAAATGAAGTGAACGGCGAGGCGCGGGAGTCGGCCGCGGCGTGAGCGGAACCGGCGCGCACCGGCGGGACTTGTGCTCCGTCACTGGTGGGGGCGGAGCCGGCGTCAGACGGACGCCGGACCGGACGCCCGGGGCGCGCGCAGCACCAGCAACGTGATTTCGCTCGGGGCGAAGACACGGAACGGCGGGCCCCAGAACCCCGTCCCGCGACTGGTGTACAGCAGCGTACGCACGCCGTGCCGGCTCAGCCCCGCGACGGCCGGCTGGTCGAGCCGCACCAGATGGTGGAACGGCCAGATCTGACCGCCGTGCGTGTGACCGGAGAGCTGGAGATCGACGCCGCCTCGCACGGCGTCGCCGACGAACTTCGGCTGGTGCGCGAGCAGCAGCACCGGCAGCTCCGGGTCCGCGCCCTCCAGCGCCCCCGCGAGATGGGCGCGGTGACCGGCGAGCCCCGAGGACTCGGCGGTCACGTCGTCCACCCCGGCGACGACCAGCGTGTCGCCGCCGCGCTCCAGCAGCACATGCCGGTTGCGCAGCGGCTCCCAGCCCAGTTCGCCCATGAGGTCGACCCAGCCCTGCGCCTCGCTGTAGTACTCGTGGTTGCCGGTGACGTACACGCGCGCGTGGGCGGCCCGTACCGTGCCGAGCGGAAGCGCCTGCGCGCGGCGGCGCGCGGCCGTGCCGTCCGCGATGTCGCCGGTGTGGCACACGAGGTCGGCGTCCAGACCGTTCACCTTGTCGCACACGCGGTGCGACCAGCGCGCGCGGTCGAGCGGCCCGTAGTGCGTGTCGGTGAGGAGCGCGACCCGCAGCCCGTCCAACCCCGCGCCGAGCCGCGGCAGTTCGACCTCGACGCGCCGCACCCGGGGGACGCGGCGGGCCTCCCCGTACCCCACAGCAGCAGGACGGCGCTCACCCCGAGGACGGCCCACGTCACCAGGCGCGCCCGGTCCTGGCCCGTGCCCACGCGCGCGAGGACGAGCACGAGCCGCAGCACGACGCCGAGCAGGACCGACCAGGTGAACACCACCCAGCCGACGCCCAGCAGCGCGTCCCCGACGACGGCCGCCCGGTCCTGCTGGCGGCGGCCGTGACCGCGCGCCATGGCCAGCGGCATGACGACGAGCCCGAGCACGCACAGGGCCGTCCCGGCGAGCGTGACCGGCGCCGGCCAGCCCTGGCCCGCGTACAGGAGCACCCAGCAGGGCACGCCCCACAGCAGCAGGGGAGCGACGAGCGGGATGTACCGCATGAGGCGGCGCAGCAGGCCGGGGCGGGGGCCTCGCTCCGCGTCGTCGGCGGGCCGGGCGTTGCTGGTAGCGGTCACGTGTTCCTCCCTCACCGGGCCTGACCGGGCCGGTTTCCCGCGCACTGTATCCGGGACACGGGGGCTGCCCCCACCCCGGGCGGACCCGCTGGCAGGGGGCCGGAGAGACCGACTGACCGGATGGTTCCGTTCCTCTTGATCGCGGAGGCTGAACACGTCGTACCGACCGTCCGAACGGAGAGACCGTGTCCAGCTCGAAGCCCACCCCGACCGCCCCCACGCCGCCGCCGCGCCGCCCCGCACGCCGGGTGGCGGCCCGCGCCGCCGCGCTCGCCCTCGCCGTCACGGCCTGCGCCGCCGCGACGGCCGGCAGCGCCGGGGCGATCGTCAACGGCGAGGACTCCACGCAGCGTTACCCGGGCATGGTGTCGATCCCCGTCTCCGGCAAGGACGACCCCGGCCTCAAGGGCCTGTGCGGCGGCGCCCTCATCAGCCATACGTGGGTGCTGACCGCCGCCCATTGTGTGGACCCGACGCTGGTCACCCTCGACGGCACGGTCCGCGTCGGCAGCGAGTGGAAGGACTCCGGCGGCTCGGTCAGGTCCGTCGCGGGCACGGTGACCCATCCCGACTACCGCAACGGCGACAACCTCGGCCCCAACCGCGCCGACATCGCCCTGGTCCGCCTCGGCCGCCCCGCTGCCGAGAAGCCGCTGCGCATCGCGGCCACGCCGGGCCGGCCCGGCACCCCGACCCGGCTCCTCGGCTTCGGGACCGTCGTCGACGCGTCCGACCCCGACCGGTGGGTCTTCCCGGACCGCCTCCAGCAACTCGACACGCGCAGGGGAGCCGCCGCCGAGTGCGCGCCCGGCTTCGCGGACAGGACCCGCCTGTGCACGGTCAGCCAGGTTCCCGGCGCCATGGCCTGCAACGGCGACTCGGGCGGCCCCCAGCTCCAGCGCGGCCGCAAGGGCGAGTGGGAACTCATCGGCGTCACCTCGGGCCCCGGCGCCCTCGGCGTGCGCTGCGGCGAGGGCCCGGGCCTGTACACCAGCGTCCCGGCGTACAACGGCTGGATCCACCGCACGATGAAGGGCGACCGCTGACCGCCGAGCGCCCTGGCGTGCACTGCCTCGGGTGACCGCCGAGCACCCTCGCCCGAACTCCCTCCGGCGCCCGCCCCCGTGCCGGCGCCGGAGGGAGGTCACCGCGTCCCGAACGCCCCGAGGATGCGCTCGGCCGCCATCGTCGCCGTGACCGCCCCTTCGCGCACCTGACGCTCCAGGTCGGGCGCGAGCGCCCGCACGGCCGGGTCGGCGTGGAGCCGCCCGAGGAGTTCGTCGCGGACCATCGCCCAGGCCCAGGCGACCTGCTGGTCCCGGCGCCGCGCGGTCAGCGCGGACGTGGAGTCGAGCAGCGCGCGATGCTGTTCCAGCCGCTCCCACACCGCGTCGAGACCCGTCGACTCACGGGCGCTGCAACTGAGCACGGGCGGCGTCCAGAAGGCGTCCTTGCCGTGCATCAGCCGCAGCGCGCCCGACAGTTCACGCGCGGCGCCCTTCGCGTCGCGCTCGTGCGGGCCGTCCGCCTTGTTGACGGCGATCACGTCGGCGAGTTCCAGGACGCCCTTCTTGATGCCCTGCAACTGGTCCCCGGTCCGCGCCAGCGTCAGCAGCAGGAACGAGTCGACCATGTCGGCGACCGCTGTCTCCGACTGCCCGACCCCGACCGTCTCCACGAGGACCACGTCGTACCCGGCGGCCTCCATCACCACGATCGACTCGCGCGTCGCCTTCGCCACCCCGCCGAGCGTGCCCGCCGTGGGGGAGGGGCGCACGAACGCCGCCGGATCGACCGCGAGCCGCTCCATGCGCGTCTTGTCGCCGAGGATCGAACCACCGCTGCGGCTCGACGACGGGTCCACCGCGAGGACCGCCACCCGGTGCCCGAGCCCGGTCAGCATCGTGCCGAACGCGTCGATGAACGTCGACTTGCCGACCCCCGGCACCCCGCTGATCCCGATGCGCCGCGACCGGCCGCTGTGCGGCAGCAGCCGGGTCAGCAACTCCTGCGCGAGCACCCGGTGGTGGGGGCGCGTGGACTCCACGAGTGTGATCGCGCGGGCGACCAGCGCCCGCTTCCCGTCGAGGACGCCCTTGACGTACGTCTCCACATCGATGGCCACGGGCACGTCACCGGCTCACAGGTCGTCGTGCCCGAGGGCGGCCGCGAGCCGCGCCACGAGGTCGTGCGCCGCGTCCGGGATGACCGTGCCGGGCGGGAACACGGCCGCAGCGCCCATCTCGAGGAGCGTCGGCACGTCGGCGGGCGGGATCACCCCGCCGACCACGATCACGATGTCCTCCCGGCCCTCCTCGGCCAGCGCCTCACGCAGCGCCGGTACGAGCGTGAGGTGCCCGGCGGCCAGCGACGACACCCCGACGATGTGCACGTCCGCCTCGACGGCCTGCCGCGCCACCTCGCCCGGCGTCTGGAACAGCGGGCCGACGTCCACGTCGAAGCCCAGGTCGGCGAAGGCCGTGGCGATGACCTTCTGGCCCCGGTCGTGCCCGTCCTGGCCGATCTTGGCGACCAGGATGCGCGGCCTGCGGCTCTCGGCCTCGGCGAACTCCTCCACCCGCTGCCGCGTCCGGTCCACCGACGGCGACGGCCCTGCCTCGTTGCGGTACACGCCCGAGATCGTACGGATCTGCCCCGCGTGCCGCCCGTACACCTTCTCCAGGGCGTCGGAGATCTCCCCGACGGTGGCCTTGGCGCGCGCGGCCACCACCGCCAGCTCCAGCAGGTTCCCCTCGCCGGCGGCGGCCCGCGTCAGGGCGTCCAGCGCGTCCTGGCAGGCCCGCTCGTCCCGCTCGGCGCGCAACCGGCGCAGCTTCTCGATCTGCTGCGCGCGCACCGAGGAGTTGTCGACCTTGAGGACCTCGATCTGCTCGTCGCTGTCCACCCGGTACTTGTTCACGCCGATCACCGGCTGGCGCCCCGAGTCGATCCGGGCCTGCGTGCGCGCCGCCGCCTCCTCCACCCGCAGCTTGGGGATGCCCGCGTCGATGGCGCGCGCCATGCCGCCCGCCTTCTCGACCTCCTCGATGTGCTGCCAGGCCCGGCGCGCCAGGTCGTACGTCAGCTTCTCCACGTACGCGCTGCCGCCCCACGGGTCGATCACCCGTGTCGTGCCCGACTCCTGCTGGAGCAGCAACTGCGTGTTGCGGGCGATGCGCGCCGAGAAGTCGGTCGGCAGGGCCAGCGCCTCGTCGAGCGCGTTCGTGTGCAGGGACTGGGTGTGGCCCTGCGTCGCCGCCATCGCCTCCACGCACGTACGCGTCACGTTGTTGAAGACGTCCTGCGCGGTCAGCGACCAGCCCGACGTCTGCGAATGGGTGCGCAGCGAGAGGGACTTGGCGTTCTTCGGCTCGAACCGCCCGACGAGCTTCGCCCACAGCAGGCGGGCCGCGCGCAGCTTGGCGACCTCCATGAAGAAGTTCATGCCGATGGCCCAGAAGAAGCTGAGCCGGGGCGCGAACGCGTCCACGTCCAGGCCCGCCGCCCGGCCCGCCCGGATGTACTCCACCCCGTCCGCGAGCGTGTACGCCAGCTCCAGATCGGCCGTCGCGCCCGCCTCCTGGATGTGGTACCCGGAGATGGAGATCGAGTTGTAGCGGGGCATCCGCCGCGAGGTGTACGCGAAGATGTCGGAGATGATCCGCATCGACGGCTTCGGCGGATAGATGTAGGTGTTGCGGACCATGAACTCCTTGAGGATGTCGTTCTGGATGGTCCCGGCCAGCTTCTCGGGCGCGACGCCCTGCTCCTCCGCCGCGACGATGTACAGCGCGAGCACCGGGAGCACCGCGCCGTTCATCGTCATCGACACCGTCATCCGGTCCAGCGGGATGCCGTCGAACAACTGCCGCATGTCGTAGATCGAGTCGATGGCGACGCCCGCCATGCCCACATCTCCCGTGACACGCGGATGGTCGCTGTCGTACCCGCGATGCGTCGGCAGGTCGAATGCGACGGACAGGCCCTTCTGCCCGGCCGCCAGATTGCGCCGGTAGAACGCGTTGGACTCCTCCGCCGTGGAGAACCCCGCGTACTGGCGGATCGTCCACGGCTGGTTCACGTACATCGTCGGATACGGGCCGCGCAGATACGGCGCCATGCCCGGGTACGTGTCCAGGAAGTCGAGGCCCTCCAGGTCCCGCCCGGTGTACAGCGGCTTGACGCTGATGCCTTCGGGCGTCTCCCACAGCAGGTCGTCACCGCCGGTGGCCTGCTTGAGCGCCGCACGCCACGCGTCGTCGGCTGGCCCGGCGGCGGGCGCGGTGAGACCGATCTCGGAGAAGTCGGGCACGGAGAAGTCGGGGACGGGCATCAGGACACTCCCATGCGGTCGAGCGTGGCGGAGAGCAGGGCGACGGCGTCGCAGCCGGCGTGGACGTGGCCGTCCGCGTCACCGGGCGCGCCCGGCCGCCCCGCGAGGAACACATGCCGGGCCCCGGCCGCGCGCAACTCCCGTACGGCGTCCGCCGCTTGCTCCTCGTAGAGCTGATCGCTGGAGCACACGCACGCCTCGCGCGCACCGCTCTCCTCGAACCTGCCGTCCGTGACGGGTTCGATGCCGCCCGCCTGGAACAGATTGGCGGCGAACGTCAGCCGGGCCGTGTGCGCGGCGGCCGGGCCCAGCGCGGCCAGGAAGACACGCGGCCGGGCGCCCGTCGCCGCGAGATGCGCGTCCGACCGCGCGCGCAGCGCCTCGAACGCGTCGTCGCGCCGCACCCGAGGCAGCCCGCCCGACGGCGGCTCGGGCGCCGCGGCCCGCGCGACCGGCTTCTCCGCCAGATGCGGGAACTCGCTGACACCCGTGACGGGTTCGCGCCGCGAGGCGAGCCGCGCGGAGCGCGCCGCCCACGTCTCGGCGACGCGGTCCCGTACGAGACCGGAGCGGAGCGCGGCCGCCTGGCCGCCCGCCCGCTCGACGACCTGGAAGAACTCCCAGGCCGCGTGGGCGAGTTCGTCGGTCAGCCGCTCCACGTACCAGGACCCGCCCGCCGGATCGACGACCCGGGCGAGATGCGACTCCTCGATGAGGATCGTGGACGTGTTGCGGGCGATGCGCCGGGCGAACGCGTCCGGCAGCCCGAGCGCCTCGTCGAACGGCAGCACCGTCACCGCGTCGGCGCCGCCCACCCCGGCGGCGAGCGTGGCGATCGTCGTGCGCAGCATGTTCACCCACGGATCGCGCCGCGTCATCATCACCGACGACGTCACCGCGTGCTGCCGCTGCGCACCCGCCTCAGGCACCCCGCACACCTCGGCGACGCGCGCCCAGAGCCTGCGTGCCGCGCGGAACTTGGCGACGGTCAGGAACTGGTCCGCGCTCGCCGCGTACCGGAACTCCAGTTGCCCGAGCGCCTGTTCCGCCGTCAGCCCCGCCTCGGTCAGCGCCCGCAGATACGCGACGCCGGTCGCCAGTGACGCGCCCAGCTCCTGCGCCGCCGAACCGCCCGCCTCGTGGTACGGCAGCGCGTCCACCGTGAGCGCGCGCACCCCGGGGTGGCGGCCGAGGCACCGCCGGGCCAGCTCGACGACCGGGCCCATGGCGTACGGGGTTCCCGTGCGGGCCTCGTGGCCCAGCGGGTCGGCGCCGAGGTTGCCGCGGACGGCGTCGTCGGCGACGCCGGCCCGTTCGTACAGGCCGAACAGTTCCGTGGCGGCGGCGACGGTCTCGGCGCCAGCGTCCAGGGCGACCGGCGCGAGGTCGAGGTGGACGCCGTCGAGGGCGGCGGGCAGCGCGGAGACGGGGAACCCGGTGGCCTCGCCCACCGACAGCCACAGCGACGTGACCCCGTTCTCCAGGTCGGCGAGGACCGCGGCCGGGTCCGGCACCGCGTGCCGCTGGCGTACGTCCCAGCCGGCCACGGCGTTGCCCTCGGCGCGGGCGCCGCGCACGAACGGGGCGAAGCCGGGAAGGCCGGGCTCGGGCGCCTCGTCACGGGCGGTGTACAGCGGGCGGGCGCGCAGCCCGTCCTCGAACGCGGTGGACAGGGCGTCCTCCGCCTCCGCCGCCGAGAGATCCTTGCCCGACTTGCGCAGGACACCCGCGATCAGGTGCTGCCATTGCTCATGCGTGGCTTCGGGGAACTCGGCTGCCAAGGGGAGCCCGTCGTCTGGCAGGACCGTCATGCCCGGATGCTAGGGCAGCGCGGCAGGCCCTGAGCAGGGCACATGTGTGTGACCTTGTTCTCCTTGCCGCGCGCCCCCGCGTCGCCTACGAGCCCTGCCCCGAAGGGGTGATGTTCCGCGCGCCGCGAGGCCGGACGGCCCAGCGCTGCCAACGCGGCGGCACGCGAGGCCGGTCACTCTCTGTTGACGCCACGCCGCCGTGGGCGCCTCGCTCCTGCCAGACTCGGGGCACAGCGAAGCCCCGTTGTGCGAAGGAGACTTGGGAAGGTCACCTGCCCGACGGGGCTCCGTTGTGTCCGCCGACTGCCTTTGGCCCCGAGCCCCGCTCCGGCCCCGAGCCCGACGCCGGGCAGGAACTGCCGGGTGCCGACTCCATACCCCCGAGCGCGAGCTAGTGCGTACCCCGCTGGAACGGCCCTGCCCCCCTGGTCCGCGTCCGCGCGTGCACTTCCGCCCCTCCCGGGGTTTTCGGCCGCGTATATCCGAACCCACCCCCATCGCCGACCGGGGACCGAGCGCGCGGTGGCCTGAATTCGACGCTATCGCGCTCACCGCCGAACCGGGCCGGAGGCATGCCACGGAGGCACGTGACATGCGCTTGGCCCGCCGCCGCCCCGGCATGGCCCGTGTCCCCGCAACCGCTCCGGAAGCCCCCGCACCGCGTGCGGGCGCTCCTCCCCGTACGCACCCCACGCGCAGTGCGGCCGAAAGCAGTCGGTACCCCGGCAAACATCCGAAATCCACGATCAACGGATCGAGTTAACGCCCCCGTTTTCCCTGGATCCGCGGGCCACGAGCGCCCTAGCGTCGGATCGGACCTGAACGGATTTCCGATCGCACAGCCCCGCTGTTCTCGCCGTGCTCGTCCCCTGTCACCCGTAGACCCGCCCTCACCTCCCTGAACAAGGAGAGCTCGCCCCGATGACTGTTGACTCGAGCACCGAAGCGCAGCCGGAGTCACCTCAGCAAACAAGCCTCGGTACGGCGGCGGCGCGCAACCTCGCCACCACCACCAAGTCCGCCCCGCAGATGCAGGAGATCACCTCTCGCTGGCTGCTGCGGATGCTCCCGTGGGTGGAGACCAAGGGCGGTGTCTACCGGGTGAACCGCCGCCTGACCTACACCGTCGGCGACGGCCGCGTCGACTTCATCCAGGACGGCGGCAACGTCCGGGTCATCCCCCGCGAACTCGGTGAACTGGCCCTGCTGCGCGGCTTCGACGACGTCGACGTGCTCACCGCGCTCGCCGACCGCTGCGTCCAGCGCGACTTCCAGGCCGGCGAGACCCTCGTCGAGCGCGGCACGAGCGCCGACAAGCTGCACCTCATCGCGCACGGCCGCATCAACCAGACCACCGTCGGCGAGTACGGCGACGAGGTGGCCCTGGGCATCCTCGCCGACGGCGACCGCTTCGGGGACGAGGCGCTGCTCGACGAGGAAGGCACCTGGTCCCAGACCGCCACCGCCGAGACCTCCGGCACCCTGCTCACCCTCTCCCGCGCCGACTTCCAGTCGATCCTCGCCAACGCGCCCTCCCTGCGCGAGCACATCGACAACTTCCGCTCGCTGCCCCGCCAGCGGCAGAACCACCGCGGCGAGGCGGAGATCGCCATGTCGGCCGGCCACACCGGCGAGGCCGAACTGCCCGGCGCGTTCGTCGACTACGAACTCAACCCGCGCGAGTACGAACTGTCGGTCGCCCAGACCATCCTGCGCATCCACACCCGGGTCGCCGACCTGTACAACGAGCCGATGAACCAGACGAAGGAACAGCTCCGTCTGACCATCGAGGCCCTGCGCGAGCGCCAGGAGCACGAGCTCATCAACAACAGGGAGTTCGGCCTCCTCAACAACGCCGACTTCAAGCAGCGCATCCAGCCGCACGCGGGCACGCCCACGCCGGACGACCTGGACGAACTGCTCTCCCGCCGGCGCGGCTCGAAGTTCTTCCTCGCGCACCCCAAGACCATCGCGGCGATCGGGCGCGAGTTCAACGCGCGCGGCCTGTACCCCGACCACGTCGACCTCGGCGGCCAGCAGGTGCCCGCCTGGCGCGGCGTGCCGATCCTGCCGTGCAACAAGATCCCGATCACGAAGGAGAGGACCAGCTCGATCCTCTGCATGCGTACCGGGGAGGACAACCAGGGCGTCATCGGCCTGCACCAGACCGGCCTGCCGGACGAGTACGAGCCCGGCCTCTCGGTCCGCTTCATGAACATCAACGAGCAGGCCATCACGTCCTACCTCGTCAGCACCTACTACTCCGCCGCGATCCTCGTGCCCGACGCGGTCGGCGTGCTGGAGAACGTGCAGATCTCCCGCTGGCCCAGGTAGCGGACCCGGCCCGGACGACAGGTGCGGCGCGCCCGGAGCGGTCCGGGCCCGCCCCGCACCCGCCGGACGGCCACGGGACAGCAGCCCACCCCTTGAAGGAGCCATCGATGCCCGCGCCCGAGACGACACCTCCACCGTCGAACCTGCCGGCGGACGCTGCCCACTCCGCGGCGCACTTCCTCGCCGAAGTCGCCGCCCGCGCCCGCGACATCAAGGCCCTCACCGGCGAGCTGTCCAGTGCGCCGACCCTGCCCGCGCCGCCCGCGGACGCCGTCGTCCCGGCGCCGCGGGCCGCCGACCCGGAGGCGGCGGCAGGAGCGGCCGTACCGACTCCGGGCCCCGAGCGGGTACTCGGCGGTCCGACCGGGCTCGGCACGGAGGGGCTGCGGCTGACCTCTACGGCTCCGGAGCTTCCGGCCCCCTCGGAGGTGTCGGCTCCAGCGGACGCACCGGCCCCGCCGAGTGTGCCCGCCTCGACGGACGCACCGGCCCCGCCGAGTGTGCCCGCCTCGACGGACGCACCCGAACTGCCGCACACGCCGACCCCGTCAGGTCCGTCGGTCCCGTCGGTTCCGTCGGGGGCCTCGCTGCCGTCAGCGCCTTCGGCGGCCTCGCTGCCGGGGACCGTGCCGGTGCCGGGCGCCGCGTCCGTGTCGGTCACTCCCGTCGCACCGGTCGTGGCGGAGCCGCCGTCCCCGGATTCCGCGCCGGTGGGCACGCCCATCCCCGGCCTCTACTACCACCCCGTGCCCGAGCCGGACCCGGCCCGGGTCGAGGAGGTCAGCCGGCGGATCAAGGCGTGGGCCCTGGACGAGGTGTCGCTCTATCCGGAGGAGTGGGAGGAGCAGTTCGACGGCTTCTCCGTGGGGCGCTACATGGTGGGCTGCCACCCGGACGCCCCCACGATCGAGCACCTCATGATCGCCACCCGCCTGATGGTCGCCGAGAACGCCGTCGACGACTGCTACTGCGAGGACCACGGCGGCTCGCCGGACGGCCTCGGTGAGCGCCTGCTCCTCGCCCACACCGCGCTCGACCCCCTCCACACGACCGAGGAGTACCAGAAACCCTGGGCCGAGTCCCTGCACTCGGACGCGCCCCGGCGCGCGTACCAGTCCGCCATGGCCTATTTCGACCAGGCCGCGAGCCCCTCCCAGAGCGACCGGTACCGGCACGACATGGCCCGGCTCCACCTCGGCTACCTCGCCGAAGCGGCCTGGGCGCAGATCGACCGCGTACCGGAGGTGTGGGAGTACCTGGCGATGCGCCAGTTCAACAACTTCCGCCCCTGCCCGACCATCACCGACACCGTCGGCGGCTACGAACTGCCGGCGGACCTGCACGCCCAGGCCGCCATGCAGAAGGTCATCGCGCTCGCGGGCAACGCCACGACGATCGTCAACGACCTGTACTCGTACACGAAGGAACTCGACGCCCCCGGGCGCCATCTGAACCTGCCCGTCGTGATCGCCGAACGGGAGGGCCTCTCCGACCGGGACGCCTATCTGAAATCGGTCGAGGTCCACAACGAACTCATGCACGCCTTCGAGGCCAACGCCGCGGCCCTCGCCGCGGACTGCCCGATCCCGGTCGTCCACCGCTTCCTGCGAGGCGTGGCCGCCTGGGTCGACGGAAACCACCACTGGCACCAGACCAACACCTATCGCTACAGCCTGCCCGACTTCTGGTAGAAGAATGGACTCATCTGTGACCAGCACGACCAGCACCAAGCTCGCCGCCGCCTCCCTGAACATCCCCGGCCCGGCGACCCCGTACCAGGGCGACATCGCCCGCTACTGGGACGGGGAGGCGCGGCCCGTGAACCTGCGCCTCGGCGACGTCGACGGTCTCTACCACCACCACTACGGCATCGGTGAGGTCGACCACGCGGCGCTCGGGGACCCCGAGGACAGCGAGAGCGAGAAGAAGCTCATCGCCGAGCTGCACCGCCTGGAGTCGGCGCAGACCGACGTCCTCCTGGACAACCTCGGCTCCATCGGCCGCGACGACACGCTGGTGGACGCCGGCTGTGGCCGCGGCGGTTCGCTCGTCATGGCGCACCAGCGGTTCGGCTGCCAGGTCGAGGGCGTCACCCTCTCCGCCAAGCAGGCCGACTTCGCCAACCAGCGCGCCGGTGAGCTGGGCATCCAGGACCACGTGCGTGCCCGCGTGTGCAACATGCTCGACATGCCGTTCGAGACCGGGCAGGCGTCCGGCTCGTGGAACAACGAGTCGAGCATGTACGTCGACCTCCAGGACCTGTTCGCGGAGCACTCCCGCATCCTCAAGGTCGGCGGCCGCTACGTGACCATCACCGGCTGCTGGAACCCGCGCTACGGCCAGCCCTCGAAGTGGGTCTCCCAGATCAACGCGCACTTCGAGTGCAACATCCACTCGCGCCGGGAGTACCTGCGGGCCATGGCGGACAACCGCCTCGTGCCGCAGGCCGTCATCGACCTGACGCCCGACACGCTGCCCTACTGGGAGCTGCGGGCCACGTCGTCCCTGGTGACGGGGATCGAGGAGGCGTTCATCAACTCGTACAAGGACGGCTCCTTCCAGTACGTGCTGATCGCCGCCGACCGCGTCTGACGGTTCCGGCTCCGGTCCGGGTCCGTCCTTTCGAGGGCGGGCCCGGACCGGAGCGCTGCCGTCTCACGCCCGGGATCCACCCGGTGACGTGAGGGGCGCCAGGGGCCAGGAGTCGATGTCCTGATAGCGCCGGTGCCCCTTGTGGCCGTTGAGCGTGGAGCCGACGAGATGCAGCCGCTCGGCCCGCCAAGCGCGGCCGGCGAAACCATCGAGGCGGGCGGCCGCCGCGACGACGGACGTGGTGTCGTTGCGCCGGGCGCGGGCCAAGGTGAGGTGCGGGCGCAGCGGCCGGTCCTCCAGCACGACACCGCACTCCCGTACGAGGTCCCGTACCGCCCCGGCCAGCTCATGGAGCCCGGCGAGGTCGCCCTCCACCGCACTCCACAACACCCGTTCGTCGAAGTGCCCGGCCCTGCCCAGCCGCAGTTCCAGGGAACTCCGGCCGGCCGTCAGCTCGGCGAGGCGGGGGCGCAGCGCCTGCACCACCGGCACCGGAAGCTCACCCAGGAACGCGAGGGTGATGTGCCAGTCCTCGATCCGGTTCCACCGCAGCTCGGGCCAGCCGGCGTACACCGGCTCCATGGCAGCGGCCAGCTCACCCTTCGCGTCGTCGGGCGGCGCGAGGGCGATGAACGCCCGCTGACGGGACAGATCGACATCCGGCACTTCGGTCACGCACGTCTTCTTACCTCATGACCGCGGTGCGGGACGGCCCGGGGCTCAGAGCCGCCGCGCGACACGGGCCAGCCCGTCACTGAACTCGCGGAGTTCCGGCGAGGGCCGCTTCGCCCCGGCCACCGCGCCCCGGACGACGGCGGCCTGTCTCCGTACGCATGAGTCCGTGCCGCCCCGGCTGAAAACCGGTGGCCCGCAGGGGCGGGCGCGGGGAGGATCGGGGGATGTCTGTGTTCTTGGAGACCGAGCGGCTTGTGCTGCGCGCGTTCACGGCGGCCGACGCCGATGATCTGCTCGCCCTGGACAGCGACCCCGAGGTCATGCGCTATCTCGACGACGGCCGTCCCGTCTGCCGCGAGACGGTCGAGACGCACATCCTGCCGCGCATGCTGTACGACCACCCCTGCTGGGGGACCCGCGGCTACTGGGCCGCGCAGGAGAAGGCCGGCGGGGCGTTCCTGGGCTGGTTCGAGTTCCGGCCGCTGGACGAGCACAGCCCCGCCCTGGTCGAACTCGGCTACCGCCTGAACCGCGCCGCCTGGGGGCGCGGCTACGCCACCGAAGGCGCCCGAGCCCTGATCCACAAGGGGTTCACGGAGCTGGGCGTGGAGCGGGTCACGGCGGACACGATGGCCGTCAACGTTCGCTCCCGCCGCGTCATGGAGAAGGCCGGCCTGACCTTCGTACGGAACTTCACCGAGGACTGGCCCGTGGCGATCGAGGGCTCCGAGCACGGAGAAGTGGAGTACGCGCTCACCCGTACCGCGTGGGAACGGGAGCGGCGGGCCGGGGCACCGGCGGAGGCGGGGCCGCTGACCGCGGGGGAGTCCCCGGCCTCCTAGGATTGCCCGAGTGAACGCAGGAACCAGTGACAACGCAGGCACCAGTGACATCGAGCGGGCGGTCGGCGTGCTGCGCGCCGGGGGCCTCGTGGCGCTCCCGACCGAGACCGTCTACGGGCTGGCCGCCGACGCCGAGAACCCCGCCGCCGTCTCGCGCATCTTCCAGGTCAAGGGCCGTCCGCCGTCCCACCCGCTGATCGTGCACATCGGTGGCGCCGACCGGCTGGACGCATGGGTGCGGGACGTTCCGGACACCGCCCGCCTGCTGGCGGAGCACTTCTGGCCGGGCCCCCTCACGCTGGTGCTGCGCCGGGGGGAGCGGGTCCCCCTCGAAGCGACCGGCGGCCTGGAGACGGTGGCCGTACGGGTGCCGGACCACCCCGTGGCGCTCGCGCTGCTCGCCGCGTTCGACGGCGGTGTCACCGCCCCGTCCGCGAACCGGTTCGGGCAGGTCAGCCCCACCAGCCCCGACGACGTACGCGCCGAGCTGGGCGACGCCGTCGACCTCGTGCTCGAAGGCGGCCGCTGCGCGGTCGGCGTGGAGTCCACCATCGTCGACGTCACCGGCGACATCCCGACCATCCTGCGGCCCGGCGGCGTCACGCGCGAAGACCTCGAAGCGGTCCTGGGCGCGCCCGTCGGCGTCCCCGAGGCCAGCCCCGTACGCGTGCCCGGCCAGCACCCCTCCCACTACGCGCCGCGCGCCCGGGTCGTCCTCGTGGAGCCCGAGCGGGTCGCCGCCGAAGCGGCCCGGGCGCAGGTGGCGGGGCACGGCCGGGTCGGTGTCCTGCTGCCCGCCGCCTGCGCCGACGCCGGCGTGAAGGCGCATGCCGTGGTGCCGGTCCCGGAGTCGATGTCCGCGTACGCGCGCGAGCTGTACGGGTTCCTCCGGGAGTTCGACGAGCGAGGCTGCGACCTCGTCATCGCGTCGCTGCCGGAGGAGAAGGGGCTCGGACTGGCCATCGCCAACCGGCTGCGCCGCGCCGCCGGACCCCGCGACACCGCCTGATCCGGCCGGCCGCCGTGCCCGCTGCCGCCCGCCTGCGCGGGGCCGGGCCGGTGACAGCGGGGGGCCGGGACACGTCGTACGGGCCGTACGGAGGCCACTCCGTCAAAACGGAGCCCGTACCGGCAGGACGGCGGCCGTACGGAGACCGTGCGACCGCCGTACGAAACCCGTACCGCCGCCGTCAGGACGCGGCGGTCGCCGGGGCGTCGAGGCCGCGGGTCGCCACGAGCTGGGCGCTGCCGTCGGCGAGCCGGTAGGAGAGGCCGACCACGCCGAGGCGGCCGGCCTCGACCGCGTCGGCCAGCACGCGGGAGCGGTCAAGCAGCAGGTCCACGGTGTTCTCGATGTGCTCGGCGAGGATCTCGTCGGGCTTGTCGCGCCCGGCCGCGCGGGCCGCGAGCACGCTCGGGGTCACGCGCTCGACCACGTCACGGACGAAGCCGCCCGGAGTCTGCCCGTTCTCGAGCGCCGCGCAGGCGGCGCCGACGGCCCCGCACGAGTCATGGCCGAGCACGACGACCAGCGGCGCGTTCAGCACGCTCACACCGAACTCGATGGACCCGAGGACCTCCGTACCGGCGACATGCCCCGCCGTACGGACCACGAACAGGTCGCCGAGGCCGCGGTCGAAGATGATCTCGGCGGCCAGCCGGGAGTCGGAACACCCGAACAGCACCGCGAAGGGCTGCTGGGAGGGCGCGGTCTCCGTGCGGCGGGCGGCGTCCTGATTGGGGTGCTCGGGGCTGCCGGCGACGAAGCGCTGGTTACCGGCGAGCAGCAGCTCGAAGGCCTCGCGGGGCGTCAGGTTCTGGGTATCGGTCATAGGCGCAGCCTACGAGGCGGCCCCCACCGCCACACTCGCTGGCCCGGGTGAACGGGCCCGGCGACGGCCGCGCGCCCCCGTACCGGTGCCGGTAGCCCGTCTGAACAGGGGCTTTCGTCCATAGCCGGGGTGATTTGCCCGGCCTAGCCTCGGTCGCGTAGGCACCGGACGACGCGTATGACACCGGACGAAGAGAGCGCACCCATGGCACTGGCCCCGCCCCGGCAGACGACCGCGCGCGTCGTATCGCGCATCCCCTGCGGGGCCTACCACCGGCTGACGCTGGCGGTCGAGGGCGTCGCCGAGCATGTGCGGCCGGGTCACTTCGTGGCCGTCGCCATCGGCCGGCCGGAGTCCTCCGCGCTGCTGCTGCGCCGGGCGTTCTCCCTCCACCACGCCGACCCGGCACGCGGCCTCATCGAGATCGTCTTCGCCGAGCGCGGCGCCGGTACGAAGGAGCTGGCGCGGCTCGCTCCCGGTGACGTGCTGGATGTGGTGGCGCCGCTCGGCACCCCGTTCCCCGTCGCCGAGCACCCGGGGCCCGCCGTCCTGGTGGGCGGCGGCTACGGCAGCGCTCCGCTGCTCCCGCTCGCCCGCGCCCTGCTCGACGCGGGGGCGCCCGAGGTCGCGTTCGTCGTCGGGGCGGCGAGCGCCGACCGCCTGTTCGGCGTCGAGATGGCCCGGCACCTCACCGGCCGCGTCACCGTGACCACCGACGACGGTTCCGCCGGGACGCGCGGCCTGGTCACCGACGCGCTGCCCGCCCAACTGGACGCCGTCGCCGCCACCGACGTCTACGCCTGCGGCCCCATGGGCATGCTGCGCGCCGTCACCGAGGCCGCAGCGGCCCGCGGCGCCCGCGCCTGGACGGCGGTCGAGGAGGCGATGGCCTGCGGCATCGGCGCCTGCATGAGCTGCGTGCTGCCCGTCGAGGGCGCCGACGGCGTGTCCCGCTTCGTGCGCGCCTGCGTCGACGGCCCCTGCTTCGACGGCGCCAAGGTCCGCTGGAGCGACGTCGGTTCGCTGCCCGAGGACATCGAAGGCGCCGCCGCGATGGGCCTGCACTGACAACCCCGAGGGAGTTCACGGACATGCGTTCGACGGCCGCCACACACGATCAGGGCGACGGGCCCGGGACCCCCGACCGCCCTGTCGCCCCCGACCTCACTGCCCGCTACGGCGGCGGCACCCTGCCCAACCCCGTCCTCATCGCCTCCGGCTGCGGCGGCTACGGGCGCGAGATCGCCCGCTTCCTTCCGCTCGCCTCGCTCGGCGCGCTCGTCACCAAGACCGTGATGCCGTACGCCCGTTCGGGCCGCGCCACCCCGCGCATGGCGGAGACGCCGAGCGGCATGCTCAACTCCATCGGCCTGCAAGGCGGCGGCCTCGACACCTTCGTGGACCGCGAACTGCCGTGGCTGCATGAGCAAGGAGCCCGCACCGTCGTCTCCATCGCGGGGCGCGACGCGCAGGAGTACGCCGAGTGCGCCGCGCGCCTTGCCGGGCAGCCCGGCGTCGTCGGCCTCGAAGTCAACATCTCCTGCCCCAACGTCGCCGACCGAGGCGCCGTCTTCGCCTGCAACGCCGACGCCTCGTACGCCATCGTCGAAGCGGTGCGCGCCGCCGCCGACCCCGCCCAGCCCGTCTACGCGAAGCTCTCGCCCGACGTCACCTCCATCACCGACATGGCCGCCGCCTGCGTCGAGGCCGGCGCCGACGGGCTCGCCTGCGTCAACACCCTGCTCGGCATGGTCATCGACCCGGACACGCTGCGCCCGGTGCTCGCCGGGGCGACCGGGGGCCTGTCCGGCCCGGCGATCCGGCCCGTCGCCGTGCGCTGCGTCCACCAGATCCACGCCGCGATGCGCGCCGGCTCCGTGCGGCGCGTCCCGATCTGCGGCATAGGCGGTATCCGTACGGCACGGGACGTGTTGCAGTTCCTCGCGGCCGGCGCGGACACGGTGGCCGTCGGCACGGCCGTCTTCAACGACCCGAGCGCCCCCACCCGTATCCTCCGCGACCTGACCGAGGAACTCGCCGCCCGGGGGATGGACTCCCTGGAGGGGCTGGTGGGGGCGGCGCACCGGGACTGACCGCTCCGCGCGGGGGAGTCGGCCCTACGTCGAGGTCACTTCCGCAGGAAGGCGAGGAGAGCGGCGTTGACCTCCTCCGCGTGGGTCCACAGCAGGCCGTGCGGGGCGCCCTCGATCTCCACGTAGTCGGCGGACGGCAGGGCCTTGTGGAACGGCCGTGCCGTCCCCTCGACGGGCAGGACCCGGTCGCCCGTGCCGTGCAGGATCAACGCGGGCACGTCGATGGCCGGGATGTCGCCGCGGAAGTCCGTGCACCAGGTCGCGGGCGCGGCGGCCGCAGCGAAGAAGCCGCCGCTCGCGGCCACGTTCCCACTGTTGCGCACGGCCTCCTCGGGCCACTTCAGCCGGGTGTTCCGCGCGACGTACGGCATCTCGCCCCGGGAGTGGCAGTCGCAGGGGCGACTCGGGTGAACGGCGGGGACCGGAGCTGCGGGCGTGCCGCACTCTCCGATGGCGTCAGGACAGTGGCTTCGTCCAGGCCGGGTCCCCCGACGACAGCCGGTGCGCGGCCACCGACGTGAGCGCGAGGAGCGGCAGCGCCAGGCCCAGGGCGAGCACGAGATGGCCACGCAGCACCAGTTGGGCGCCGGCGTACGCGCCGGCGAACATCGCCAGCACGGACAGCATCCGCCGACCGGGCCGCGGGGCCGCGCCGCCTGCCGGGCCGGAGTCCGCGGCGAGACCCGTCAGGGTCAGGGTCAGCACGGTCGTGGTGAGGTCCGGGACGCCGAGGCGCCGGGCCACCGCGTTCTGCAGCCCCATGGCGAGCCCGAGGAACACGATCAGCGTGTACTGGACGGCCGGGGTGATCCGGCCGCCGGTCACCGCGGCGGCGGCCACGGTGACGGCGACCAGCACGGACTGCACGGCGGTCGCCGTCGCCAGCAGCCTTCCGCGGTGCGCCGCGAAGCGGGTGCCGAGCCCGCCCCCGGTGAGCGCGCCGCCGAGGAACGCCACCAGCGCGACGACGGAGGCGAGCGCCGACAGGTTCGCCGCGCCGGCCAGGGCGAACCCCAGGAAGACGACGTTGCCGGTCATGTTGGCGACGAAGACGTGCCCGAGGGCGAGATAACTCACCGCGTCCACCACTCCGGTGACCACCGTCAACGTGAGCAGCAGCGGCGGCAGCGGGCCGTGCCGGTCCTGTCGGGGCGGTACGAGTGTGGAGGCCGCGTCACTGAGCAGTTCGCGCATGCTGCTTCCCTTCCTGTCCGTCGGACGCATCGTGCAGCACCGCACGCGAGGGAAGACGTCTCACCGGGCCGGACACGCTGTCGGACACCCCGTGGCCGAGGTCGTGAGCAGTCCGCGCATCGGCGGCACGGAGGCCCACGTGCTCTCCGCTGTGGAGCAGGGCATCCACCCCCCGGAGTCGTTCGGACGCATCCATCACCTGCCGAGAGAGCGCTTGGCCGCGGTCATGGGCGGCATGCGCGAACGCGGACTCGTCGACATCGACGGCCACTTCACCGACGCAGGCCGTGCGACCAAACAGCGCATCGAAACCCTCACTGACGAACTCGCCATCCCGCCGTATGAGGTCCTGTCCCCAGCCGAACTCGACGAACTGGTCACCAACCTCGAACCCATCACCGCGACCCTGGTGGCCGCAGGTTCGCAGTGACTCGCAGTGACTCGCGGAAACCGCTACAGATCTGCGTGATCAGAAACGCAGGTTCACGGCCGGCTGGAGTCCGCCGCTCCCAGCACTGGCACTGCGCCGGAGCGGGCCGGGCGACGGAGGCCGGGGGAGGGGAGGAGACGGCGGAGCGGCGCTGCGGGCCCAGGCATGAGTCGGCCGCCCCATCTGTCGTCGTGGAACCGAGCCCTGCTGCGGCTGACCGGGCCTGACGACGTGGTCGGCTACCGAGCGCGTCATGGCTTCCGAGCGCGCTTCCCTCTCTCGGGGATACTGAGGGGCATGGAGCTACGCGGGGACAAGGTGGTACTGCGGTCGATAGCCGTCGGCGATGGGGAGGTCCTTGACAGGATCGTGCGGGAGCCGGAAGTCGCAGCGTGGTGGTCGCTGCCGGACGGCTTCGAGGGCATGATCGCCGTCGTCTTCGAGGGCGAGGTCATCGGAGCGATCCAGTTCGAGGAAGAAGCCGATCCCGAATTCCGGCATGCCAGCCTCGACATCTTCTTGACGGCGCGGCATCACGGGAAGGGACTCGGCACCGACGCCGTACGCACCCTGGCCCGGTGGCTGGTGCACGAACGCGGCCATCATCGGCTGACCATTGACCCGGCCGCGGCCAACACCACGGCGATACGCAGTTACGGCAAGGTCGGGTTCAAGCCCGTGGGGATCATGCGGGCCTACTGGCGCGACCACCAGTCGGGTACCTGGCAGGACGGACTGCTTATGGATCTGCTTGCCGAGGAGCTGATCTGACCGGTCTGCGGCTGCGGACCCTGGCCGACGTGTTCGCCTACGCGGCCGCGGCGGGAATCAAGCTGCGGATCGACGGCACCGAGACGCAGGTCCGCCGCCCGAAGGCGCATCGGTCCGGCCGCTGCGCGTTCGTCTCCGGCAAGAAGAAGCAGAACACCATGAAGACCACCACGATCGGTGACCGCCAGGGCCGCACCCCGTGGTCCGGAGCCGACCGGCCTGGCCGCATGCACGATGAGACCGCGATGCGCACGGAGGGAATCGTCGAGCAGCTCCGGCTGCACCCGATGGTGAAAGCCGAGGTCGACGAGGGCTGCCGGGGCCTGGCCAACGAGTTCCCCGACCAGATCAGCGCCCCGCCGAAGAAGCCGAAGCCCCACTGGGCAGGCGGTACGCCTGGCGTGAGCAGCGACGCCGCCAGTCCTACCGAGCACCGAACTCGTGCTCGTCGGCACGACGGCCCGCTGACTCACCCACCAGCCGAATTTCCAAGGCAGAATGGGGATCATGGATGCCGGACTCGCCGCACTGGTCGGCGCCGCCGTAGGTTCCCTCACCACCATCGGCGCGGCGTGGGTGAACGGGCGTGCTACGGCACGCTCGCAGTTCGAGCAGTGGCGCAGGCAACACCGTAGGGACGCCTACGCGACCTACCTCGGTGCTCTTCACGACCGAGACATCGCTATGGACGCGGTGTTGGGTGCACTCCGGCCGGAGACTCCCGACCTGCGGGATGTGGACGAGAAGGTTCACCGTTTCGTCACACTGGCTCGGGAGGTCCACCGGGCCGCGGAAGTCGTCATCCTTGAAGGACCGCTTTCCACGGTGGAATCAGCCGACCGTGTGGCGCGGGCATCCGGTGACCTGTCCAGCGTGATAGGCCGGATGGTGGAACACGCCCATGCAGGGGACTCCTCCCAGAAGGAGGCGGACACCGCTCTTGCTGCCGAGCGAGAGCACGCCCTCTACCAGGCCGTGAAGAACTTCCGCGCAGCAGCCGGCGATGTCCTCGGCAACGCCTACTGACCACTCTGCCGATGCACCACCAATCTGCTGATGCACCACCAAGGCGACACGCCTCATCGCGGTGTGGCCTGACGCAGTTCGGTCGACAGATCGCTACCGCCCAACACGGCCACCAGACGATACGTCACGTCGGGGCGAACGTTGCCTGATGCGGCACTAGCCAGGTGTCCCGTCGCGCTCGCTTCGGCGGGCGAGGTGTCGGGCCTGTCCTTCGTGGATGTCGCTTGCCCATTCCCAGCCGGGTTTGGGCGACACGACCCGCGGGTCGCTGGACACCCGGGCGTCACGTAGGTCCTCCACGTACGCGCGATCCAGGTTGATCCTGGCGCGTACCTCCTCATCCCTGGCGAGGGAGCCATGTCCGGGAATGACGACATCGACGTCGTCCGCTACGCCCTCGAGCAGCCCCAGCCCGACCAGGTAGTCCTCAATCGGCTCAACGGTGTCGTCGAGCATGGGAACGAAGACGTCGGAGAGCATGTCGCCGGCGATGAGAACGCGGCGTTCTTCGATCAGCAGGGCCGCGTGGCCCTGGGCATGCGCCGGATGCTCGATGATCCGCACCTTGGGGCCGTCCCAGGGAAGCCGCGTAGTTTCTGCTGGCAGACCAGTGATCAGGCCGTACAGGTCGAGGGGTGTGTCCTCGGCGATTTCCGGTGGCAGCCCGTCGGTGACGCCGGCCTTCCAGTCCGCGTTCGACAGCACATCCTGCATGAAGTCCGCGCAGCGGGCTGTGCCGTAACGAGGCGCTTCGCCGAGATCGGCGTGCCAGAGCACGTGATCCCAGTCAGGATGCGTCGAGAACCCTGCCACCACCGGCTGGCCCAGCTGTCGAAGGTCGTGTGCCAGGCAGGTCATCTCGGCACCGGTGATCCCGGCGTCTACGACCAGCACGCCGTCCCTGCCCTGTACGACGACGGTGTTGTTCTCGAGCAACTCACTCTGGTGGATCAGCACGCCCTCGGCGACTCGCTTCAGCATGGGTCCCTCCCCGTTTGATGTCCGCACCCTGACAGAGGGGCTGGCACACATCAACACAACCCCACGGGGCGCGTGATGGCGACTGGGCGGTGGATCGTCCACGGAGGCTTCTGCACGGGCCAGCCGGTGTCAGCTGAGGACCCCGAGACGGCACTTCTGCCGAACGATGACCCGATCAAGGGGGACTGTCATGCGTACATTCGTGTCCGCCGCCGCCGGGCTGGGCGCTCTGTCGCGGATACAACGGCCCTTCCCCACAGCGACATGGACTCGGGCCGGTGCCCATCCCGCCGCAGTTCGTGCGCATCCTCCGAGCACACATCGAACGGTTCGGCGTGGCGCCGGACGAACGGCTGTTCCGGAACCAGGCGGGCAACTACGTCGACGCATCTGCGTATGGCATCACGCAGGAGCAGGCCGACCGCCTCATTGAGCAGTCGACGGAAGAGTGGGACCGTGTGAGCCGGGGCGCAGTGCCAGAGGGGTGAACCGTGGGTCTTGGTCCGTGACTGGTCCGGAAGAGCTGGTGAGGTGCGGGATACCGGAGGGAGTAACCGGGAGATACCACGTATATCGTGCCCCGCTCTGAACAAGCCCAGCGGAAGGCGCCTGACAGGGGAGACCCAGGTCAGGCGCCTTCTCGTGGGTGTCTAGAAGAAGCCCAGCTTCTTCGGGGAGTAGGACACCAGGAGGTTCTTCGTCTGCTGGTAGTGGTCCAGCATCATTTTGTGGTTCTCGCGGCCGATGCCCGACTGCTTGTAGCCGCCGAACGCCGCGTGCGCGGGGTATGCGTGGTAGCAGTTCGTCCAGACGCGGCCCGCCTGGATCGCCCGGCCCGCGCGGTACGCGGTGTTGATGTCGCGGGTCCAGACGCCCGCGCCGAGGCCGTACAGCGTGTCGTTGGCGATCTTGATGGCGTCGTCGTAGTCGGCGAAGGACGCGACCGAGACGACCGGGCCGAAGATCTCCTCCTGGAAGATCCGCATGCGGTTGCTGCCCTCGAAGATCGTGGGCTGGACGTAGTAGCCGCCCGCCAACTCGCCTTCGTACTCCAGGCGTTGCCCGCCCGTGAGGACCTTCGCGCCTTCCTGCTGGCCGATGTCCAGGTACGAGAGGATCTTCTGGAGCTGGTCGTTGGACGCCTGCGCGCCGATCATCGTGTCCGTGTCCAGCGGGTGGCCCGCCTTGATCGCCTCGGTGCGGGCGACGGCCGCGTCGAGGAACTCGCTGTAGTGGCCCTGCTGGATCAGCGCCCGCGACGGGCACGTGCACACCTCGCCCTGGTTGAGGGCGAACATCGTGAAGCCTTCGAGGGCCTTGTCGCGGAAGTCGTCGTCCTTCGCCCACACGTCGTCGAAGAAGATGTTCGGGCTCTTGCCGCCGAGTTCGAGCGTGACCGGCTTGATGTTCTCCGACGCGTACTGCATGATCAGCCGGCCCGTCGTCGTCTCGCCCGTGAACGCGACCTTGGCGACCCGCGCCGACGACGCGAGCGGCTTGCCCGCCTCCACGCCGAAACCGTTGACGATGTTGACCACACCCGGCGGCAGCAGATCCTTGACGAGATCCAGCCATACGTGGATGGAGGCCGGCGTCTGCTCCGCCGGCTTGATGACGACCGCGTTGCCCGCCGCCAGCGCCGGCGCGAGCTTCCACGTAGCCATCAGGATCGGGAAGTTCCACGGGATGATCTGCGCGACGACGCCCAGCGGCTCGTGGAAGTGGTACGCGATCGTGTCGTCGTCGATCTCGGAGAGGCTGCCCTCCTGCGCACGGACCGCGCCCGCGAAGTAGCGGAAGTGGTCGATGGCGAGCGGGATGTCGGCGGCCAGCGTCTCGCGCACCGGCTTGCCGTTCTCCCAGCTCTCGGCGACCGCGAGCACTTCGAGGTTCTGCTCCATGCGGTCGGCGATCTTCAGCAGGATGTCGCCGCGCGCCCCCGGGGAGGTGCGGCCCCAGGCCGGCGCGGCGGCGTGCGCGGCGTCGAGGGCGCGCTCGACGTCCTCGGTGGTGCCCCGGGCGACCTCGGTGAACGGCTGTCCGTTCACCGGGCTCGGGTTCTCGAAGTACTGGCCGCGCGCCGGCGGCACGTACGCGCCGCCGATGAAGTGGTCGTAGCGGGGCTGGTAGGAGACGACGGAGCCCTCGGTGTTGGGGTTCGCGTAACGGGTCATCGTGGCTGGCCTCCTGTGCACGCTGCCCGCCCTCGGGCAGCTGTCGCCGGGTTCGCCGGGAGGCTAGGCGCCGCGACGTTGCAGCTACGTTGCGTACGAGGACGCGGGGTGCGGGGCGCCCGGGCGTGGGAAGCCCTGCTCCTCGTCCAGCGCCGCGACGCGGGCCAGGTTCTGCGGTGTCGGGCGTGCCGCCGCGAGCGCGCGCCACACCTCCAGGTCGTCCTCGCCCCACGGTGCGTACGCCCAGTCGGCGAGCAGGTCCGGGTCGCCGCGGGCGACGAGCGCCGCCCGCAACTCGTCCGCGAGCCGCTGCCGCACCCGGGCGACGGCCGGGGCCTGCGACGCCGGAAGGAGCGGGCCCGCGTACGCCGACGCCGCCGCGGTGACCGCGCCGGAACCGAGCCGTCTGCGGACGGTCTCCAGGTCCGACTCGACCGGCAGCGCCAGCCGGTACGGGCGGGACGTCAGGACGTCCTGGCCCACCACGCGGCGCAGCCGCGCCAGTTCGGCGCGCAGCGTCACCGGGGTCACCGACTCGTCCTCGTAGAGCGAGCACAGGAGTTCGTCGCCGGTCAGGCCCTCCGGGTGCAGGGCGAGCAGCACGAGCAGTTCGCTGTGGCGGCGGCTCAGCCGGAGCTTGTGGCCCGCCGGGGTGAGCAGCAGCGCCTCGTCCCTGCCCAGCACCCACAGCCGCAGGCCCGTCGGGGGCGCCGACGGCGGTGCGAGGAGCGCGAGTTGGGACTCGGCGGCGCGGGCCACCGCCTGCACGAACCCCAGGCTGTGCGGGTGCGCGAGTCCGTCGCCGCCCGTGATGTCGACCGCACCGAGCAGCCGCCCCGAGCGCGGATCGTGCACCGGTGCCGCCGCGCACGTCCACGGCTGCACCGCGCGGATGAAGTGCTCCGCGGCGAACACCTGCACCGGGCGGTCCACGGCGACCGCCGTGCCCGGCGCGTTCGTCCCCATCGCCGACTCCGACCAGCGCGCCCCGGGCACGAAGTTCATGCCGCCCGCCTTGCGGCGCGTCGCCGGGTGGCCCTCCACCCACAGCAGCCGTCCCTGCGCGTCGCACACGGCGAGCAGATGCTCGCCGTCGGCGGCGAACGTGCCCAACAGCTCCCGGAACAGCGGCATCACGCGCGCGAGCGGGTGCTCCGCCCGGTACGCTCCGAGGTCACCGTCCGACAACTCGACCGACGCCGACGCGTCCGGGCTGACGTGCGCGCCCGCCGAGCGGCGCCAGGACGCCGCGACCACCGGACGCACCGGGCGGGCGACCGTGCCCGCCGCGGTGAACCGGTCATGGGCGCGGCGCAGGGCCCGTACCCGCTCGGACACATCGGCGCCCGGCTCCAGGGCGACCCACGGATCGGTCAACTCGGCCTCCCTGACGGTGGTTCGGCTGCACGCCGCGCCGGGGACGGCTTCCTCCGTCGCGTCCAGGACATCGTCACCCCCGTGACGCGGGGCGACAAGGATCCCGGCACGACGGATCGGCTCGCGGAGACGCCGATCCGGCGTGCGACGGGGCAGCGGGGCAGGGCGTCAGGCGAAGTTGACCATTCTGATGTAGCGGGTCCAGTCCCAGTACGGGCCCGGGTCGGTGTGATCGGTGCCCGGGACCTCGGAGTGCGCGAGGATGTGCGCCCGGTCGCGCGGAATGCCGTACCGCGCGCAGATCGACGCGGTCAGCGCCGCCGACTGCGCGTACATGGCGTCGGTGAAGTACTCCGGCTTGTCGACCCAGCCCTCGTGCTCGATGCCGACGCTGCGCGTGTTGTACGACCAGTTGCCCGCGTGCCAGGCCACGTTCTTCTCGCGCACGCACTGCGCGATGTGCCCGTCCGCCGAACGCACCACGTAGTGCGCCGACACCGCCTTCGCCGGGTTCTTGAAGATGGCGAGCGCGTCCGCGTACGTCTCCTGCGTGACGTGGATGATGACCCGGTCGATGGCGTACGTCGCCGGGCGGTTCGCCACCGTGTAGTTGGACGTGCTCGCGGGCACGGACTCGGCGCCGGGGTAGTCGACGGCCTGCGCGCCGGCCGCGGCCCGGCCCGCGGGCAACAGCACGCCGGGTACGGCGGCCAGCGCGCCGGCCTGGAGCAGACGGCGGCGGGGGAGGTGTCCTGCTCGGTCCATGACGGTCCTGCCTCTCGGTTGGCTGGGACGGTGGGGGGGGGGAGAACCCGGGTGGTGCGTGCGGTACGAGGTGGTGCGTGTGGGGCGTGGGGTCCCGGAGGGGCGCCGGGGGTTCAGAGGGCGGGGCGGGGGAGCGCGGCGGCCAGCTCACGCAGATGGGCGTGGAGACCGCGGTGCGTCTCGCGCGCGGGCAGCCACTCCTTGCGGAGCTTCGCCACGCACGTGTAGTTCGTGTCGCAGACGTTCGCCAGCGGCGACTCGACCGTCTGCGTGGCGAACTGGTACGCGTCCAACTCGCTGAACGCGTAGTCCCGTACGAGCCACTGCACCAGATCGAGCTGGGAGATCCGGAACGCGTCCTCCAGGGGGCGCGCCGAACCTGTCGAGATGATGTGCGTGTCGGACTCGATCCTCGGCCAGGGTGTCGTGACGCCCTTGAGCAGTTCCACGACGACGACCGTGTGCATCGCGCACTCCACCGCGACACCGCACGTCTCGCCCTCGCCCTGCCGGGCGTGCCCGTCGCCGAGGCTCAGCAGGGCGCCCTCGACGTTGACCCCGAGGTAGCAGGTGACGCCCGCGCGCATCTCCGGCGTGTCCATGTTGCCCCCGTGCGCGTCGGGCACCAGCGCGGACCGCACCTCCAGGTTGGCCGGGGCGACGCCGACCGTGCCGTGCATCGGGTCCATCGGCAGGTCCACCGAGTGGTCACCGTCGCGCGCGGTGAAGCGGGCGGTGCGCCGCTCGCGGTCGAGCTGCCAGATCCACACCGCCTCCGGCAGCGGAGGCTGGAGCGTCGCCGTCGTGTGCGTCGAGGTCAGCGCCCCGAACAGCGGCACGGTCGTGGACGCCGCCCAGTCGCGGGCCGGTTCGACGGACACGAAGTGCACCGCGACCGTGTCACCCGGCTCGGCGCCCTCGATATGGAAGGGGCCCGTCTGCGGATTGAGGTACGGGAACTCGCACACCTGCGAGACGAGGTCCTTCTCGGAACGGACCCGGCCCGCGAAGCAGTCCTCGGTGTACAGGTCGAGCACGGTGCCCGGCGCGATCCGGGCCACGGGCGGCGCCCCGCCGAACGTCCAGGCGTACTCGTCGGGCTCGGGCCGGACGGTCAGCCACTGCGGGTCGCTCATGACGAGGGTGCTCCGTTTCGGTGCGGAGGGGCGGGTGCGGGGTACGGGGCGTGCGGGGTACGGGCTGCGCGGTACGGGCGGTACGAGGTTTCCGGGGTACGGGGGTGCCAGTTCAGGGCGTGGGGGCGGTGCCGGTTCAGGGCGTGGTGGGTGGCTCCGGCGGCGGGTCGTCGTCGAGGTGTACATGGGCCGTCCGCGCCACCCGCTCGGGGTGCCGCCGCATCAGCACGACCAGCACCAGCACGCCGAGCGCGAGCCAGACGCCGACGACGGGGCCCGCGTACGACACGGGCGCCGTCAGCTCGGAGACGAAGGAGAAGGCCGGTATGCCGGCGGCGGTCAGCAGCGCGGGGACGAACGCCGCGATGCCGAGCACCGGGAACACGAGATGCCGTACCGGACGCAGATCCGCTCGGGCGCGGCGCAGGAAATACCCCATGCAGGCGACGTTCACGACGATGTACACCCCGATGATGACCGTGACGATCACGGTGGCGAGCAGCAGGAACGCGGTCACCGGGTCGTACCCGAGACCGAGTCCGAGCATGACCGCCACCGCGACGGCGAACTGCACCACCACGCCGGTCACCGGGGAACGGCGCACCGGATGCACCCGCGCGAACGCCCCCGGGAAGACCCCGATGCGCCCCAGCGCGAACGCGGTCCGCGTGGACACCGTCGCGCAGGCGTTGGCGTTCGCCACCGTGGAGTTGACGACGGCCAGGAACACCAGCACCCAGAACAGCCCGAACGAGGCCCGCGCCACGCCCTCCCAGGACGCCGCGCCGGAGCCGGAGAACCCGGAGAAGCGGTCCGGGCCGACGTACACCGACATGGCGTACGTCGTCACCACGTAGACGAGCCCGATGGCGAGGGCCGCGCCGAGGACCGCCCGGTGCATGGTGCGCCGCGGGTCCTTGGTCTCCTCGGCGAGCGGAGCCGCCGCCTCGAAGCCCGCGAACGCCAGGACCGTGTACACCGAGCCCGCGAACACGCCGCCGACCCCGGAGTAGCCGTGCGCGGTGTGCGAGGTGCCGAAGACCGACAGCGTGTTCCCGTCGCCGGCCTTCACCACCAGGAGCACCGCGAAGACGAGGAAGACCAGCACTTCGAAGACGCCGAGGACGGTCCCGAAGCGCGCCGAGGCCCGCACGCCGAAGTAGCCGGTCACGGCGATGACGACCGCCCCCGCCAGCGACCAGGGCCACCACAGGTCGCCGGGGAAGGACGCCCACTGCTCATGCAGGGTGCCGGCCGTCGTGAACCCGAGCTGGAGCAGCAGCAGCGGCGGCACCAGCGCCTCGACGAACACATAGCCCCAGCCGACGAGGAAACCGGCCGCCGGATGCAGCCCCTGCGCGGTGTACGTCGCCACCGACCCGGCCGCCGGTATCCGCCGGGCCAGCTCCGCCACGCAGGACGCCGTGAACAGGCAGGCCACCAGCGCGATCAGCACCGACAGCGGCAGGCTCCCGCCCGCGAACGCGGCGCCCGACGGGATCGACGCGGCGATGGCCGCGGCCGGCGCCATCGCCGTCACGCTCTGGAACAGCACCTCGCGCAGCCCGATGGCCTCACGGCGCAGCCCCGGCCCCGCCGGCGTCCCGCTGTCCGGCCCGGTGCGCGCGCCCGCGGCATGCCCGGTGTTCCCCACGTCCCCCGACACAGGCTCCCCCTCCCGTGCGCACGCCGCCGGCCGCCGGAAGGGGCGGGGGGTGCGGCGATCCGCGTGAAGTACGGTACGGGCCGCGCCGGTTGAGGCGGAAGAGGGCGCGGGACATCTGTGGATAACTGACCGGTTGTGCATAACCGCACGTCAGAGGTACGCACCTCTGGCGGTTGACGCGAGCGACGCCGTACGGGGCCCGGCCCGGCGCCGGGAGGTGCGTCAACGCCGTAACTCTGGCGGTGGGCTCGCGTGTTCGAGCTACAGCGGCGATCCTGGACGGCATGACGACGCCCCCGCCCATGCCGCCGCAGCCCCCGCCGATGCCGGGTCCGCCGCCACCGCCACCGTCCGGGGCGCGGCGCGGGGGAGGCGGACCGTTCCTGGTGATCGCCGTCGTCGTGGCGGTCGTCGTCATCGTCGCGGCGGTCCTGCTGGTGTTCAACCGGCGCGGCTCGGACGGCGGCGACGACAAGTCGCCGCCCACGACCGGCGCTTCGAGCACCAAGGCCCCCAGCACCTTGCCGAGCGAAGTCCCGAGCGAAGTCCCGAGCGAGCTGCCCAGTGAGCCCCCGAGCGGCCTCCCCAGCAAGCTGCCCAGTGTGCTGCCGAGCGGCCTTCCCGGCGGGCTGCGCAGCGCGCTCCCCAGTGAGTTGCGCAGCGCGTTCCCGAGTGGGCTCCCCAGCGGGCTGCTGCGGAACGACGCGGCACGACGCCACGTGCCGAAGCGCGTGCCCGTCCCCGTCCCCGGCACGCCGGCGCCCTGACCATGCCGGACGCCATGAACTCACCCATGGAATCCGGCGATTGACCAGACGTCAGAGGGCGTGCTTCGGCAGCCTCACGTACGTCACCTTCGTCTCGATGCCGCTGTCCACGAGCCGCCCCCGCGCGTCGAACGCCTCGGGGCCGTCGGTCATGCCGAAGTCGTTGTCATTGATGAGCGCCAGCGTGTCGCGGCCCGCGAGCGCGACGCCCTCGATCTTGTCGGGGACACCGTTCAGCGTGTGCAGGTCCACGACCAGGCGCTTCTTCAGCACGGGCACGCCGGCCGCCGCCGGATCGGGCAACTGCTCCAGCGAGGGCGACGTGGCCTCCGCGTCCCAGCGCCCGCCCAGGATGTCCGCGCGCGGCGTCAGTTCGACCGCCTGGAGGCGGGCGGCCTTGTCGGTGCGCTCCTCGACGAGCAGCCGGTTGCCGCCGATGGCGACGACGGAGGAGATCTTCAGCTCGGAGGTGTCGTCCTCGCCCGGGTCCACGACACCGACCGGGTCGAAGCGGTACGCGTACTCCGCCGTCACCCGCTGCTTCTTCGGGGAGAACCGCAGCAGACGCGTCGTGCGCGAGGACTCGCCCGCGTCCTTGTCCGGCAGCGACAGCGGGCTCTGCACCGCGAGCACCAGATCGCCGTTCGGGAGCTGCGCGAGTCCTTCGAAACCGCGGTTGACCTTGCGGTGCAGCAGGACCGAGGGCAGCGACTCGACGACCGGGTAGTCGGCGCCCTTCAGCGCCAGGCCCTTCGGCACGTGCCGGGCGAGCACGCGCCCGCGCGCGGAGACGTGCACCAGCGAGGGGCCGTACTCGTCGACCAGCCAGAACGTCCCGTCGTCGGCCCGCACGATCCCCTCCGTGTCGAGCCCGTTCGGGTTCACGGGCAGCGGGGTGCGCGCGTCGTACGTGTACGGCTTCTCGTCGCGGCTCTCCTGGTTCGGCAGGCCCGTGACCGGCTTGCCGGAGGCCGTGGTGAGGGGGAGGGCGTCGAGCACCTTCACCCGGTCGCCGGCCACGCGGATCTTGACGATCGCCGGGTCGAAACCGGGCACCGGGAACGTGCGGCGCTTGGTGCCGTCCACCTTCATCTGGCCGTTCGGCCCGCGATCGGTGACCGTCCAGAACTCGCCGTCGCGGCCCGCCGGATAGAGGTCCGAGCCGATGCCGCCGAGGTCGACGCCCCGGTCGTCGGCGACGGTGCCCGGCAGCAGGGAGTCGCTGAACGTGCCGAGCGGGATGTCGGGCAGCGTCGCGCTGCCGACGACCTCGGCCCGGCCGGAGACGGCCGGGGCGCCCGTCGCGGTCCCGGCGACGGCGAGCGCGGCCAGCGCGGCGAGCGGCACACCCGCGGCGACGGTTCTGCGGACGCGGCGCTTGCCGGGGACGTGCGGGGACATGGTGCCTCCTGAGGCGTGCGAACGGTGAGCTGCGCACACGGTCCGCTGCCGTGCCGAACTCCCGGTGACGGCACGGTGAATGCCGGTGAACGCGGGGACGGCGGGCGGCGAGTGGCCTCGGGCAGCCCGGCCCCGGTCCACCGTCTCGACTGATCGTCATGAGCGATCACGCTCGATACGATGACGCGGTCGGCGACGGAGGTCCGGTCGTCGCGCGCTCAGCGACGGGGGCGCCGGGATCATGCGGCTGCACGTCGACCGGCGCCACGCACGCCTCCTCGAACCGCTCCGGGGACGGAGCATGGTCCGCGTCGCCGCCCTCCGCCTGCGCAGCGGCCCGGAACCGGCGCCCGCGCCGCCCGCCGACGGCGAAGCCGAGCGTTGACCGACGTGGGGCGACGCGCCGCCGCTCTGCTGTTGTCCCGGCTCACGAGGCCGTCAGGTACCCGCGAGCCGGGACAACACCTCGACATCCTCCCGGAGTTGAGGATCCGCGCCTCCTGCGGCGCGCCGGTCACAGCGAACTGACGGGGCCGCGCGGATACGTCAAGCCGTCGTGACCGTCACCGTCTGCGACAGGCCGCCCGCGCCGCTCAGGTCGCCGAACGTCAGCGTCAACTCCCGCCCGGTGCGGGCCTCGACGACCGATGACGGCTTCGACGTCACCGACTTCACCGGGCGCCGCCACGTCAGCGTCGCCGAGCGCACCGAGCGGTTCGGGTCGCTGACGGACACCGTCGCCGTGCCGTCCCGGCGCTCGCGGGCCTGCACGACCAGCGGCGCGTCCACCGTCACCTTGCCGACCGTCCCCGCCTGCCAGAACACCGCCCCCGTGAAACCGAGCGAGGGCACCCGGACACCCTGGCCGGCACCCGAGTTGGCGGTGACCTCCAGCCAATCACGGGCCGCCGCGCGCTCCGCCGTACGGGTCGCGCTCGCGCCCGGCATCACGACGTACGCGTAGGAGGCGTCGGCCGGGTCCTTGCCGTGGTCCGCCAACAGGGTGAGGTAGCGGCGCGTCACCGGGTCCGTCGCGCCGCCGCCGTTGATGTCGTGCCACGTCCCCGTGCGCTCCTCACGCAGTGCCCGGAGCGCCGCGCCGCCGGGGAAGACGTACCCGGCGTGCCCGGCGACATGGGCCCAGCGCGCGCTCGGGAACGCCGCGTCGGACGGCAGGGCCGCCGCCTGGGTGTGCCCGTCGACGGTCAGGCGGGCCGTGCCGGACGCGCCGAGGCAGCGGTTGTCGACGACGCTCTCCACGCCGCTGCCGTCCGTCGCCGTGATGCCGGCGCCGAGACAGACGACCGCGTCATCGAGGAAGAACCAGGCTTTCCTGCCGCGCAGCGTGGACGACAGGCCCCGCACGTCCTGCGCGAGCGTCCCGTACGTGCCGTCCGTCGCGCCGCCCACCCATGTCGTGTCCGGCCGGGGCGCGCCCCACGCGCCGCCCGCCGCGTCCGCGAGCGGCTTGCGCGAGACCGTCGTGCCCGGCAGGCGGTAGGGGTCGACGGTCGGCCAGAAGCCGTCGCTGTACTGGCCGCCGCCCGCGTCGTCGCCCGCCGCCCACCAGTACAGCATCCCCGAACCGGTGTGCCAGCCACGGCCGTTCTCGCCGTTGCCGTTCTCGTAGAACGTGATCGCCTTCGACGACATCGACACCGACGCCGTGTACAGCTTCGAGCGGTGCGTCGCACGCGCCATCGCCGGGAACTGGCGGTGCCCGGCCGGCTCGACCGCCGCCTTCACCGCCGCGTCGTCGAGCAGCGCCGTCACCCGGGACAGCGCCGCCACCCCGAGGCCGCGCCCGGCACGCACGTCACCGTAGGTGTCGCGGCTGTACCAGCCCTTGGCGAGCGCCCGCCACCGGGCGTTCTCCGCGCTGCTCGCGCCCTGCCCGAGCAGCAGGATCGAGGCGATGATCGCGTGCCCGCGCGTGTGGTCGTTCTGCTGCACCTTGAGCGTGTCGCCCGCGACGAGACCCCGGCTGATCGCCCGCCCGGAGACGTTGTCGATGACCAGCCCGTCGTGCAGGAACGGCGCGTACGAGCGCTCCACCGAGTCGAGGAAGATCTGCCGCCCGCTGTCGGTGATCGCCCACGACGAGCCGCCGAGCAGCGCGAACAGCTTGCTGAGCCCGTCGATGAGCACCGCGCCGTACGAACCGGTGTAGGGCACGTACGTGTGCTGGATCAGCGAGCCGTCCGCGTACAGGCCGTCCCCCGAGGTGACGTACGGGAAGACGGGCGAGATCGCGTCCCGGGCCAGCGCCACCTTCGCCGCCGTGCCGTCGAGGAGGCCGCGCAGCGCGAGGACCCGGCACAGGTCGATGCGGTTCGCCCCGGTGCTCGTGCCGGTGTACTTGGCGACCAGCGAGTCGGGCACGAAGTGGTCGATCGCCTCGACGGCCGCCGTGATCCGGGCCGCGCCCAGGTGGTCGTACATGAGGACGGCGATGTCGAGCAGCCGCTGCGGGACGCCGATCTGGAAGTTGTACCAATTGCCGTACTGGGCCTGCGTCTTGTTGTAGACCTGGGTGCCGAGGTGATCGACCGCGGTGAGGACCGCGTCCTTGAGGGCGGCGTCGCCGGTCACCCCGGTGCCGGGCTGGCAGAACGCCTCGGCCATCACGCGGGCCCGCTCGTAGCTGGTCTGGAGGCGCTCGGAGTAGCCGAACGACTCCGTGTCCGTGTCGGGGTCCGGGTCGCCGAACACCGCGTCGGGCCACAGAGATCCGTCGGCCGGGGCCATCGCGTCGCGCCAGGCGCGGGCCTGCGTGCCGAGCGAGGCGAGCTTCGTACGGAACGGCTCGGCGGTGGGGCTGAAACCCTCGCCGAGGTACAACGACCGCCATCGCGCGCGCAGTTGGGCGAACTCGTCAGCCGAGGCGGTCGCGGCCGTGCCGGAAGCGGCGGAGGCCGCGGAAAGGGGCGGCGCGGAGGTCGCGGCGCGGGCGGGGTGCGCCGCGCCGACGGCGAACGCGGTGCCCGCTGCGGCGCCGGTGGCGAGGAGGGCACGGCGGGACCAGGGGGCGGGACGGGGCGAAGTCATGGGAAGCTCCGGGTGCTCGGAACCGCTGGGAGTAAGCGGTTTCTAGCACCTGGCGCTCCCAACGCTCAAGAGAAACGACCAAGATGAGCGTTGCGATCGTTCAGGGCGGGCGCCCCTACGGACTGCGGGCGCCCATGGAGCAAGCGGGCGCCCGGGGGAGAACCCGCAGGCGCCCGCGGTCACGTCAGCCGGCGATCCACACCGTCGTGATGTTGCAGAACTCCTTGATGCCGTGGCCCGCCAGCTCCCGCCCGTACCCGGACCGCTTGGCGCCGCCGAACGGCAGCGCCGGGTGCGAGGCCGTCATGCCGTTGACGAAGACACCGCCCGCGCCGCTGTCCCGTACGAACCGCTCGATCTCGTCCTCGTCGCCGGTCCACAGGTTCGAGCTCAGCCCGAACGGCGTGTCGTTGGCGACGCGGACCGCCTCGTCCAGGTCAGCGACCCGGTACAGCGTGGCGACCGGACCGAAGGTCTCCTCGCGGTGGATACGCATCTCGGGCGTGATGTCGGCGAGGACCGTCGGCTCGTAGAACCAGCCCCGGTCCGCGAACTCCTTGGGCCGCTGCCCGCCGCACAGCACGCTCGCGCCGTTCTCCACCGCGTCGTCCACCAGCTCCTCCAGGTCCGCGCGGCCCTGTTCGCTGGAGAGCGGGCCGACGTCGGTCTCCTCGTCGAGCGGGTCACCGACGCGCAGCGCCCGCATGCCCGCCACGAACGCGTCCCGGAACCGGTCGAACACGTCCTCGTGCACGATGAACCGCTTCGCCGCGATGCACGACTGCCCGTTGTTCTGCACCCGGGCCGTCACCGCGACCTTCGCCGCCTTCTCCACGTCCGCCGACGGCATGACCACGTACGGATCGCTGCCGCCCAGTTCCAGGACCGTCTTCTTCACCTCGTCGCCCGCGACCGACGCCACCGCCCGGCCCGCCGGCTCGCTGCCGGTGAGGGTCGCCGCGACGACCCGCTCGTCGCGCAGGATGGACTCCACGGCCTTCGAACCGATCAGCAGGGTCTGGAAACACCCCTCGGGGAACCCGGCCCGGCGGAACAGATCCTCCAGGTAGAGGGCGGTCTGCGGAACGTTCGAGGCATGCTTGAGCAGGCCGACGTTGCCGGCCATCAGCGCGGGCGCCGCGAACCGGACCACCTGCCACAGCGGGAAGTTCCACGGCATCACCGCGAGCACAGGCCCGAGCGGCCGGTAGCGCACCAGGGCGCGCGCCGCCCCCGAGTCCTCCACGTCCGCCTGCGCCGGATGCTCGTCGGCGAGCAGTTCCTGCGCGTGATCGGCGTACCAGCGCATCGTCTTCGCGCACTTCGCCGCCTCGGCACGGGCCGCCGCGACGGGCTTGCCCATCTCCGTCGTCATCACCTTGGCGATGTCCGGGGTGTCCGCGTCCAGCAGATCGGCGGCCTGCTGAAGCAGCCGGGCCCGGTCGAAGAAGGACGACGTGCGGTACGACTCGAACGTCTCCGCCGCCAGCGCGAGCTTGCGCTCGATGTCCTCGTCGGACAGGACGTCGTACGTCTTCAGCGTCTCGCCGTTCGCGGGATTGACCGTCGCGATGGGCATGGGGGAGACCTCCTGGATACCGTTTCCTCGACCTTCCCGCGCCACGCCGGACGCCGCAACGCGGGCCCGTCGGGTACCCGGCACCACGCGCCTCACGCGCCTCACGCGCCCCGAAGGTCCCGCGTCACAGCAGGTCGGCGAGCCGGTCGACGAACACGGCCTGCGCCGCGACCAGCCGCGTACGGGCCTCGTCCAACGCCCACCACGCCACCCGGTCCAGCTCGGGGAACTCGGCGGTCCTGCCAGACCGGGGCGGCCACCGCATGGTGAACGTGCCCGGCACCACGTCCGCCGGATCCAGGTCGCCCTCCAGCGCCCATACGGTGACGCGCTTGCCGCCCGCCTGCACGGTCTGCCCGAGCGGCAGCGGCTCCCCGTCCGGCGGCGCGAGCCCCAACTCCTCGCGGAACTCACGGCGCGCGGCGTCCAGCGGCGCCTCGTCGTCGGCGTACTCGCCCTTGGGAACGGTCCACGCCCGGGCGTCCTTGCGGGCCCACAAGGGGCCGCCCATATGCCCGAGCAGCACCTCGAAGCCGCCCGGGACACGCCGGAACACCAGCAGCCCCGCGCTCGTACGGGTGCGTTTGCTCTCCTCAGCCATGCGGCCAGTGTCGACGCCCGCGACGCGCGCCGCCCGGCGACACGTGCCCTCGGGAGCGGCGCGCGAGGCGGCTCACACGTGCACGGCCGGCTCGTCCCCCGCGACCGCCTTCGGCGCGCCCGGCCGGTACAGCAGCAGCGTCACGACGAAGCCGATGGCGAAGAACAGCGCCGACCACCAGAACGCCGTCGAGTAGCTCTCCATCGCCGCCTGCGCCCGCACCAGCGGCGTCGGCCTGCGTGTGGCCAGATAGTCGGTGGCGGCGCTGGTGGCGAGCGTGTTCAGCAGGGCCGTGCCGATCGAGCCGCCGACCTGCTGGCTGGTGTTGACCATCGCGGAGGCCACCCCCGCGTCGTGCGCGGCGATCCCGGATGTGGCGAGGTTCATCGCCGTGGCGAACACGAGGCCGAGCCCGAGTCCCGCCACCAGCAGCGGCGGCAGCACATGCGCCGCGTAGGTGCTGGTCAGATCGAGCGCGGTCAGCCACGCCATGCCGCCCGCCGCCATCGCCATGCCCAGCGGCACGATCGGTTTCGGCCCGAGCCTCGGCACCAGGTAGTTCGTCGTGACGACCGACGACAGGACCATGCACGCCACCATCGGCAGGAACGCCACACCCGTGATGACGGGCGAGTACCCGAGAATCTGCTGCAAGTAGTACGTGAGGAACAGGAACACGCCGAACATGCCCGCGCCGGAGATGAACATGGCGAGGTAGGACGCGCCCCGGTCGCGGTGCAGGACCACCCGCAGCGGCAGCAGCGGATGCGCCGCCCGCCGCTCCCACCAGGCGAACGCCACGATCAGTGCCGCGCCCACCACCAGGAACCCCCAGGTCTGCACGTCGCCCCAGGAGTGCGTCTCCGCGTTCGAGAAGCCGTAGACGATGCAGAACAGGCCCACCGACACCAGCAGCGTGCCCGGCACGTCCAGCTTCGGGCGGTCCGCCGGGCGCCCGCCGTGCAGCAGCCGGGAGCCGCCGAGGATGGCGACGACGGCGAACAGCAGGTTCACGTACAGGCACCAGCGCCAGTTCAGATACTCCGTGAGGACGCCGCCGAGGAGCAGGCCGACCGCGCCGCCCGCGCCCGCGATGGCGCCGTAGATGCCGAACGCCTTGGCGCGTTCGCGCGGGTCGGTGAACGTCGTCGTCAGCAGCGACAGCGCCGCCGGCGCCAGCAGCGCGCCGAACACGCCCTGGAGCGCCCGCGCGAAGACCAGCATCCCGAAGCCGGTCGCCGCGCCGCCGAGCGCCGACGCCACCGCGAAGCCGATCAGGCCGGCGATGAAGACCGTCTTGCGGCCCACGAGGTCCGCGATGCGCCCGCCGAGCAGCAGCAGACTGCCGAACGCCAGCGCGTACGCGGTCACGATCCACTGCCGGTTGCCGTCGCTGAACCCCAGATCGTGCTGGGCCGAAGGCAGCGCGATGTTCACGATCGTCGCGTCGAGGACGACCATGAGCTGGGCGATGCCGATGACGGCGAGGATGAGCCAGCGGTGCTCGTGCCGCCCGCCCCCGTGGTACGGCACGGCCGCGCCAGGCGGAGCGGCGGGGGAGGCGGGTCCGCCGGTGGCCTCGGCGGCGTCACGCGAGCGGTCCATGGCGACCTCCTGGAGACCCCGACACCCCCCGGGACAACCCCTTCACCACGCTAGACGCCCCGGCCGTGGACGGCGACCGGGAGGGAACGCGGGCGTTCACCAGGGGGTCGCCGGGCCACGGCCGGGGCGTACGGGGAGGCTCGCCCGCCGCTCAGGGGCGGTGGGCCTCCCGGGCGTCGAGCGCGGAGGCGGCGTCGGTGCCGTCCTGCGGGGCGCGCGGCCCCGGCACGCCGTTCACGGTCGCGGCCGGCCCCATGAAGCGGCCGAACAGGCGCTGCGCGAGCGGCTCGGTGTAGCGGGCGGTCAGCGGGCCCACGACGACGAGGATCAGCACGTACGCCGTCGCCAGCGGGCCGAGACGCGGCTCGATGCCGGAGGTGACGGCGAGCCCCGCGATGACGATGGAGAACTCGCCGCGCGCCACCAGCGCGCCGCCCGCCCGCCAGCGGCCCTTCACGGACACCCCGGCGCGCCGCGCGGCCCACCAGCCGGTGAAGATCTTCGTGCACGCCGTGACCACCGCGAGCAGCAGCGCGGGAAGCAGGACCGGCGGGATGCTCGCCGGGTCGGTGTGCAGGCCGAAGAAGACGAAGAAGACGGCGGCGAACAGGTCCCGCAGGGGCGAGAGCAGCGTGTGCGTGCCCTCCGCGACCTCGCCCGACAGCGCGATGCCGACGAGGAACGCGCCGACCGCCGCCGACACCTGCAACTGCTGCGCGAGCCCGGCGACCAGGATGGTCAGGCCGAGCACGACCAGGAGCAGCTTCTCCGGGTCGTCGCTGGAGACGAACCGCGAGATGTGCCGCCCGAAGCGCACCGCGATGAACAGCACGAGCCCGGCGGCGCCGAGCGCGATGGCGAGGGTGAGACCGCCGGCCGCCCAGCCGACGCCCGCGAGCAGGGCCGTGATGATCGGCAGGTAGACCGCCATCGCCAGGTCCTCCAGGACCAGGATGGACAGGATCACCGGCGTCTCACGGTTGCCGAGCCGCCCGAGGTCCCCGAGGACCTTGGCGATGACGCCGGACGAGGAGATCCAGGTGACGCCCGCGAGGACGACGGCCGCGACCGGGCCCCAGCCCATGAGCAGCGCGGCGACGGCACCCGGCAGCGCGTTGAACGTCATGTCGACGAGCCCCGCCGGATACTGGGTCTTCAGATTGCTGACGAGGTCGCTGGCCGTGTACTCCAGGCCCAGCATCAACAAGAGCAGGATCACGCCGATCTCGGCGCCGATGGCGACGAACTCCCCGCTCGCCCCGAGCGGCAGCAGACCGCCCTCGCCGAACGCGAGCCCCGCCAGCAGATACAGCGGGATCGGCGAGAAGCGCAGCCGGCCGGCGAGACGGCCGAGGAGGCCGAGCGCCAGGATGATGGCACCGAACTCGATCAGGAAGACAGCGGAATGCATCCGATCACTCCCGGCCCAGGATGTCGGCGGCGGCCTCGACGCCCTCACGGGTGCCGATGACGATGACCGTGTCGCCGCCCGCGAGCCGGAAGTCGGGCGTGGGGGAGGGGGTCGCGTCGGCGCGGCGCAGCACGGCCACGATGGAGGCGCCGGTCTCGGTCCGCATCTGCGTCTCACCGAGCAGCCGGCCGTTCCAGTACGAGGTCGCGGGGATCTCGATCCGCTCGGCCACCAGCCCGAGGTCGGTGGTGTGCAGCAGGTTCGGGCTGTGGTGCGAGGGCATCAGCGCGTCGATGAGGTACGCGGCCTCGCCCGACGTCAGCTTCAGCGACAGGGCGCAGGCGTCCGGGTCGTCGGCCCCGTACGCGCTGAGCGTGCGGCCCCCGTCCCGGTGCGCGACGACCGACAGCTGGCGCTGTTCGCGGGTGGTCAGGTCGTAGCGGTAGCCGATCCCCGGCAATGGTGTCCTGCTCAGGCGTGAAGCGGGCACGGTGATCCCCTCATCTCCCCTTGGTCCGTGCGTGGGTCCGGCCGAGACAGCCGGCCGCCTATAGGTGGCGGTTGCACCTTTCGGTGCGGGGGTCACCCTATACGCCTCATGTTTTGGCAAAGAAACGGTCAGCGGTCGCCCTGGGGTCGGCCGCCGTCCTGGGGCCCGTCGCCGTCTTGGGGTGCGTCATCGTCCTGGGGCCCGCCGCCGCTCCCGGGTCCCGCGTCGCCCCGGGGCTCCGGCCGCGCCTCGGGAGCCGAGGCCAGCACCGTCTCCACCGTGTCCGCCTGATCGGCGGTCTTGTCCTCCCGGTAGCGCACCACGCGCGCGAAGCGCAGCGTGACCCCGGCCGGGTAGCGCGTCGAGCGCTGCAACCCGTCGTAGGCGATCTCCACGACCAGCTCGGGCCGCACCTGTACGACATGGCCGTCGTCCTCGACGGCCAGCTCGCCGAGGCGTTCGGTCTGCCAGGCGAGGTCCGCGTCCGTCATCCCCTTGAACGTCTTGCCGAGCATGGCGAACGAGCCGTCCTCGCGCCGGGCGCCCAGATGCAGGTTCGACAGCTTGCCCGTGCGCCGGCCGTGTCCCCACTCCGCCGCGAGCACCACCAGGTCCAGCGTGTGCACCGGCTTCACCTTCAGCCAGGACGCCCCGCGCCGCCCGGCGCTGTACCCCGCCTCCTGCCCCTTGACCACCACGCCCTCGTGCCCGCGCTCCAGCGTCGCCGCGAAGAACGCCTCGGCGGCGGCCCGCTGCCCCGCGTCCGACGCGTCGTCCACGACCGCGCGCCGCACCCGCATCGGCTCGGGCACGAGACGCGCCAGCCGCTCGTGCCGCCGCGCGAACGGCGTCTCCAAGAGATCGCCGCCGTCCTCACCCGCGTACAGCACGTCGAAGAAGACCGGCGAGACGGGCAGCGCCCGCGCCGCGCTCGCCACGTCCACCCGCGACCCGACCCGCCCCGCCACGTCCTGGAACGCCCGGGGCCTGCCCGACGCGTCGAACGCGATGACCTCGCCGTCCAGGATGAAGTGCTCACCGGGCAACTCCCGCGCGGCCGCCGTCACTTCGGGCAGCCGGTCGGTGATGTCGTCGAGCGTGCGCGTGAACACCCGCACCTCGTCCCCGTCCCGGTGCACCTGTACGCGGATGCCGTCCAGCTTCTCCTCGACGACGCAGGCGCCCAGCTTGTCCAGCGCCTCACCGACCGAACCGGCCGCGTGCGCCAGCATCGGCTGCACCGGGTTCCCGACCGTGAGCCGGAACTCCTCCAGGGCGGCGGGCCCGCGCGCGAGCAGCGCCCGCGCCACCGGTTGCAGCCCGCCCGCCAGCATCACCGCGCGCCGCACGTCCGCCGGGGGAGCGTCGGTGGCCCGCGCGAGCCCTTCGAGGGCGACCGCGTCGAGCGCGCCCTGCCGTACCTCGCCGGTCACGAGCCCGAACAGGAACCGCTGCTCCTCCTCGGTCGCCGCGCCCATCAACTCCCCGACGAGCCGCCGCCGTTCCGCCTGCGAACCGGCGCCCGACACATCGCCGAGATCGGTCAGCGCCGCGTCCACGTCCTGCACGCTCAGGCGGGGTTCGGCGGCCGGCGGGACGCGTTCGCTCAGCACCCGCCAGCCGATGCCGAGGCGCCCTTGCGGGAGGCGTCCCGCCAGATACGGGATGACGATCGGCACGTCCTCCGGCGCCGCGTCCGCGAAGAGCTCCGCGAGCAGCGCGATCTTCCGGGACCGCGCGGAGGTGGCGGCGACTTCCTGGGACACCTGGGCGAGCCGGGAGAACAGCATGCAGCCATGGTGCTACGCGGGGCGCGCGCGTGCACGGCCGGACGCCGGGCCCGCGTGTCCGCGCCCGGGCGCCCGCGCGGGCCTTCCGGAGCGGTCAGCCGCCGTCGACGTGGCAGATGTAGATCGGGCCGTGCCAGTGGTGGCAGGTGGGGGTGGGCGTGGGTGTGGGTGTGGCAGTCGGGGTGGGCGTGACCGTCGGCGTCGGGGTGGGCGCCGTGGTCGGGGGAGTGGTGGTCGGGGTCGGCGGGGGAGTGCCGGTCGGCGTCGGTGTGGGCGGCGGGGGCGTCAGGACCCGGGGCTCGGGGAGCGCGGGGGATGTGGGGACCGTCGTCGGTGACGTGCTCGGCGCCGGGGTGGCCGTCCGGGGCGCGGGGACCGCCGGAGCCTTCGGGGTCACGGGTGCCGTCGAGGGCGTGCCCTCCCGGGGAGCCGGTGACGCGGGCCCGCGCGAGGGAGCCGCCGAGGGCGTGCCGGGCGACGGCGCTGTGGAGGGAGCGGACGGGGACGAGGTGGGCGAAGCCCCGGGAGTCGAAGGTGTCGCGGCGGCGGAGGGTTCCGCCCCCGCAGGCTCACCGGCCTCCGCAGAACCACCGGCACCCGCAGACCCACTGGCCTCCGAAGCCCCACCCGCCCCCGCAGACCCGCCGGCCTCCGGAGACGCGGAAGGAGTCGAAGGCCCGGAAGGAGCCGAAGGCCGGCCCGTTCCCCGCTCGGTCGGCGCGTCGGCCACCGCCGCCGTGTCCCGATGGGCCGGAGCCCCGCCGTCCGAGCCGCTGAGCACGAGCCCCGCCGCGACCGCGGCCCCCGCCACCGTGACGCCGAGGACGCCCGCGACCGCCGCCGGGGCCTTCGCGCCGCCGGTCAGCAGGTGACGTACGCCGTGGGACACGCCCGACGAGGACGACGCCCCGTGACCGGCCGCCGCACCCGCGCCCGCGCCCGCCGCCGGCGGCAGCAGGAACTTGCCCGCGCCGCCGAGCGCGAACACCAGGAGAGCCGGGCCCACCAGCGCGGGCAGCCGGTCGTTGGCGCGCAGCAGCACGGCGAGCCGGGCACGGCAGTCGTCGCAGCCGTCGGTGTGCGCGAGCAGCCGCTCCGACTGCCGGGCGCTCGCCGCACCCCGCACATGCGCGGGCATCCGGTCCCAGAACCCCTGGCACTCCGCGCTGAGCGGGCGCCCCGGGTGGCCGCGCAGGAACGCCTGCCGCATGCCTTCCCGCGCGCGGTGCAGCAGCACGGCCGTCGCCCCGCTGCCCGCGCCGATGCGCCGCCCGACCGCCTCCAGCGGCTGGCCCTCCGCCTCCGCGAGCCACAGCGCCTTGACCCAGCGCTCGGGCAGGTCGGCGAGGACCCGCCGCAGCAGGTCCACCGACGACGTGTGCGCCGCCGGGTCCTCGTCCGCGCCGCCGGCCGGTACCGGCTCGACGCCCGCGTGCGGGTCGATCGGCGTGTCGCGGGCCGCGCCGCGTCCCGCCGTGGCGGCGAGGTGACGGACGGTGGTGGTCAGGTACGCGGCGACGTTCTCCACCTCGTGACCTGCGGAAAGCCGCCGCCAGACACGGAAGTGGGCCTCGGCGACCAGATCGTCGGCGAGCCACGGGTTGCCGGTCAGGGAGCGCGCGTAGGCGACCAGGCGCGGCTGCTCGGCCTCGTAGATCCGGGCGTACGCGGCAGGGCTCAGGCCGCCTTCCGGGGCGGCGGCGGATATCGGAGCGGCGGCGGGGCCGTCGGTCATGACAGGACACATCCGTAGGGCATCGGCAGGAACGCCCGACGGCGGATCGGGCGGCGGTCGTGCTGCGGGCCGGTCTGCGCGTCCGGCGGTTTGCAACGCTACTTCGGAAATGTCGGATTATGGAGGGGTGAGTGGCGCAGGTCACAAAGGTCGTTGTCGAAAACGCCGTAATACGCGGCCCCGCTCCCGCGTCGAACGGGCAGCACCACATATCCGCGCCGAAGCGAAAGGGAGCCCGCCATGCCCGCCACTCTGCCCGTCACCCTCGAACAGCACGTGCGTGCCTGCCTGGTCACCGCCGACGGAACGGGACCGGAGCGCGCCCTCGACGTCACCCTGCGCTACGTGAGCGCCGACCCGCTCGCGCTGCGGCTCGCGTTCCCCGCCGAGGCCACGCTCGCGGGCACCGAGGTCACCTGGGCCTTCGCCCGCACCCTGCTCGACGACGGCCTGCGCGCCCCGACCGGCACCGGTGATGTCCATGTCTGGCCGTGCGGCAGGGCCCGTACCGTCATCGAACTGCACGCGCCGGAGGGGATGGCCGTCGTCCAGTTCGACACGTCGGCGCTGCGCCGCTTCCTGCGCCGCTCCTACGCGCTCGTCCCCGCGGGCGCCGAGGACCTGGCGGGGGTCGTGGACCGCGCCCTCGACGACCTCTTCGGCCCGCACGGCGAGGGCCGGGGCGACCGTGACTGACGGCCCCAGGCCCGGGCGCGTCGCGCGGGCCCGGACCGGCGGCAGGACGGCGCGGGGCGCTGCGGACCGTCCCGGCCCCGGTCGAGCGCGGGGCCGGGAACCGCCCGGCGCCGGCCGGTCAGGCCGCCGGAAGCTGCTTCTCGATCGCGGCGACCACGCGCGGGTCGTCCGGCGTGGTCTGCGGCGAGAACCGGGCCACGACCTCGCCCGCGCCGCTGATCAGGAACTTCTCGAAGTTCCAGCGGATGTCCCCGGTGTGCCCCTCGTCGTCGGCGCTCTCGACGAGCCGCGCGTACAGCGGGTGCCGGTCCGCGCCGTTGACGTCCACCTTCTCCGTCATGGGGAACGTCACCCCGTACGTCGCCGAACAGAACTCGGCGATCTCCTCGGCCGAGCCGGGCTCCTGGCCCATGAACTGGTTGCACGGCACGCCGAGCACGCTGAACCCGCGCGCCGCGTACTGCTCGTGCAGCCGCTCCAGGGCCTCGTACTGCGGGGTGAGGCCGCACTTGGAAGCGACGTTGACGATGAGTACGGCCTTGCCCTCGAACCCGGCCAGGTCGAGCGCGCCGCCCTGCAACCGGTCGATCTCCACTGCGTCAAAAACGGTCATGGACGGAGCGTACGCCGACCGCCGCTCACGGCCCCGTCCCGGGGCGGCGCAGCAGGCCCCGCGCCACCAGCTCCACCGTCGCCGCCACCGCGACGGCCTGCACCGCCAACAGCGCCACCAGCACGAACAGTTGCACCGCGCCCGCCGCCACCGGGGACGCCCCGCCGAGCAGCATGCCGACGAACGCTCCGGGCAGCGTCACGAGCCCCACCGTGCGCGTCTGGTCGAGCCCCGGCAGGAGTGCGTCCGACGCCGCCGGGCGGGCGATCTCCAGACGGGCCTCGTGGGGGAGCAGCCCGAGCGCGAGCGCCGCCTCGACCTCGCCCCTGCGCACGGTCAGCTCGTCGAGGGCGCGGCGGCCCGCGAGCACCGTCGCCGTCAGCGCCCCGCCGATCAGGATCCCCGTCACCGGGATGAGCGTGATGCCCCGCGCCGGCAGCAGACCGCACCCCGTCAGCGCGCCCACCACCGGCAGCACCGGCAGCCCGATCGGCACCGCCGCCCACCACCAGCCCGGGCCCGCTGTGACGCGCCGCCCGGCCGTGCGCACCGCCACCGCGAACATCAGCAGCAGGAAGGCCGCGAGCGCCGGCCCATGCCGCACCACCCACCCGATGAGCAGCGACACGACCGCCAACTGCGCCGCCGCCCGCACCCCCGCCACCGCGACGTCCCGGCCCCGCCGCCACGACCCGTCGGGCGCGAGCCGGAACACCGCCGCCACCGCTACCGCCGCGAGCAGCAGCACGACGAGGGCCGCCGCCAGCGCCCCGCCCACCGGAAACAACGTGGCCGCCGCCACCCTCACACCACGCATCCCGGCAGCCTAAGGTCTGTCCTTCGGGTCGTGCCGGGGCGGCGCCGCCCGGGCCCGGTGCTGTCCCGTACCCGGCCCGTGCGCGACGATGGGCACGCGGCACGTGCGGGGCGCCCAGCGCGCGACGGACGGTGACGCACCGACAGGCACGACGCGGAGAGAAAGAGGGCTGACCTTCATGGCACAGCAGGTGCAGGGCGTGATCGCGCGGGCGAAGGGTGCCCCGGTATCCATCGAGACGATCACCGTGCCGGACCCGGGCCCGGGCGAGGCCGTCGTGAAGATCCAGGCGTGCGGTGTCTGCCACACCGACCTGCACTACCGGGAGGGCGGCATCAACGACGAGTTCCCGTTCCTCCTCGGCCACGAGGCGGCCGGCGTCGTCGAGTCGGTCGGCGGCGGCGTCACCGAGGTCGAGCCCGGCGACTTCGTCATCCTCAACTGGCGCGCGGTGTGCGGCCAGTGCCGCGCCTGTATGCGCGGACGCCCCCAGTACTGCTTCGCCACGCACAACGCCCGTCAGCGCATGACGCTCGCCGACGGCACGGAGTTGACGCCCGCGCTCGGCATCGGCGCGTTCGCCGAGAAGACCCTCGTCGCCGCGGGCCAGTGCACCAAGGTCGACCCGGCCGCGTCCCCGGCCGCCGCCGGGCTGCTCGGCTGCGGCGTCATGGCGGGGCTCGGCGCCGCCATCAACACCGGCGAGGTCACCCGAGGCGACTCCGTCGCCGTCATCGGCTGCGGCGGCGTCGGCAACGCGGCCGTCGTCGGCGCCCGCCTCGCCGGTGCCGGGAAGATCATCGCCGTCGACATCGACGACAAGAAGCTGGAGAAGGCCCGCTCGCTCGGCGCCACCCACACCGTCAACTCCCGCTCCGCCGACGTCGTCGAGGCCGTCCGCAAGCTCACCGGCGGCTTCGGCGCCGACGTCGTCATCGAGGCAGTCGGCCGCCCCGAGACGTACGAACAGGCCTTCTACGCCCGCGACCTCGCCGGCACCGTCGTCCTCGTCGGCGTCCCCACGCCCGAGATGCGCATCGACCTGCCGCTGCTCGACGTGTTCGGCCGCGGCGGCTCCCTGAAGTCGTCCTGGTACGGCGACTGCCTGCCCTCGCGCGACTTCCCGATGCTCATCGACCTCTACATGCAGAACCGCCTCGACCTCGACGCGTTCGTCACCGAGACCATCGAACTGACCGACGTGGAGAAGGCGTTCGAGCGGATGCACCACGGCGACGTGCTGCGCTCGGTGGTGATCTTCTGATGACGGCCACCCCCGCGGCCACGCCCGCGCCCGGCGCCCGCGTCGACCACCTCGTCACCTCGGGCACGTTCTCGCTCGACGGCGGCACCTGGGACGTCGACAACAACGTCTGGATCGTCGGCGACGACGAGGAGGCCGTCGTCATCGACGCGGCCCACGACGCCGACGCCATCGCCACCGCCCTGGGCGAGCGGCGCCTCGTCGCCATCGTGTGCACGCACGCCCACGACGACCACATCGACGCGGCGCCCGCGCTCGCCGCCCGCACCGGCGCGCCGATCCTGCTGCATCCCGCCGACACCGAGCTGTGGAAGCGCACGCATCCCGACCGCGCCCCCGACGGCGAACTGGCAGACGGCCGGCGCCTCACCGTCGCCGGCGTCGAACTGACGGTCCTGCACACCCCGGGCCACTGCCACGGCGCGGTCAGCCTGTACGCGCCCGCGCTCGGCACGGTGTTCACCGGCGACACCCTGTTCCAGGGCGGGCCGGGCGCCACGGGCCGCACGTTCAGCGACTTCCCCACGATCATCGACTCGATCCGCGAGCGGCTGCTGACGCTGCCGCCCGAGACGGTCGTCCGCACCGGGCACGGCGACTCCACGACGATCGGCGCGGAGGCCCCGCACCTCGACGAATGGATCGCCCGCGGCCACTGAGGCCCGCCACCCGAGGCGCATCCCGAGGGCGCATCCCGAGGCGCATCCCGAGGGCGCATCCCGAGGCGCCTCCCGCGCGGGCCGGTCCCGGCCGCCCCGCGCGGAAGAGGGGCCTCCGGGGGAAGAGACTCAGGGGGAGGAGTCTCAGGACGCGGCGAGGACCGCGCGTACGGTCTTGCCGCCGTGCCGGTCCGGCTCGACGCACCAGCGGCGCGACAGCGCGTGCACCAGCGCGATCCCGCGCCCCGACTCGGCGGTCGGTGACGCGCCCCGCAGATGCGGCATGCCGGGCGCGTCGTCGTGGACCTCCACCGTCAACTCCCCGGCGGTGTCCAGCCGCAGACTCATCCGGCAGCGGGCGTCCGGGGCCCGGGTCGCGTTCGTCACCAGCTCCGAGACGACCAGCTCCGCGTCGGACGCCGCGTCCGGCGGGCGTCCCTCGAGGAACGACCGGGTCAGCCGGCGGGCCCAGCGGGCGGCCCCCGAGCCCCGTGGCATCAGATACTCCACGCGTGCGGCACGCCGAGCGGCGCCCCTGAACGCACGCATGTCATCACTCCCTCTCGCGTACTCCTGCCTGGAACAGCTTCTTGCGGGTCATGCGGGATATGCGGTTCGTGCGGTCCGTACGGCTCGTGTCACCCGTACGGTTCTCGCGGGCCTCTACGCCCTCCCGGTCCCGACCGAGCAGGCGCGCCCGCAGCGGGCGTGTGCGAGGCGATCCCTCCGGGGACCGCTCCTGTCGACGTGAAGGCCCTTTCCCCGTGAACCGCCCCTTCAAGCGGCCGGACCGCTCCGGAGTGGCCATGGCGTGGTACCGATGGCCGATCCGGCGGCCCACGAGCGCGTACGCGATCAGCGCGCCACCCGTGTTGAGCAGGATGTCGTCGATGTCGAAGGCGCGGCCCTCCACCATCGCGCCCTGCGCCAACTCCACCAGCACCATGACCACAGTGGTGAGCGCGAGCACCTGCACCATCCGCATCCGGCGCCCCACGAGCACCGGGAGCAGCACCCCGAACGGCATGCCGAGCAACAGGTTTCCGCCGATCTGCTTGCACGCGGCGAGGAAGGTGTACGACTGCGCGTACTGCCGCAGGCTCGAACCGGGCCGCAGATTGGCCCCCGCGATCCCGTCCGACGCGGGGGAGGGCGTCAGCGTGATCCGGGCCAGCACCGCCGAGAACGCCACCAGCGCCAGGAACGCCACGACGGCGATCACCGCCCGCGCGACCCCGTGCCACCAGCGCCGCTCGGGGCGGTCCCGGGCGCTCTGCCGCTCGTCGCCCGCGCCGCGCTTTCCGACCTTCCCCTGACGTGCCGTCACCGTAGCCATGTCTGCCGGATGCCCGCGATGGCGGCGATCAGACAACCGGAAACCGCGCTTCTGGCCCGCTGTCACACGGGTGGCCGCCAGGCTGTGACGGGTGGGTCAGACGGGCTCCGTGGGGTGGGCCAGGGTGTCGAGGAACCGCTCCAGGGCCGGGGCGGCCAAGCCGTCGCCGCCGCGCGGCCGCTCCACCTGCGGCACCGCCGGCTTGCCCAGGTGCAGGGCCTGCGCCTGGGTCGCCTGGGCGAGCTGCCGCCGCTCCAGGGCCCGTTCGACGACCGTGCCGTGCACGTACTCGACCACGGTCACGCCCAGATGGTCCGCGTGGCTGCGGACCGCTTCGTACTCGTCAGGCGTGAACAGCTCCCGCAGGAGCGCGCTACCGTCCATGGCCGCATGATGCCGTCGCCCGGGCCGACACGCGGACGTGCGGCCGCGTTCACCGCTCGTTCGCGTGGAGCGGGAGCATGGGGTGGCGCTCAGAAGCGGTCGGGGCGCGCGGCGGCCCAGTCCTCCGCCCAGCCCGGCGGCGGCCCGGAGACCAGGGCCCCCGGCTCCAGCCACTCGTGCAGACGCGCGTACGAGCGCAGCCCGTGCGGTGCCGTGCGCCGCATCAGCATCTCCGGGCGCAGCTCCCGCGCCGAGCGCACGCCCATCGCGGCCATGATCTGCCCGGCGCCGCGCACGGTCGCCGCCTGGAACTTCTGTACGCGTACGGCCTTGTCCTCCACGTCGAGCGCCCGCACCCGGCGCGGGTCCTGCGTGGTCACGCCGACCGGGCAGGTGTTGGTGTGGCAGCGCTGCGCCTGGATGCAGCCGACGGCGAACATCATCGCGCGGGCCGCGTTCGTGTAGTCGGCGCCCTGGAGGAGCCGCTTGACCATGTCCGTGCCGGTGGCCACCTTGCCGCTCGCCCCGATCCGGACGTGCTCCCGCAGCCCGGCGCCGACCAGCGCGTTGTGCACGGTGATCAGGCCCTCGGTGAGCGGGGTGCCGAGGTGGTCGGCGAACTCCAGGGGAGCGGCGCCGGTGCCGCCCTCCGAGCCGTCCACGATCACGAAGTCCGGCGTGATGCCCTCGGCGAGCATGGCCTTGCACACGGCGAGGAACTGGATCCGCGAGCCGACGCACAGCTTGAACCCGACCGGCTTGCCGCCAGACATCTCCCGCAACTCCGCCAGGAACAGCATCATCTGACGCGGCGTCGAGAACTCCCGGTGGTAGGGCGGCGACACCACGGTCTCGCCCTCGGGCACCTCGCGCACCCGCGCGATCTCCGCGTTGACCTTGCCGCCGGGCAGCACCCCGCCGATGCCGGGCTTCGCGCCCTGGGACAGCTTCACCGAGATGCACTTGATCTGGTCGATCGCGGCCTTGTCGGTGAACTCCGCGCGGTCGAAGCGCCCGCCGGAGGTACGGCAGCCGAAGTAGCCCGTACCGATCTCCCAGACGAGGTCGCCGCCGTGTTCGCGGTGGTACTCGGACAGGCCGCCCTCGCCCGTGTCGTGTGCGAACCCGCCGAGCGCCGCCCCCTTGTTGAGGGCGCGGATGGCGTTGGAGGACAGCGAGCCGAAGCTCATCGCCGACACGTTCAACAGGGCCATGTCGTACGGCTGCTTGCAGTCCGGGCCGCCGATCCGCACGCTCGGAGCGCTGCTGGGCGGGTCCACCGGGTGCATGGACGGGACCAGGTACTCGTGCCCGACCTCGTACACGTCCCGCTCGGTGCCGAAGGGCTCCTCGGCCTCCACGCCCTTGGCCCGCTCGTAGACGATGGAACGGATGTCCCGGTCGTAGGGCCGCCCGTCGTAGTTGCGCTCGATGAAGTACTGCTGCAACTCCGGGCGCAGGGCCTCCATCAGGAAACGCAGGTGCCCGACGAGCGGGTAGTTGCGCAGCACGGAGTGGTGCGGCTGTACGAGGTCCCAGCCGCCCAGCGCGGTGAGCGCGAGCAGCGGGCCGGCCGCGCACCACCACCAGGCGGAGACCCCGAGCGCGAGGACGAGCGCGCCGGCCGTACCGGCGATGACAGCGAGGAGGAAGAGATATCGGCGCACAGGGGAAGTCAACCGCACTCCGGGCGCCGCCGGGCACCCCCGACACGGACCGCGCGGGCTGGACCGCCACCCCGACCCCATAAGTCAGGCAAGGCGACGTCCGCGTGCCCTTCCGCAGCCCGGCCGACGACGTCACCGCCCTCGGCGAACGCGTGCGGTGCCTGCCGGCGTCGGCCGCCGAGGTCAGCCGCCGGCGGCGGTGACCTTCTCGCGCTCGGCGCCCGCCGCCTCCCGCGTCCGCTTCGCCGGCCGGCGGAACGCCCAGTCCATCCGGGGCTCCACCACCACGCGGAAGACGCGGCGCACCGGCTCCGTGCACAGCAGCGTGATCCCGGCCACCGCCACCAGCGTCACCGCGACCTCACCGAGCGGGGTGTGCAGCCAAGGATGGTCGTACCAGTCCCAGAAGCGGGCCGACTTGATGACGAAACCGTGCAGCAGATACGCGTAGATCGTCCCCGTGCCGAGCGCCGTCACCCACAGCCTGCGCCCCGGCACCCACGCGAGGAAGCAGGCCGTCAGCACCAGCGCCAGCACGAACAGCGCAGGCGTGGCGATCAGGCCCGCCCACGCCGGCACCCCACGCCCCACGACACTGCCCCGGTGGTAGAACCAGCCCGCGTCGAACCAGGGCGCCACCGCGTACGCGCTCACCACCGCCACCGCGAACACCCCGAGCGCCACCCACCGCACCCGCCAGGTGCGCAGCCGCGAGAAGTGCTCGGGCCGCAGCACGAGGCCCACCACGAAGAACGGCAGGAACTGCAATACCCGCTGAAGTGCCAGGTCGTCGCCCGCGCTAGGCCACATCGACACGGCCGTGCCGATCGCCAGCGCGGCAGGCACGGGATGGCGCAGTTGCAGCCACAGCGGCGTCGACAGCCGCCAGATGAACAGCGCGACGAGGAACCACATCAGATACCAGGGGTCGAGCAGGCTGATCGGATAGCCCGGATCGTCCTGCGCCCACCGGTAGAACAGCGTGTACGCCACCTCGAAGACGACGTACGGCACGACGACCCCGCTCACCAGCCGCTTGAGCCGGCGCGGGGCCATGTCGAAACTGCGGGAGAAGTACCCGGAGACCAGCGCGAACGCCGGCATGTGGAACGCGTACACCGTCAGGTAGAGCGCGCTCACGGCGTGGGAGCCGTAGGTCAGCGGCTCCCACGCGTGACCGCACGCCACGAGCACGATCGTCAGGAACTTCACGTTGTCGAAGTACGACTCCCGCGCCGCGCCTCCCGCGGATGTCGCCTGTGCGGACTGCTGTCGCATGGTGGTGCCGCGCCCCTCCTCGTACCGGATCCAGCCCCGCGCCTGCCCCGCGCCGCCCGTTCCATGACAAGAAACGGAAGACGGGTGCGGACAGGGCGGGGCCGGTGGCGCTCGGCGCGGCCCGCTCGGCTCAGACGGCGGTGTATCCGCCGTCCACCAGGTGGTAGCTGCCCGCGACGAACGAGGCGCGGCCGGAGAGCAGGAACGCGATCAGTTCGGCGACCTCGTCGGCGTGCCCGAGCCGGCCCGCCGGGTGCAGCGCCACCAGACCGTCGTAGGCGGCCTTGTCCATGTCCTTGAGCAGCGGCGTGTCGATGAAGCCCGGGCCGACCGCGTTGACGCGGATGCCCTTGGCGGCGTACTCGGCGGCCGCCGTCTTCGTCAGGCCCACGACACCGTGCTTGGCGGCCACGTACGCGGGAGAACCGGCGAAGCCGACCGAGCCGAGGATCGAGGCGACGTTGACGATCGCGCCGCCGCCCGCGGCCTCCATGGCCGGGATCTCGTAGCGCAGGGAGTAGAAGACGCCGTCGAGGTTGGTGCGGACGACGCGGTTGTACGCGTCGATGTCGTAGGCGCCGGTCGGGGCGCTCGGGCCGCCGATGCCCGCGTTGTTGACCGCGAGATCGAGCCGGCCGAACGTCTCGACGGCGTACGCCACGGCCGCCTCGACGGACTCCGGGCGCGTGACGTCCACCGCGACGGCGGCGGCCTCGAAGCCCTCCGCCTTCAGGGTCTCGGCGGCGTCCTTCGCGCCCTGCTCGTTGAAGTCGGCGATGACGACGCGGGCGCCGCCCCGCGCGAGCCGGCGGGCGGTGGCGAGGCCGATGCCGGAGGCGGCGCCGGTCACGAGGGCGGTCTGCCCGGCGAACTCGTCCGCGAAGGACGCGGAGGAGGCGGAGGAAGCGGCGGGGGTGGTGCTGGTGGTGCCGGTGGTGCTGGTGGTGCTCATGGTGCGGTGTCACTTTCTGGTCGCGGTGCCGAGGCCGTCGCGTGGGCGGCCTCTTCGAAGAGGGCGTCGTAGGCCCCTGCCACCAGATCGGCGAGGTCTTCGGCGTCCGTGCCGGTGCCGCGCGCCCAGGTGCGCAGCGCGGCGGTCAGCACACCGGCGGCGGCCCCGACCACGACTCCGGGACGAGGGTCCCGGGCCGGGTCGGTGCCGAGCCGGTCGGCGATGATGCGGACGGACTCGTCCTGGGCGTCGACCCGGATGCGTTCGTACGCGGCGAAGAGCGCGGGCTCGGCGTCCACGGCCGCGTACAGCGCGCGCAGCCGCGGGCGGTGGTGCCAGCTCGGGGTCTCCCGGTCGGCCAGCCACTCCGTGACGGCCCGGCGATAGGCCAGCAGCGGCGGCTCGGCGGCGGGGCGCTCGCGCAGCGCCGCGTTGATCCGGGCGCCGTCGGCGCGGGTGAAGTCCAGCGCCGCGTCCTCCTTGCCGGTGAAGTGCCGGCTGAAGGTGCGGCGCGTGACGTCCGCGCGCTCGGCGATGGCCTCGACGGTGACGTCCGCGAGCCCGTGCGCGAGCACCAGCTCCACGGCCGCTTCCGCCAGGGCCTCCCGGGTCCGCCGCGCCTTGACCGCGCGGCGGTCCTCGGGGCCCGTGCCGGTGGGTCCGCCCTGTCGGCCCTGCTCGTTCGCCTTCATGCCCTCAGGGTACACCTTGATGTCCCGATGGGACATGTGTCCCGTCGAGACATGTGTGGGGCCGGGGCGGTCAGGCGTGCCAGTGGCCGTGCAGCGCCGCCGTCGTGAAGCCCGGCCCGTACGCCACCATCGTGCCCCGCGCGCCCGGAGCCGGCGGCTCGTCGTGCGTGCGCTCCAGGACGCGCAGCACGCTCGGACCGCCGAGGTTGCCCTCGTCGGCCAGGGTGTCCACCGAGTGCCGGGCGTCCGCCTCGGCGAGGCCGAGCGCGGTCGCCGTGTCGGTGATGATGCGCGGACTGCCCGGGTGGATCACGGGGAAGTCGCTGCGCCGCCCGGCCAGCCACGCCGTCAGCGCGGGCAGCACGTCGTCGGCGGCGGTGAGGGCCTGCTTCGTCGAGTCGAAGTGCAGGCCGTCGGGGGCGATCCGGCCGCTGTAGCGGTCGAGGCTCTCCGGCAGCAGGTACTCGAAGGTGTCCTCGACGGCGAGCCCCGGCCCCAGCGGCTCGTCCGTGACGACCGCGGCGGCCGCCGAGTCGCCGAACAACGCCTTGTAGATCATCGACTGCACGCTGGTGTCGCTGTGGTGGTACACCCCCGAGATGGCCTCGGCGGCCACCACGAGGACCCGGGCGCCGGGCCGGGCGCGCACGAAGTCGGCGGCGCGGATCAGGGCGAGCGTGCCGCCCGCGCAGGCCAGCGTGGTCAGGGCGAGTCGGGAGGCCGTCGGACGCAGCCCCAGGCGCTCCACGAGATGCACGTCCAGGTTGGGCACGGCCCAGCCCGTCGCGTGCGTGGTGATCACGGCGTCGATGTCGCCGGGCGCCAGGCGCGCCGAGTCCAGCGCGGCCCGCGCGGCGGAATCGGCCAGCTCCAGCGCGTCCATGAAGGTCGTACGGGCCCGCTCCTCGACGTCCGTCGAACCGGACACCGTGGGGGAGTCCAGCGGGCGGGCGAAGTAACGGGTGCGCACACCGCAGTTGCCGACGATGCGCAGGATCGCCGCGAGACGCGGGTGGTCGGGGTGGTGGGAGCGGATGTCGTCGGTGATCTCGTCGGTGCTTATCTTGTGGGCACCGAGGACGGTCCGGGGTCTGCTGACGTAGACGGGCACGGGGCGACTCCCACTGGTCGGGGTTTCGGGCGTGGGGGGTGCCGCTCAACGTACTTCACGGTAGGACCTGTTCGACCGTCAGCCGTCAGCCGTCAGCCGTCAGCCGTCAGCCGTCAGCCGTCAGCCGTCAGCCCGTCGATCTGTCAGCCGGCTCTCAGGCTCGGGGTCCGCAGATGGGAACGGCGGGCCCCCGGATGGAACACCAGGATGATCAGCCGGGAGCCCGGCGCGGTCAGCGGCTGCGCCGCGCACGTCGTCACCCAGCCCGCGCCGTGCCGCGCGTGCAGCAACGGCCGCTCGTCGCCGTCCGGATGGATCGACGTGCCGCCCGCCTCGTAGATCCGCGCCGTCTCCGGATCCGCCAGGACCTCCTTCTCGATCTGGAGCAGCGTGTCGTCGTCGGGGCGCGAGGCCAGCGCCGCCCGCAACTGCGGCATGACCAGCGGCGCCCACGCCGTGTGCCAGTCCGTCAGGATGCCGCGCGCCTCGGTGTCGAGCAGCATCCAGCGCATCGTGTTCGCCGGCATCCGCCCGGCCGGGAACAACGCGCTGAACTGCTCGTTCCAGGCCAGCAGATCCCACGAGGCGTCCGTCACGTACGCCATGTGCGTGATGCTGTCCACCGCCTCCTGCCACACCCCCGGCACCTCCTTGCCCGAGGACAGGTGCAGCGGGCCCGGCGGGTCCTGGAGCAGTGCGTAGCGGCACAGCAGAACCCACTCCTGCTCGTTGAGCCCGAAGAGATGGGCCACGTCCCGCAGCAGTTCCGTCGGCGCGTTCGGGTAACTGCCCGACTCCAGGCGGTGGTATGTGCCGAGCGTGCGGTGCAGCAGTTGGTCCACCTGGTGCTGGGACAGGCCAGGGGCGCGCCGGCCCTGGCCCGTGGGGCGGGTGAAGCCATGGGACTCGGGGGCTATGAGGGCGCGCCGTTCACGGAGCAGGGCGCGGAGCGCCTTCTTGTTCATGGTGGGTAATCCCTCTTCGTACACGCCGAGTTGAGCGTGAGCAGTCTAAATACTCACAACGTCTTTGGTCATAAACATTGCCCGAAGAAAACGATCAGACGATCCGCCATGATGGGCGGTGCGGGGTTGCTCACCTGCCGGTTTCATCGTCTGTGCGCCTGTGTACAGGGTGATGGGGCACTCGTGCCGGGCCGCTCGAAAATGGCGGAAATTTCCCGGTGGCAGGTAACCCACGAGCCCCTTGGGGTTGTTCAGGGAAGAGAGCGGGACCGGGCCACCAATTTGTTCGATGTGGCCGGAAAATGCGTTGCGTGACGCACGTCCGGCGCTCGTCCCCGAGCGACCACCGGGGTCACTGGCTGCGGTCGGTGCCGTCACTCGCCATTACGTAGCGGCCACGGCACCGGCCGCGCCCGGTACACTGGCCCCGCGCCCGGGAGTCCCCGACCACTGCTCCGGCAGCCGCTCCGACACCCTCCCGCGCGCCGAAATGGCCGAGATACGGCCCCCGTACGGCACCCGGCCCCACGCCCTCCGGTACGGGCGCGCTTGGCCCAGAACAAGTCGGGCCCTGCGCCCCACCCCGGTGCCGTCGCCCTGTGCTGCCCGAAGTCCGCGACACCGCCCAGGCGTCCCGCGCCGTCCGCGACGACACTCTGCTGCGCCCCGGCGTCCGCGCCCTGTGCCGTGAACTCGGCCTGCCCGACGCCCGACCGGAGCGGTTCGCCGACGCGCGTCGGGGCCGCCGGCACCGGCGCCGAAGACGGCTGGCACCACCTCCTCATGGACCGGCTGGACCTCGCCTCACTCGCCCGGCACCGGTTCGGCGCGGCCTGACGCCAGAGCCGTCTCCGCCGCCACCAGGATCCGCGTCAGCCGCAGCCCGAACCGCGCGTCGCACGGCACCGGCGCCCCCGTCCGGGCGGCCGCGATCAGGGCGTCCACGGCGACCGCCAGGGACTCCCGCGCGCTGCCCGCCCTCGGCATCACCGACACGCCCGCCTGCCCGCGCACCTCCACCGCGATACCGCCCGCCGCCGGGGGAGCGGTCAGCGTCAGGGTCGCCGTGCTCGACGCGCCGGACGTGTGCCGCAGCGTCAGATGGACCGTGTCGCCGGGGCCGGGCACCGCCGCGACCCGCGTCACCTCGCCGAGCACCGGCAGCAGCACCGACAGGGCGTGCGGCCCCACGTCCCACAGGGCGCCCTTGTCCACCCGCCACGGCGTCCGCGCCCGCGCCTCCGCGTCGTCACCCGGCGTGTACAGCGCGCCGAACCAGTCCGCGCGGCCCGTGAACCAGCCGTCCGAGGCGGCCTGTTCGGCGATCCACGCGGCCGTCGCCGGGGCGTAGCGCAACGTACAGAACACCGCCGACGCCACCCCGCTCGCCGCCACCGCGTCCACCACCGCGCGGGCCTGCTCGGGCCGCGTCGCCAGCGGCTTGTCCAGGAGGAGATGGCAGCCCGCGGCGGCGGCCCGCGCCGCCAACGGCGCCTGCACGTCCGGCGGCACCGCGAACGCCACCGCGTCGCACGCCGCGAACAGCGCGTCGACTTCCTCGTACGCCGTCGTCTCGTACGAGGCCGCGAGGTCGGCGGCGGCCTCGGGGCGGCGTCCCCACACCCCGGCGAAACGGACACGGTCATGGGCCTGGAGGGTCGGGGCGTACGTGCGGTCGGCCCAGGAACCCGTGCCGACGAGCCCGAACCGCAGGACATCAGGAGTGGAGGTCATGCCCGCCAGTATCACTCGCCCCACCCGTCCCACGCGCCCCGCGCAGGCGGCAGACAGCGGGCGGCCGGTGGTGAATACTCATTCACCACCGGGTGAATCGGCATTCACCGAGGGCCTGTCCCTCGCCGGCGCCCCACCGCCCGGCACACGTCCGCCGCACCGTCAGGCGCGCACCGCCCGGCGCCCCACGGCCCGGTGCGCGTCCGGTGCCTCACCGCCGGTGCGCGTCCGGCCGTCCGCCCCGACCAGGAGAGCCATGGACCCCGCCCCGATACCCCCGCCCGCCGGCCCCCGTCGCGCTCTGCGGGAGCGGCTGACCGTGCCGGTGCTCGCGTTCGGCGGCATCCTCATGGCCGTCATGCAGACCGTCGTCGTCCCCCTCCTGCCCGATCTGCCGCGCCTGACCGGCGCCTCCCCGGCCGCCGTGGCGTGGATGGTGACGGCGACCCTGCTCACCGGCGCGGTCCTCACCCCCGTCCTCGGCCGCGCGGGCGACATGTACGGCAAGCGGCGCGTGCTGCTCGGCGCGCTCGCCCTGATGACCGCCGGATCGGTGCTGTGCGCGCTGACCTCAGACATCCGCCTGCTCATCGCCGCGCGCGCGTTGCAGGGCGCGGCGGCGGCCGTCGTCCCGCTGTCCATCAGCATCCTGCGCGACGAACTGCCGCCGCAGCGCACCGGATCGGCCGTCGCCCTGATGAGTTCGACCGTCGGCATCGGCGCCGCCCTCGGGCTGCCGCTCGCCGCGCTCGTCGTCCAGTACGCGAACTGGCACGTCATGTTCTGGGCGACCGCCGCGCTCGGCGCCCTCGGCACCGCCCTCGCCTGGTGGGCGGTGCGGGAGTCGCCCCTGCGCTCCCCGGGCCGCTTCGACGTGCTCGGCACGCTCGGGCTCGCCGCCGGCCTCGTCTGCCTGCTCCTCGGCGTCTCCCAGGGCGGCCAGTGGGGGTGGGGCAGCGGGCCGGTCCTCGCCCTGTTCGCGGGCGCCGCCGCCGTCCTCGCCCTGTGGGCCTGGCACCAACTGCGCTGCCCGGAACCCCTGGTGGACCTGCGCCTCGCGCTCGGGCGGCGCGTCGGACTGCCGCATCTGGCCGCGCTGTTCACCGGGTTCGCGTTCTACGCCAACTCCCTCGTCACCGCGCAGCTCGTGCAGGCGCCCCCCGCTACCGGGTACGGGCTCGGTCTGTCCATCGTCGCCACCGGCCTGTGCCTGCTGCCCGGCGGCCTCGTCATGCTGCTGTTCTCCCAGGTCTCCGCGCGGGTCTCCGCCGCGCGCGGACCCCGCGTCACGCTCGCGCTAGGCGGTCTCGTCCTCGCCCTCGGCTACGCCGTGCGCATCGCGGACAGCACCCGGCTGTGGGTCGTCATCGTGGGCGCGGCCGTCGTCTCCGTCGGCACCACCCTCGCCTACTCGGCGCTGCCCACCCTCATCCTGCGTTCGGTCCCGCCCGGCGCCACCGCCTCCGCCAACGGCGTCAACGTCCTCATGCGCACCATCGGGCAGGCCGTCTCCAGCGCCGCCGTCGCCACGATCCTCGTCCACCACACGAGCCGCGTCGCGGGCGCCGACCTCCCGACCCTGAACGGCTACCGGCTCGCCTTCGCCCTGGCCGGCGCGGTCGCCCTGCTCGCCATGACCATCGCCCTCACCGTGCCCCGTGACCCCGCCCGGCGCGGCCCCGGCACCGGCCCCGGCCCCGGCACCGGGGCGAGCGTGCCGGGCGGGGTCGCCGAGGGCAGCAGGCCGTGACCGGGCGGACCGCAGGCGGCCAGGGCGGCGCGCGCCGTGACGCCGAGGCGACCCGCGCGGCGATCGTGCGCGCCACCCGCCATCTGCTGGCCCGGCACGCGCACAGCGACATCACCCTCAAGGCCGTCGCCGACCGGGCGGGGGTCAGCCCGCCGCTCGTCGTGAAGTACTTCGGCAACAAGGACACCCTGTTCGCCCGCGTCATGAACTTCGACGAGGACATGACGGCCCTGCTCGACGCGCCCCTCGACGACCTGGGCCGGCACATGGTCCGCCAGGTGCTCACCGGCCAGTCCCGGCGCGGCGCCGACCCGCTCCTGCGCATCGTCTTCGCGCCGCTGCACGGTGAGCGCGGCGACACCCTGCGCGCCGACTTCCGCGCCCAGGTCTGCGAACGGCTCGCCGCGCGCCTGCCCGGCCCGGACGCGGGTCTGCGCGCCGAACTCGCCGTGGCCCTGCTGCTCGGCCTCGGCGCCCTGTACGGCATCGTGCGCGGCCCGCACCTGCGCGCCGCCGACCTCGACGGTGTGGTCGAGCGGTACGGACCCGCCGTCCAGGCCCATCTGACGCCCGCTCCGTGACCGGCTACGGAACCGCGCCCGCCGCCTGACCTGCTGTCGGGACCGCGCCTCCTGGCCGGCTGTCGGGACCCGCGCCCGCCGTCCGCCCGGGCCGCCCCGGGCGCGCGCGGTCAGGCGCTCGGCTGAGGGGGCAGCCGGTCGAGGACGATCCCGAAGTGCTCCTCGTACGCGGCCAGCACCTCGGCGTCCGTCGCCAGTTCGGTGACGGTCCGCTCGGCGCCCGCGGTCCGTTTGAGGGTGCGCCCGCTGAGCGTGATCCGGCCGTCGCGGGTCAGCAGGGAACACACCAGGGAGCGCGTGAAGTGCGAGTCGGGGCTCGTGCGGTGGTACCAGGCCCCGGCACGGAAGTCGGCCAGCTCGCGCGGCCTGCGCTCCAGCAGGTACTGCGGCCTGCCGTCCCGCAGCACGGCGAGGTCGCCGCCCGGCGCCTCCTCGACGCGGAACACCCCGCCCGGGTCGTTCTGCTCGCCGCGCTCGTCGAACGCGAGCGGGAGCTGGGTGTGCGTGCCGAAGCCGACGTCGGCGAGCCAGTCCCCGCCGTCCTCGGTCCGCACCCGCAGCGCCAGATGGTCGTACGGGATGCCGGGCCGGCCCGCCTCGTCGGTCACCCGCGCTTGCAGCAGGGCCACCTCGAAGCCGAGCGCGTCCAGCAGCCCGGCGAACGCGCCGTTGAGTTCGTAGCAGAATCCGCCGCGCCGGCGCTCCACGAGCTTGTCCACGAGCCGGTCGGTGTCCAAGGCGATGTCCTCGCCCAGATGCACCGACAGGTTCTCGAACGGCACGGTCCGCAGATGGGCGAGGTGCAGCTCGCGCAGGGCGTCGGCGCTCGGCGCGGCCGGCCGCGCGACGCCGATCCGGGCGAGGTAGGCGGCGGTTCGGTGCTGGTCCATGTCCGTCAGTCTCGCTGATGCGCCGCTCCGGGGCCGAGCCGCAGGGGCAGGCTCCGTACGCTGTTGCCGACGAACCCGGCGTGCGCGGGCAGCTCCGCGTCCGGCACCGCGAGCGCAGGCGCGGGGAAGCGGGCGAACAGGCGCTCCAGGGCCACCGTCGCCTCCAGCCGGGCGAGCGGCGCGCCCAGGCAGTAGTGCGCGCCGTGCCCGAGCGAGAGATGCCGGGGCCCGCCGGGGCGGGCCAGGTCGAAGCGGTCGGCGTCGGGCCCGTGCGCGGCGCGGTCCCGCCCGGCCCCGGAGTACCCGGCGAGCACGGGCGTGCCCTGCGGTACGAGGGTGCCCCCGACGACGAGATCGCGGGTCGGGTAGCGGAACGGGAAGTAGCTGACCGGGCTGTCCCAGCGCAGCGTCTCCTCCACCACATCGCCCCAGCCGGCCGCGCCCGCGCGGACCAGGGCGAGCTGCTCAGGGTGCGTGCACAGCGCCCGTACGGCGTTCGTGATCAGGTTCATCGTCGTCTCATGACCGGCGATCACGAACAGCAGGAGGGTGCCGATCAGCTCCTCCTGGGCGAGCCGGTCGCCGTCCTCGTCGCGGGCGGCGATCAGCGCGCTCGTCAGATCGTCACCGGGCGCGGCGGTGCGCGCCGCGACGATCCGGGCCAGCACCTCGATCATCTCGCGGTTGGCGGCGACGGCGTCCCCGGGAGGCGTGTCGGTCGCCACGATCCGGCTGGACAGGAGGTGCAGGCGGGCCCGGAACTCCTCGTCCACGCCGAACAGTTCGCAGATCACCGCCATCGGCAGCGGCAGCGCGAAATGCCGGCGCAGCTCCACGATCCCGTCCGGGTCGGCGGCGGCCCGCGCGGCGACCTCGTCGAGCAGGGCGTCCGTCAGCCGCTCGACGCGCGGGCGCAGCGCCTCGACGCGGCGCGCGGTGAACGCGCGCGACACCAGGGAGCGCAGCCGCCGGTGGTCGGCGCCGTCCGCCGTCGTCATGCCGCGCACCGTGGCGAACGTGCGCAGCGGCCAGCCCTCGGGTATGCGGCCCTCGGCCAGCGCCGTGAAGTGCCGGGCGTCCTTGGCGACATCGGGGTGCCCGAGGAACTCCCGCAGCGCGTCGTGCCCGAGGACGACCATGCCGGGCACGTCTCCGGGCAGCACGACGGACGCCACCGGGCCCTCGGCCATCAGCCGCGCGTTGAGCGCGTGGGGGCAGCCGCCGGCCGGGTCGAGGCGGTGCGCGGGCGGCCGGACGGCGGGTCTCGCGGGCGCGTCGAGGGCGCCGGGCGCACCGGGCCCCTCGGACACGGCGGCCGGGGCGACCGGCTCCGGGGCGGACGGCTCCGGTGTGGCCGAAACTGACGCGGCCGGGAGGTCAGGTTCGGCCGGGTCGACGGCGTCGGGGGAGAGGGGCACGACGGACTCCTGTCGGCAGGGGACGCCGGCCCGGAGGACACGCGCCCGCACGCTCTCGGCCGTCATCTCCCCCCGAGCCGGACGGACTTGACGCGATCCTACGGCGCTTCGGCGTCGAGCCCCAGGTCGTAGATCCGCTCCAGCAGCCACCGCTCGTTCCCCGCGAGGCCCGCTCTGCGCAGCGCCTCGTCGGCCTCCGCGAGCGGCCCGGCGAGGACGGCGGCCGTGCCGACCGGCTCGCCGGAGCCGAACGCGGCGCGCGCCGTGCGCGTCAACCGCAGTAACGCCTGGGCCGCCGCCCGGTCGTGCGCGAACGTCTGCTGACTCTGCTGCCCGGTGTTCCTGGTCCCGTTCATGTCCCCACTCTTGCGCACGGGTCTGACAATCCGGCCCCGGACGCGTTGTCGGTGGGCCGCAGTAGGGTCGGACGGCGAAGGGAAGTGATCGTTCGTGACCTCGTCCGCACTGCCGCTGTTCGACCCCGCGGCCGGGCAAGGAGTCCGTCAGCTCGCCGAGTTGGGGCTCGCCCTGGTGCTGTCCACGCTCATCGGCGCCGAGCGCGCCGTACGGCAGAAGAGCGCCGGGCTGCGCACCCACACGCTCGTCGGTGTGGGCAGCGCCCTGTTCATGGAGGTCTCCCAGCACGGCTTCAACTCCGTACTCGGCCTGGACAGCGTCTCGTTCGACCCCTCGCGGGTCGCCGCGCAGATCGTGTCCGGCATCGGGTTCATCGGCGGCGGCCTGATCTTCGTCCGGCGGGACGCCGTGCGCGGTCTGACCACCGCCGCCACGATCTGGCTGACCTGTGCGATCGGCATGGCCTGCGGGGGCGGCCTCCCGCTGCTCGCGCTCGCCGCGACCGCCTGCCATTTCCTCGTCGTGCGCGGCTATCCATGGGTGACGCGGCGGCTGCCCGCCCTGGCCGCCGACCGCCGCACCGGCCTGCATCTGTCGTACCGGGTCGGCAGCAGTGTGCTGACCCGCGTCCTGGAGGAGTGCACCCGGCGGGGCTTCCGGGTCGTGGAGGTGCGCACCGACCGCGCCGACTGGGACGAGGCGCCGGCCAGACACGCGGCGATAGCGGTCCGCATGGAGCTGGAGGGCGCGGCGGACGTCCCGTCGCTGGTGGCGACCCTCTCCGAACTCGACGGCGTCTCCGAGGTGGCCTCCCTGGAGAGCGGCAGCACGGACGAGTAGGAGTAGCGGCGGACGCCCCGCAGGCCCGTGGCGCGCCGGTCAGCGACGGGTCAGGCGCAGCCGCAGATCCTTCGGCATCAGCGTGAGACGTTCGGTGATGCGGAGCCGGTAATCCGGCTCGGGCGCCAGGTCGTAGCGGCGCAGGAGCAGGCCGAGGACCAGCGTCGCCTCGTGCAGCGCGAACTGGCGGCCGATGCAGGCCCGCGCGCCCGTGCCGAACGGCTTGAAGACGTGTGCGGGCCTGGCCCGGACCGCCGCCGGCGTGAACCGCTCCGGGTCGAAGGTCTCGGGCGAGTCGCCCCATGCCGTCGGGTCGCGGTGCAGCATCGTCGTCAGCACCAGCGCCCACGCCCCGCGCCGCATCGGATGCACCCCGCCGAGCGTGGTGTCGACGACGGCCTCCCGGGCGAACGCGGGAGCGGTCGGCCACAGCCGCAGCGACTCGTCCAGCACCCGGCGCAGATAGCGCAACTTGGCGACCTGCTCGTACGCGGGCACGTCCGCGTCGCCCCAGACCCGGTCCACCTCTTCGCGCGCCTTGGCGAGCACGTCCTGATGCTGCGCCAGATAGTGCAGGGCGAACGACAGCGCGCCCGACGTCGTCTCGTGGCCCGCCACCAGGAACGTGATGACCTGCCGCCGGATGTTCTCCGGGGTCAGCCGCTCGCCCGTCTCCGGATGCGCGACCTCCAGCATCCGGTCGAGCAGGTCGCCGGGACCGCCGCCGCTCGCCCGCCGCGCCGCGATCACCTCGTCGACCGTGCGGTTGAGATAGGCGCGGTCCGCCGCGTTGCGCCGCTCCGCGCCGCGCAGCAGCGACGACAGCAGCGGCGGCACCACGTTGCGGCGCTGCGCGAAGGACAGCGCGCCCACCATCGCCGTCACGAACGGATGCGGGCCTTCCTTGTCGAAGTCCCGCTCGAACGAGCCGAAGTCGTAGCCGAAGCCGGTCCGCGCGATCGTCTCCAGCGTCAGCTTCGTCATGTCGCCGGGCACGTCCACCGTGCGCCCCGCGGCCTCGCTCGCGTCCCACGCCGCCGTCAACTGCCCGGCCACGTCCAGCATCAGCGGGTGATAGCCCTCCATCGCCTCCCGGTTGAAGCCGGGCGCGAGGATGTCGTGCGCCAACTGCCAGTTCGGCTCGTGGTTGTACGCGGTGAACAGACCGTCGCCCGCCATGGGCCGCAGGTTCGCCACACCGAGCCCGACATGCTTGGCGAACCGGGACTCGTCGGCCAGCTCCGCCGCGAGGTCCGCGCCCCACACGAACACGATCTCCTTGCCGAACCCCTTGCGGCGGAAGATCGGCCCGAGCTGCCGCGCGTGCCGCATCGAGTCCTGGAGCGGCGTACGGACGTTGGCCCCGACCACGTCCCCGATCACCGGCACCCGGCGCGGCGGATGCGGGATGCGCTCCAGGCGCGGCCAGCCCTGCTCGGCACTGCGAAAGCCCCGCGGCAGCGCCTCGGCCGCCCTCTGTGTCACCTGCGCCACTGTGCCCATCTCCCTTGCCGCACGCGCCCGTCGGACCCGCCCCGGAGCTTTGTTAGACGTGGATTCAATAGTGCGCCTCAGTCTGATCCTGTTGTTGAACTCACGTCAAGTAAGCGGGCGGAGGGCCAGTAAGGTGCCCGCATGAACGCAGAGCGAGGCGGGGCCCGTCCGGCGGGGGAGCGGGGCCGGCGCAGGCTGAGCAGCGAGGAACGGCGCGAGGAACTGCTGTCCGCGGGCGCCCGCCTGTTCGCGCAGAGCCCGTACGACGACGTGTGGATCGAGCAGGTCGCCGAGATCGCCGGAGTCTCGCGCGGCCTGCTCTACCACTACTTCCCGACCAAGCGGGACTTCTTCGCGGCCGTCGTGCGCCGCGAGAGCGAGCGGATGCTGCGGCTGACCGCCGCCGTGCCCGGCGTGCCGGTGCGCGACCAGATCGGCACCGGCCTCGACACCTTCCTGTCCTACGTCGCCTCGCACGCCCAGGGTTTTCGCGCCTTCCACCGCGCGGAGGCGGCCGGCGACCCGACCGTGCGCGCCGTCTACCGCGACGGGCTCGCCGCGCACGAGGCGCAGATCATGGCCGCGCTCGCCGCCGACCCGCAGATCGAGGGCCGGCTCCCCGAACCCGCCGCGCTCCGCCTCGCCGTACGCGGCTGGCTCGCCTTCCTGGTCGCCGTCTGCCTCGACTGGCTGGACGAGCCCGAACTGCCCCGCTCCCGCGTCCGCGACCTGTGCGCCGGGGCCCTCCTCGGCGCCCTCGCCGACGCGACGGCGGCACCCCCGGCCTCGTAAGGGAAACTTGCAAGGCAGCCTGTCTTTATCTACGGTGGAGGCATGTCAGGTACGCAGGGACCCGCGGCCCACGAGCCGCCCACCGAGCGGCTCGCCGCCGATCTCGCCACCGTCGTCGGGCGGCTCTCGCGCCGGCTGCGCACCGCCTCCCCCGACAGCCTCCTCACGCCGACGCAGCGCACCGTCCTCGCCCGGCTCGACCTGGACGGACCCGCCACCACCGCCGCCCTGGCCCGCTCCGAGTACGTACGCCCGCAGTCCATGCGGCTCACCCTCGGCGCGCTGGAGGAGCGCGGATTCGTCAGCCGCTCCCCGGACCCCAGTGACGGCAGGCAGTCCGTCATGGCGATCACCGACGAGGGCCGCGCCACCCTGGCCGCCGTACGCGCCGCGAAGCACAACTGGCTGGCCCAGACGCTCGACGGCGCCCTCGACGCGGACGAGCGGCGGACGCTCGCCGAGGCCACCGCCCTGCTCGAACGCCTGGCCGGCGCATGAGCGAAGAGGGCGGCATACTCGCCGGCGAAACCCCCGCCAGCGCCCCGGTCACGGGCGCCGCGCCCGCCGCCCCCTCCATCCCCGCCGCTCCCGCCTCTCCGGAGCGCGGCTTCCGGGCCCGGCTCACCGCCCCGCTGCTGCTCGGCTCGGTCCTCAACCCGCTCAACACCACCATGATCTCCACCGCGCTGGTGGCGATCGGGCACCACTTCGGCATCGGCTCCGCCGACACCGCGTGGCTGATCTCCGTGCTCTACCTGGCGAGCGCCGTCGCCCAGCCCGTCCTCGGCAAGCTCGCCGACGCCCTCGGCCCCCGCCGCGTCTTCCTCACCGGCCTCGTCGTGGTCTGCGCCTCCGGGCTCGTCGGCGCCCTCGCGCCCGAGTTCGGCTGGCTCGTCGTCTCCCGCCTCCTGCTCGGCATCGGCACCTCCGCCGCCTACCCCGCCGCCATGGCCGTCCTGCGCGACGAAGGGCGGCGCGTGGGGCGCAGGCCGCCCCGGCCCGTGCTGGCCCGGCTCTCCTTCGCCGCGCTCGGCAGCGCCGCCGTCGGCCCGACCCTCGGCGGACTGCTCGTCACCGTCGTCGGCTGGCGCGGCATCTTCGCCGTCAACGTGCCGGTCGCCCTCATCGCCCTCGGCTGCGCCCTCGTCTGGATCCCCGCCGACCCGCCGCGCGCCGAACGGCGGGCCGGCGGGCCCGCGCCCGAGCTCGGCATCGACCCGCTCGGCATCGGCCTGTTCGCCACCGCCCTGACCGTGCTCGTCCTGTTCCTGCTCGACCTCGCGCACCCGCAGTGGTGGCTGCTCGTCCCGTTCGCCGCGCTCGGCGCCGCGCTCCTGTGGTGGCAACTGCGCTGCCCGGCCCCGTTCATCGACGTACGGATGCTCGCCGGGAACGGGCCGCTCGCCCGCACCTACCTGCGCCACGGCGTCAGCTACCTGCTGATCTACGTCGTCATGTACGGGTTCACGCAGTGGCTCGAAGAAGGGCGTGGGTTCTCCTCCGGGCACACCGGGCTGCTGATGCTGCCGATGTCGCTCGCCGCGCTGGTCTGCTCCCTGCTCGGCGCCCGCACCAAGGGCATCCGCGCCCCGCTCACCGTCGCCGCCGTCCTGCTCACGGCGGGCGCGGGCCTGCTCACCCTCGTCGGCGGCGACACCCCGCTCGCCGTACTGCTCCTCGCCTGCGCCTGCTTCGGCGTACCGCAGGGGCTGATCGGCACCAGCAACCAGGCCGCCGTCCAGGAGTACGCGCCCGCCGCCGAGATCGGCTCCGCCGCCGGACTCCAGCGCACCGCCCAGTACATCGGGGCGATCACGGCGTCCAGCCTCATCGCCCTCGCCTACGGGCAGCGCGCCGACGACGGGGGACTGCACCTCATGGCGTACACGTCCCTCGGCCTCGGCGTGCTGCTCGTCGCGCTCACCGTGACGGACGGGGCGCTGCGCCGCGCCACGCGCTGACGGCGCCCCGCCCGGTGGCTCAGCCCTGGTGCAGGGAACGTTTCAGCAGGTCGAGCAGCCGCTCCCGGTGCAGCCGGTCGCCCTCGGCGCTGTACACGTCCGTGTCGCGCATCGTGAAGCCGTGCGCGGTCCCCGGATACACCTCGGAGGTGTACGGGACACCCGCCGCCGTCAGTGCCTCGTCGATCTCCGCCACTGACTGCGGCGTCATGTCCGACTCCGCGTGCCCGAAGTGCACCTGCGCGGTCAGCTGCCGCAGCGCCTCGGGCCCGTCCGCGGCGACCGGCGCGTGGAACGCGGCCAGCGCCGCGACCGCCCCCGGCTGTGCCACCGCCGTGCGCAGCGCCAGCAGCCCGCCGATGCAGTACCCGGTGACCGCCACGGGCCCCGGCGCCACCTCGGGGCGTTCGGCCAGGTACGTCAGATACGCCTTCGCGTCGGCGCGCACCCGCTCCGGCGTGAGCGCCGCGATCCACGGCATGACCTGCGCGATAAGACCCTCGCGGGCCTGGCCGTCGATCAGCGCGGGCAGGTCGAGCAGCGGCGGCGGGCCCTGGCGGTGGAAGAAGTGCGGGACGAGCACGGCGTAACCGTGCCCGGCCAGGTCGCGGGCCATGTCGTGCACGGCGGGCCGCAGCCCGAAGGCGTCCGCGTACATCAGCACGGCCGGATGCCGCTCGCCGTCGTCGGGGAAGACGGCCAGGGCGTCGGCCGGGCCGTCGGGGGTGGGGATCTGCACCGTCTCGGTGGGAATGGGGTCTCTTCCTTCCTCGGTCCGCCGCACCCCGCGCGTCACTCTCGACGTGACGGCACCACCGCGCACGGCAGCGGCGATGCGGCACCGACGACCGTAGATGGCCGCCCGGCCCCCGTGCAACGCCGGACAGTACGGCCCCAAGTCCCGCCCGCTCAGAAGGTGTTCGGTGCGGGCTCGTCAGGAGCGGGCTTCTCGGGAGCGGGCTCGTCGGGAGCCGGTTCGTCAAAAGCGGGCGGCAGGCCGTCCGTGTCCGGCAGCGATCCGAGTGGTGCGGTCGGCAGATCGTCGCCGGGGACCGTCCGGCCGGCGGGCACCTCCGCCTCCGCGCCGGGCTCCGCCCCCTCCGCGCCGGGCTCCGCCTGGGCGGGCGGTGCGGCGGGCGCGGGCGGCGCCGGGGTCTGCTGTGCGGCACGGTCGAGGAAGCGCAGCATCTCCACCGGGAACGGGAGCACGAGGGTGGAGTTCTTCTCGGCGGCGACCGCCACCACCGTCTGCAACAGCCGCAGTTGAAGCGCCGCCGGCTGCTCCGACATGACCCCGGCCGCCTGCGCCAGCTTCTTCGACGCCTGGAGTTCGGCGTCGGCGTTGATGACCCGGGCCCGGCGCTCCCGGTCGGCCTCCGCCTGCCGTGCCATCGACCGCTTCATGCTCTCCGGCAGCGACACGTCCTTGATCTCCACGCGGTCGATCTGCACGCCCCAGCCCACGGCCGGGCTGTCGATCATCAGCTCCAGCCCCTGGTTCAGCTTCTCGCGGTCGGACAGCAGATCGTCCAGATCGCTCTTGCCGATGATCGAACGCAGCGAGGTCTGCGCCATCTGCGAGACCGCGAAGCGGTAGTCCTCGACCTGGATCACCGCGTTCGCCGGGTCCACGACCTTGAAGTAGACGACCGCGTCGACCCGCACCGTCACGTTGTCCCGGGTGATGCCCTCCTGCGCCGGGACCGGCATGGTCACGATCTGCATGTTGACTTTGCGCAGCCGGTCGACGCCGGGAAGGATCATCGTGAGCCCCGGCTCGCGCACCCCGCCGGCCAGCCGCCCGAGGCGCAGCACCACGCCCCGCTCGTACTGCTTGACGACCCGCGCCGCCGCCGACGCGTACAGCAGCGCCGCCGCTGCCGCGACCACCACCGCGATGACGAGTTCCTGCACCATGGCGACACCCCCAAGGTGTCCGATGCGCCCCAGTACCTCCACGATAGGCCCGCTCCGGCGCCCGGTCGAGGGTTCTGCCCCCTCCGTATCCGTGCGCATGCCCGGTCCCGTCACCCGCCGTGCGATAAGGTGACCGGGCCACGACAGGCCGCGAGGGAAAGAGGAGGTGAGTCCGATCTACGCACATGCAGGTCAGGAGCTCTCCACCTCGGTCGAGCGCCTCGCGGGACGCCCGGTTCACGGCGTCTGAGCACGGCGCGCACCGACGCGGGGGAGCCCCGTCGGATCGCCGAGAGGTCACCCACCACCCATGCCGCTCACCGAGCCCTCGCTCACCCCGCCCCCGTACGACCCGGCCGCCGTCGTCACCGCGCTGCGCGCCGCCGGCTGCGTCTTCGCCGAGGACGAGGCCCGCATCCTGCTCGCCTCCGCCCGCGACGCCGCCGAACTCGCCGCCATGGTCCGCCGCCGCGCCGCAGGACTGCCCCTTGAGCACGTCGTCGGCTGGGCCGAGTTCTGCGGCCTGCGCGTCGCCGTCGACCCCGGCGTCTTCGTGCCGCGCCGCCGCACCGAGTACCTCGCCCGCACCGCCGAGCGGCTGACCCCGCCCGGCGCCGTCGTCGTCGACCTGTGCTGCGGCACCGGGGCGGTCGCCGCCGTCCTCGCCGCCCGCGCCCCCGCCCGGCTGCACGCCGCCGACCTCGACCCGGCCGCTGTCGCCTGCGCCCGGCGCAACATCGCCCCGCACGGCGGCCACGTCCACGAGGGGGACCTCTACGACGCCCTCCCCGCCGACCTCGCCGGCCGTATCGACACCCTCGTCGCCAACGGCCCCTACGTCCCCACCGATGACGTGCCCCTGCTGCCGCCCGAGGCCCGCGACCACGAGCGCCGCATGGCCCTCGACGGCGGCGCCGACGGCCTCGACGTCCTGCGCCGCGTCGCGGCCGGCGCCCCGCGCTGGCTCGCACCCGGCGGCCGGCTCCTCGTCGAGACCAGCGAACGGCAGGCGGATGCCGCCGAGGCCGCCGTGCGCGGCGCCGGACTCACCGCCCGCGTCGAGACCGACGACGACCTGTACGCCACCGTCGTCATCGGCACCCGGCCCCGCGGCTGAGCCCCGCCGCCGCGTCCCCGCCGGGGCCCGCGTACCCGGCGGGGGTGGGGCCAGGCACGGCCATCCGGTAGGCCGGTCGCGTCCATCCGGCGGGCCGGACGCGGCCATCCGGCGGGCGAGGCGCTGACAAGGGGTTTCACCGCCGCCCCGGCCCGGTACCCGGGCCCCATGGACACCAACGAGAACACCCCGGTCCACGGCTACGGCCCGCACTCCGTGGGCGTCACGCTGAGCGAGTGCACGCCCGAGGACGCCGCCACCGTCCTCGGGGTGCTGTGCGGCGCCTACTCCACCGACCGCGAGCCGGGACAGCGGCCCTCGCCCGACGCGACCGTCTGGACGACGACCGTGGACGCCGACACCGGACCGCACCTCGCCTCACCCGCCCGCCTCGGCGCCTCGGTCACCGCCGAACTGCAAGGCGGCCACGAGGCGCTGGCCAGGCTGCGCGCCACACTGGAGTCCGCGTTCACCGCCGACGCGCCGCACGCCGCCGCCGGCGACCAGGAACACGCCCTCACCCTCACGCTGACCGGCGGAAAGACCTCCTGACCCCGGAGCGCAAAAAAGACGGGGCCCGGAGCCCTGGGGCCCGGCCCGGCTCACGCCCCGTAGCCCACGTGCACGGTGTCGAAGCCGAGGGAGGTGAGCAGGCCGCGCAGCATGTCCGTCGTGTTCCGCTCGGCGCGGGCCTTCAGGCCGCTGTCGCGCGCCGCCTCCCCGATGTGCCGCGCGGCGAGTTCGCGTACCGCGTGCTCGTCGTTCGGGTTGTCGGAGAACAGGTCCCCGAGCCGGTCGAGCAGCCCGCGCTGCTTGGACACCGCGTAGGAGCGCTTGGTGTCCAAGGAGGGGGTGCCGAGCTTCGCGTGCGGCAGGCGCAGGGTCGCCGTCGTCCGGTCCTTGTCGACCTTCACGTCCCCTGGGTCCAGGTTCCCGAGGTCCACGTACGCCTCGACGGTCCCCGCCCCGATGTACAGGGTGCGGGTGCCGCGCACGGCATCCGGCAGGTACTTCGTGTCCTTCTCCAGATCGACGACGACCTGGAAGTTGCCCGACGCCGCGTCGTAACGGCTCATGTCCCGCACGGACTTCAGCAGAGCCGGGCCCGAACGGTCGTGCGTCTGCGTGCCGAACACGCCGCTCAGCCGGTCCACGAGCCGCAGCCCGAAGAAGACCAGCGCCAGGACGACGACGAGCGCGATGACCGTCTTCGCCCACGGGGGTAGTGCCCTCACAGCCCTCGGCCTCATGTCAGGAGACCTCCTTCCCTGACGGTCGGGTGCCACCGAACGCGCGGCCCACGCCTCCCGCCCTCCGGATACCCTCCGAACTCGCCCTGGAGCGCGCCTGGTTGACGCCCGGTTGAGGCGCCCTCACCCCGTCCGTACGCGAGGGCCCCGGGCGCCCCTCACTTCCCGTGCGGCGCGAACTTCCGTACGTACCGCTTCTGCCAGGGCGTCTCCACGGCTTCGCGCCGGTAGCGCTCCCGTACGTACGCGACCGCCTCCCCGGGCGGGACGCCGTCCAGGACCGCCAGGCACGCGAGGGCGGTGCCGGTGCGGCCCTTGCCGCCCGCGCACGCCACCTCGACCCGCTCCCGCGCGCACCGCTCCCAGACGTCCGTGAGGACCGCGCGGGCCCGCTCGCGGTCGGCGGGCAGCCGGAAGTCCGGCCAGCGCAGCCACGCCGACTCCCACGCCACGGGCGGCGGCGGGGAGCCCAGCAGATACACGCCGTACGCCGGCAACTCGCCCTCGGGCAGCGGCGCACGCAGACCGCGCCCGCGCACCAGCCGCCCCGACGGCAGCCGCAGCACCCCGGCGGCCCCCGCGTCCCAGGTCACCGTCGCCCCCGTCATCGCCGCGCCCCTCCCGTCAGCAGATGCGCGTTGGGCTCGCGCGCCGCGTCGGCCAGCTCAGGCACCTCCGCGACGACGACGCCCGCCCCGGCCAGCAGGCCGATGCCGTCGGCGCCCGCCACGAACGTGTCCGGCTCCCGCCACGCCGTCACCACCCGCCGCACCCCCGCGTCCACGATCAGCCGCGCACAGGGCTTCGGCCGGGACGCGCGGTGGGCGCACGGCTCCAGGCTGCTGTACACGGTCGCCGTCGCCAGCCGCTCGTCGCCCGGCGCGAACGCGGCCGACAGCTTGGCCAGCGCCGCCTCCTCCGCGTGCGCCACGGGGTCGCCGGCCTCCCGCGAATGTCCGCGCGCCAGTTCCGTACCGTCGGCGGCGACCACCACCGCGCCCACACTGAACGCGGTCCGCGAGGGCGGGCACTCCTGCGCCAGATCGCAGGCGAGCCGCAGCCAGTGCCGGTCCGCCGCCGTCGCCTGCGCGCCCGTGCCCGGGACCGTCGGCGCGTACCGCGTCACGACGACGTCACCGACCCGCTCGCTGTCCAGGACCCGCATCCGGCTGCGCGGCCCGCCCGGATAGGCGCCGGGGCCGAACAGGCGCGGCGCGTCCGGCTCGCCCACGACCAGCGGCGCGAGCGCGAGGCGCAGTTCGTCCGCGAGACCGAGCCGCAGCAACTGCGTGTGCACCCGCGCCCCGCCCTCCACCATCAGGCGCCGCACCCCGCGCGCGCCCAGGTCGTCGAGGAGCGCCGGCCAGGAGATCGCGGGTCCGAGAGCGACCACGTCCGCGACCGTCCCGACCCGCTCCCGGGCGAGGACCGCGCCGGCGTCCGTCGTGTAGACGACCCGCGCCCCGCCCGTCGTCCAGAACGGATCGCCCGCCGCGAGGTCACCGCTCCCGGTCACCGTCACCTTCAGCGGATAGGCGTCCCGCCCGTCCGCGACCCGCTTCTCGCGCCGCCGCGCCGAGTTCACCAGCAGCCGGGGCCGGTCCGCACGCAGCGTGCCCGCGCCGACGAGCAGCGCGTCGCTGGCCGCGCGCACCGCGTCCACCTGCTCGAAGTCCTCAGGACCCGACAGCAGCAGCCGCCCGGGGCCGGCGTCGTCGAGGCAGCCGTCGAGCGAGACCGCGGCGGACAGCAACACATGGGGGCGGGGCATGGCGACTCCGGGGACGCGTGGACCGTACGCCCCGACCCTACCGAGCGGCCGGCGGCGTCCCGTCGCCGAACGGGCGCCCGCCCAGCGCCTCACGCCCGTGCGGGGTGTGCCAGCCCGACAGGTCGGGTCCGAGCGGCACGATCCGGGTCGGGTTGATGCCCGAGTGGACCTGGTAGTAGTGCCGTTTGATGTGGTCGAAGTCGGCCGTGTCCCCGAACCCGGGCGTCTGGAAGAGGTCCCGCGCGTACGCCCACAGCACCGGGTCCTCGGTCAGCTTGTTGCGGTTGCACTTGAAGTGGCCGTGGTAGACCGCGTCGAACCGCACCAGCGTCGTGAACAGCCGGACGTCCGCCTCCGTGATCGTGTCCCCGACCAGGAAGCGCTGCCCGGCGAGGCGCCGCGACACGCTGTCCAGATGGCGGAACACATCGCGGTACGCGGTCTCGTACTCCTCCTGCGTCGTGGCGAACCCGGCGCGGTACACGCCGTTGTTGACGTCCCGGTAGACGCCCTCCATCACCTCGTCGATCTCCGGGCGCAGCGCCTCGGGGTAGAGATCGGGGGCGCCGGGCCGGTGCAGGTCGCGCCACTCGGTCTCCAGGTCGAGGGTGATCTGCTGGAAGTCGTTCGTGACGAGCTTGCCCGAGGGCACGTCCACGATCGCGGGCACGCTCACCCCGCCCGGATAGTCCTTCTCGCGGGCGTCGTACGCCTCACTCAGATGGCGGATGCCGAGCACCGGGTCCTTGCCGTCCGGGTCGAGCGTGAACCGCCAGCTCCGGTCGTCCTGGATCGGGTCGGCGACCGCGAGCGAGAGCGCGTCCTCAAGGCCAAGGAGGCGGCGCACCACGAGGGCCCGGCTCGCCCACGGGCAGGCGTAGCTGACGACGAGCCGGTAGCGGCCCGCCTCCACCGGCCAGCCATCCCGCCCGTCCGCCGTGATCCGGTCGGCGAAATGGCTGCGGGAGCGCTTGAAACCCTTCTTGCCGTACGAGGCGTTGCCGTCCACGCGCGGCTCCTTCCATGTCGTCTTCCCTGTCGCCGTCCGAGGGCGTCGCTGCCCACGAGCCTGCCCGGCCGCGGCGCGCCGCGCACCACGGGGACGCGAGCGCGCCGGACCGCGCGATGGCAGGCTCGATCGAGCGGCACCGCAGCGAGTACCACCGGAAGGGCAGGACATGACCACGACCACCGGCACGTATCTGATGCTGGACGACGGCCGCCCCGCCGTCCGCTTCACCCGCACCTACGCCCGCTCGCGGGAACGCGTGTGGCGCTACGTCAGCGACCCGGACGCGCTGGCCCGCTGGTTCCCGTCCGCGTTCGCCGTGGACGAGCTGGTCCCCGGCGCCACGATCCGCTTCACCGGCGACCCGAACGGCCCGCAGTCCACCGGCACCGTCCTCGCCGCCGACGCCCCGCGCCACCTCTCCTTCCGCTGGGGCGGCGACGAACTCCACTACGACATCGAGGCGGCCGGCGCCGACGCGGCCCGGCTCACCCTCACCAACGTCCTGGAGCGCCCCGACTCCGCCGCCCGCAACGCCGCCGGCTGGGAGGTCTGCCTCGGCGCCCTCGACGCCGCCGACCGGGGCGAGGCGACGCCCGCGCCGACCGGCGGCCCGAGCGCGCAGTGGACCGAGCTGTACGCGTCCTACGTCGACGCCGGCTTCCCCTCCGGCGCGCCCGTCCCCGGCATGGACGACGCGGGCTGAGGGGCTCGCCGGGCCCGGGGCGCCGTCAGGCCGCGCCCATGTCGGCGCCCAGCCAGCGCTCCGGCACCCTCCGCACCACGGCGTACGTCGGCGCCTGTCGTTGTGGGACCCGGGGCGCACCCGGTACAGGCAGTGACGGGGTCGTCGCTCTGGAATAGCGCGATCCACGATCCCGGCCCAGAATCAGAGCTATGTCCTTTCTGTCCGCGAGCGTGACGTGGCTGGGACTCGGCCTGACACTCGGCACGGCCGGCCTGGTGACCTACGGCCTTGCGGCGCTTCCCTGCGCGGCGAGCGTCCGGCAGGAGGAGGCCGAACTGGTCTGCCGTCCGGCCCGCCGTACGGCGCTTGCGCTGGCCTCGCTCGGCGGCGCGTCCCTGATCGTGGGGTCGGTCTTCCTCTTCCTGCACCTCACCGACTTCTGACGCCCCGCCGGACCGGCCGGGTGCAGCCCGCCGGGCCCCGCGCGCAGGGGCGCCGCCCTTGACGTCCCCTCACGTGACCGTCCCCGCACCGACCCACCCGTACCGAACGAGGAGAGAGCCGTGACCACCACGGGCATGAAGACCGTCATCACCCCCGTCCGCGACCTCGACGCCGCCAAGCGCCTCTACACCGCGCTGCTGGGCGTGGAGCCGAGCGCGGACGCGCCCTACTACGTCGGATTCGACGTCGCGGGGCAGCACTTTGGGCTCGATCCGAACGGGCACAAGAGCGGGATGACGACCCCGGTCGGCTACTTTCACGTCGACGACATCGACGCGACGGTACGGCAGCTCACCTCCGAGGGCGCCGAGATCGTGCAGGAGGTCACCGAGGTGGGCCCGGGGCGCAGGATCGCCCGCCTCAAGGACGCCGACGGCAACGTCTTCGGGGTCCTCCAGGACGCCTGAGCCGCACCGGCGCGCCGGCCGCCCCCCCCCCCCCCCCGGGGCCGGCGCCGCTCTGGTCGGGTCTTGGCCGCGTCAGGCCGTCCCCGCCTCCGGGTGTCGCGGTATCAGGCCGTCGCCGTGAGGGCTCCCTCGAAGGTGGCCGCCGCCAGGCCGAAGGAGAGGGTCATGCCGATGCCGGACGTCACCGACAGGGCGCGCACGCCCTCGGCGAGGTCCCGCACGCACAGCGGGCCGCGCGCGCTGCTCGCGTAGACGCCCTGCCAGCGCTCGGTGACCGTGACCCGCTCGACGCCGAGCACCCGGGCCGCCTCGCGCAGCAGCAGCTTCGCCGTGGACTCGTCCTGGAACGGGATCTCCGTGACGTCGTAGTGGTGCGAGTCGCCGACCAGGACCGAACCGTCGGGCAGCCGGGTGAACATCACGTTCGCCACGACGTCCAGCAACTCCTTGCTGTGGCCGGTGACCTCGGCGCGCAGCGCGGTCGCCGAGGGCATCGCCGTGAAACCGTCGTAGCGCAGCATCGACGTGGCGGTCAGCACGGCCGCGTCGGTGGTGAACGCGGCCGGCGCCGTTATCCGTGCCATCGACAGGCGGCACCGCTCGATGCCGTGCTCCTCCGCCTCCACCGGGTACAGCCGGTCGAGGTCGTGCCCGACGCAGAGCAGCACCTGATCGCCGTGGACCGGGCCGCGCGCCGTGTGCACGGTGCCGCTCTCGACGCCGAGCACGTTCGTGCCCCACAGGATCTCGACGCCGGGCTGCCCGGCCAGCCACGCGGCGAGCTTCGGCGCCGCCTCGCGCGGGTTGACGCGCAGGTCGAGCGGGAGATGGGCGCCGCCGACGAGGTCGTCGCGGCCGTCGGGGGAGCGGCCGAGGGCGTCCGCGATCTCGTCGCGGGTGCGCAGCCGCACCACGTCCGCGCCGCGTTCGTCGCGCAGTTCCTCCAGGACCGCCAGCTCCGTCGCCGAGCGGGCCACGACCAGCGCCCCGGCGCGCGGCGCCCACAGGCCCGCGCGCTCGGCGGCGTCCAGCCAGCCCTCGCGCGAGCGGGCCGCGAGGTCCAGCAACCGCCCGCGCTGCGCGGTGACGCAGCAGTGGCCGAAGTTGCGTACGGAGGCGCCGACCGGGCGGCGGTCGCGCTCCACGATCGTCACGGTCAGCCCGCGCTTCACCGCCTCGACGGCGTGCGCGAGGCCGACGATGCCGGCGCCCACGACGACGAGGTCGCTGCGGCCGCGCGAGCGGTGGAGGGGCTCTGAGGGTGCGGTGGTGATGTCCATACCGCCACCCTGCGGAGCGACCTCCGCCACCGGCAAGACTTGTGTATACAAGTTTTCGCGTTGTTTACCAGATGGACGTCCGGGCCCGCCTTGCTTCCCTGGCTCGACGGCTGAGAAACTTCACTTGTGAAGACAAGTGAGAGCGGGCCGCTGCATCAGCGGCTCTCCGCGGAGTTCCGGCGGCGCATCGAGACGGGGGAGTGGCCCGAGGGCCGGCCCGTCCCGAGCGAGGCGCAGTTGTGCGAGGAGTTCGGCACCTCGCGGGGCCCGATCCGGCAGGCCCTCGCCCAGTTGCGCGCCGAGGGCCACCTCGTCGGGGGGCGCGGCAAGCCGCCCGTCGCCCGCAAGGTGACGCCCTCGCAGCCGTTCGCCTCCCTGATGTCGTTCACCCAGTGGGCGCGCTCCATCGGGCGCGTCCCGGGCCAGCTCACCGTCGAGGTCGCCCGCCGCCGTGCTTCCCCTGAGGCCGCGGCCCGGCTCGGGCTCGACGAGGGCGCCCCGGTCGTCGACCTCGTACGGCTGCGGCACCTCGACGGCGTCCCCGCGATGATCGAACGCTCCACGTTCGTGCTCGACGCGGGCCACCACCTGTTCGCGGTGGACCCCGACGCGGGCTCCGTCTACGAGGCGCTGACCTCCCGGGGCGTCGACCTGCACCACGCCCGGCACACCATCGACGCCGTCGCCGCCGACGCGCAGGACGCCGAACTGCTCGGCGTGGCCGCGGGCCGCCCCCTGCTGCGGGTGCGCCGGCTCGCGTTCACCGGCGACGGCACCCCCGTCGAGTACGCGGACGACCGCTATCTGCCCGACATGGCCACCTTCACCATCGAGAACACCGTCGGGGGCCGCACCGTCGCCGGCCGCGAGGGCTCGCCCGAGCCCTCGGCGGGCCCCCGCTCCCGCCCCACAGTTAAGGACACACAGTGATCGAGCTCGCCGTCTTCGACATGGCAGGGACGACGATCGAGGAGCACGGCGCCGTCTACGAGGCGCTGCGCCACGCCGTCGAGTCCACGGGCGCCGCCGTCGCCCCCGCCGACCTCCAGACCTGGATGGGCACCGACAAGCGCGAGGCCATCGCCGCCCTCGTCCGCATCGGCGGTGGCACGCCCGGCGCCGACCTGGTCGAGCGCCAGTACGGCGTCTTCCGCGCCTTCCTCCAGGAGCGGTACGCGCAGGTGCCGCCGCAGCCCATCGCCGAGGCCGACAAGGCGCTGGCCCGGCTGCGCGACCGGGGCATCAAGGTGGCGCTGACCACCGGGTTCAGCGACGACGTGGCGCTGCCCCTGCTGGAGACGCTCGGCTGGGGCGTCGGCCCGGACGGACTGCTCGACGCCGTCGTCACCTCCGACGAGGTCCCGCGCGGCCGCCCGGCCCCGTACATGATCCACCGCGCGATGGAGAAGACGGGCGTCGTGGACGTGCGCCGGGTCCTCGTCGCGGGCGACACCGTCGTCGACCTGGAGGCCGGGACGAACGCGGGTGCCGGGGTCGTCGTCGGCGTCCTGACCGGCCAGCTGGACCGGGACGCCCTCGCGGCCCGCCCGCACAGCCACATCCTGGCGAGCGTCGCGGAGGTGCCCGGCCTGCCGGAGACCGGGCACCGTCCGGTCAGCTGAGCGCCGCGTCCACGATGGCCTGTGCCTCGCTCTGCACCCGGGCGAGGTGCTCGGCCCCGAGGAAGGACTCGGCGTAGATCTTGTAGACGTCCTCCGTGCCGCTGGGCCGGGCCGCGAACCAGGCGTTCTCGGTGGTCACCTTGAGGCCGCCGATCGCCGCCCCGTTGCCCGGCGCCTTGGACAGGCGGGCCGTGATCGGCTCACCGGCGAGGGTGTCGGCGGTGACCGCGTCGCCGGACAGCTTCGCCAGGCGCGCCTTCTGCTCCTTGGTCGCCTTCGCGTCCACGCGCGCGTAAGCGGCCTGCGACGCGCCGTGCCGCTCGGCGAGTTCCGCGTAGTACACCGAAGGCGACTTGCCGGTGACGGCGGTGATCTCGGCGGCGAGCAGCGCGAGGAGGATGCCGTCCTTGTCGGTGGTCCACACGCTGCCGTCCTTGCGCACGAAGCTCGCGCCGGCGCTCTCCTCGCCGCCGAACGCGACCGTGCCGTCGACGAGTCCGGGCACGAACCACTTGAACCCGACCGGCACCTCGACGAGTTCACGGCCGAGCGAGGCGGCGACCCGGTCGATGACCGCGCTCGACACGAGCGTCTTGCCGACGGCCGCCGACGCCGGCCAGTCGGGCCGGTGCGTGTACAGGTAGTCGATGGCCACGGCCAGATAGTGGTTGGGGTTCATCAGGCCCGCGTCCGGGGTGACGATGCCGTGCCGGTCGGCGTCCGCGTCGTTGCCGGTCAGCAGGTCGAAGTCGGCGCGGCGGGCGAGCACGGAGGCCATCGCGGGCGCCGACGAGGGGTCCATCCGGATCTTGCCGTCCCAGTCCAGCGTCATGAACCGCCAGGTCGGGTCGGTCTCGGGGTTCACGACGGTGAGGTCCAGGCCGTACATCTCGGCGATCCGCGCCCAGTAGCGCACGCTCGCCCCGCCCAGCGGGTCCGCGCCGACGCGCACCCCGGCCGCCCGGATCGCGTCCACGTCGACGATCGTGCGCAGGTCCTCGACGTACACCTCCCGGAAGTCGTACGGCTCCCAGGCCGCCTGCGCCGTACGGGGGCGCCAGTCCGGGTCGGCCAGCAGCTCGTTGGCGCGCTCGGCGATCCAGGAGGTGGTCGTGGAGTCGGCGGGGCCGCCGTGCGGCGGGTTGTACTTGAAGCCGCCGTCGCGGGGCGGGTTGTGGCTGGGTGTGATGACGATGCCGTCGGCGCGGCCGCTCTCTCCGGTGCGGTTGTGGCGCAGGATGGCGTGGCTGAGCGCGGGCGTCGGCACGACGTCCTCGCGCGCGTCGGCGAGGACGCGCACGCCGTGCCCGGCGAGCACACCGAGCGCGGTCTTCAGCGCGGGCGCCGACAGGGCGTGCGTGTCCGGGCCGATGAACAGCGGGCCCGTGATGCCCTCGGCCGCGCGGTGTTCCACGATGGCCTGGGTGATGGCGGCGATGTGCTTCTCGTTGAAGGCGCCGTCGAGGCTGGAGCCGCGATGGCCACTCGTGCCGAAGACGACGCGCTGCTCGGCGCGCGCGACGTCCGGCACCCTCGTGTAGTAGGCGTCGATCAGCTCGTCGACGTCGACGAGGTCCTCGGGCCGGGCGGGGGTTCCTGAGCGGTCAGTCATACCCAGCAGTTTCCCATCCGGCGGGCCCCGGGACAGCCGGGACTTAAGGCCTGTCCTTCGGATCACGCCAGGGTCGCGGGCTGATCCGAAGGGAAGGCCCCGAGCCCCGGCCGCCCGCCGAGCCCCTCAGCCCACTCGGTCCACTCGGTTCTCTCAGCCCTCTCGGTCCTCCAGGCTCTGCCGGATCTTGTCGAGCGCGGCGACGACCTGCTCCTCCACCGCGTCCTTGGTGAGCCCGGACGCGGCCAGCGGGCCGCTGCCGTTCTCCTGCTCCAGCAGCGCGAGCAGGATGTGCTCGGTGCCCACGTAGTTGTGCCCGAGGCGCAGCGCCTCGCGGAACGTCAGCTCCAGCGCCTTCTTGGCGTCCGCGTCGAAGGGCACGAGCGCCGGCATGTCCGAGGCCGGGCCGGGCAGTTCGGCGCTCGCCGCCTCGCGCACCCGCTCCAGCGGTACGCCGAGGGCGCCGATCGTGCGTACGGCCAGCGAGTCCGGGTCGCCGAGCAGGCCGAGCACGAGGTGGGCGGTGCCGATGTGCGCGTTGGTCGCCGTACGGGCCTCGTTCTGGGAGGCGACCACGACGTTGCGCGCGCGGTCCGTGTAGCGGTTGAAGCCCTGGCTCGCGTCGAGGTCCGTGCCGTCGCCCTTGGGCACGAAACGCTTCTGGGCGGCCTGCCGGGTGACGCCCATGCTCTTGCCGATGTCGGTCCAGGAGGCGCCCGAGCGGCGGGCCTGGTCGACGAAGTGGCCGATCAGATGGTCGGCCACGTCGCCGAGGTGGTCCGCCGCGAGCACGGCGTCCTGGAGCTGGTCGAGCGCGTCGGTGTGGACCTTCTTGATCGCCTCGATCAGATCGTCGAGGCGCACCTGCGGGGTGTGTGGATTCGCCATGACGCAACCCTAGGTTGACAGTCGAGCGGGTGTCAACCGTCAGTTGACAGTCGGCGGGTGTTCGTCCGTGCGGGGTCACACCAGTGGCGGGTTGAGCTGCCGGAAGCCGTCCTGGAGGCGGTACGGGTAGTACGGGTACGGGGCCTGCGCCTCGCTCGCCGCGTCGAGCCGCGCCACCTGCTCCGGCGTCAGTTCCCAGCCGACGGCGCCGAGGTTCTGCCGCAACTGCTCCTCGGTGCGCGCGCCGATCAGCACGGATGACACCGTGGGGCGGCGCAGCAGCCAGTTGATGGCGATCTGCGGCACGGCCCGCCCGGTCTCCCGCGCGATCTCGTCCAGCGCGTCCACGACCCGGTACAGGTGCTCGTCCTCGATCGGCGGCCCGAACCGTGCCGTGCGGTGCAGCCGGCTTCCGGCGGGCAGCGGCTGCCCGCGCCGGACGCGGCCGGTCAGCCGCCCCCATCCCAGCGGACTCCACACCAGGGCGCCGACGCCCTGGTCGGCGGCGAGCGGCATCAGCTCCCACTCGTAGTCCCGGCCGGCCAGCGAGTAGTACACCTGGTGCGCGGTGAACCGTGTCCGCCCGTGCCGGTCCGCCTCGGCGAGCCCCTTCATGAGCTGCCAGCCCGCGTAGTTGGAGACGCCCGTGTAGCGGATCTTGCCCGCCCGCACCAGGTCGTCCAGCGTGCCGACGACCTCCTCGACGGGGGTGGACGCGTCGTACGCGTGCAACTGGAAGAGGTCGATGTGGTCCGTGTCCAGGCGGCGCAGCGCGGCCTCGACGGACCGGATCAGGCGGGAGCGCGAGACGCCCGCGTCGCCCGGGTCCTCGCCGGTGGGCAGGGCCGCCTTGGTGGAGATCAGCGCCCGGTCCCTGCGCCCCTTGAGTGCCGCGCCCAGCACCTCCTCCGACGCCCCGTCCGAGTAGACGTCGGCGGTGTCGAAGAGGGTCACCCCCGCGTCCAGGCTCATGTCCACCATCCGGCGTGCCTCCTCGACGCCGGCCGAGCCCCACTCCGAGAACAGCGGCCCGCGCCCGCCGAACGTCCCGGCCCCGAAACTCAGCGCCGGCACCTTCAGCCCGGACGCCCCCAACTGCCGGTACTCCATGTCGATCCCCTCACCGTGAGCGCCCCACGACCCGCCCCGCCAAAAGGGGCGCCAGTTCCATTAAGGCGTACGGCGACCGTAGCAGGGCGCGGCCCGTAAAGGAACCCCGGTTCCTTTAGTGGAGTGGGTCGCCCGTCGTACGGGAGCTGCTCGGCGCCCTCCACGACTCCCGCCCCGGGCCCCGTCGGGGGATGCGTAGGCTGCGCACGAACTGAAGCTGAATCGGAGGTGTGATCGCCATGCCCGCTGCCCAAGTCCTGCTCGCGGACGTGCTGCACGCGGCGGCGCCCGGCGCGGCCGGTGCCCTGTGGCGGCTCGGTGGGGCCGCCCGCCAGCTCGACGCGAACCTCGTCCGGCTGCGCCCCGGCACCTGCGGCGAGCCGTACACCGAGCACGACCTCGACGTCCTGCTCGTCGTCGTGGAGGGCGCCGGCACCCTGCGACTTGCGGGCGCCGAGACGCGCCTCGCGCCCGGCACCCTCGTCTTCCTGCCGCGCGGTCAGCAGCGCGCCGTCAGCGCCGGCGAGGGCGGGCTCGCCTATCTCACCGCCCACCGCAGGCGCCCCGGCATGACCATCGGCCGCGCCCCCGCCGCCGTACGCGCCGCACCGGCCGAGGGCGGCGAGGCGCCCTGTCTGCTGCCGCGCGTGTGCGCCGCCTGCGACCGGGTCAGCGAGGAAGCCGACGCCCGCTACTGCGCCCGCTGCGGCGAGCCGTTGCCCGAGCGGTGACCGGCGGGCGCGCCGGGGGACGGGCGCCGGACACGCGACGGCGGTGCGGCCTGCGCGGCGCGCCGCCCGCGCCTGGTTACCGTTCCGCCATGGCCGACTACCGCATCGAAACCGTCCGCAACGGCGACCGGGACTGGACCGCCCGCAACGACCGGGGCGCCGAGGTCCGTATCGCCCCCGCCGACGCCGCCGGGTCCCAGCCCTCCTTCACCCCCGTCGAACTGCTGCTCGCCGCGTTCGGCGGCTGCGGCGGCCTCGTCGTGGACCGCACCGCCCGCACCGTCGACCACGACGACCTGCGCATCGTCGTCGAGTCTGTGTCCCGGCCCGAGGACGACGGGCGCGTCGGCGCGATCCGCGTCTCGTACGAGCTGCCCCTGCCCGAGGGCGCCGCCGAGAGCGACGGGACGCTGGAGCGCGGCATCCGCCTCACGCACGAGAAGTACTGCACCGTCAGCCGCACCGTCGAGCACGGCGCCCGCGTGGAGGTCACCGGACCCGACGGCACGATGCTCTTCCTCGCGGGCTGACCCCCGCACACGGCGCGGCGCCCCGCCGGGAGGAACACCGACGGGGCGCCGTGACCGTAGGCCCTACGGCAGGGAGTGGACCTTCGGGCCGACCGTGTTCGACCACGCGTTGCCCGCGGTCGCGTCCCAGTTCGTCGACCACGTCATGGCGCCGCGCAGCCCCGGGTAGGTCTTCGCGGGCTTGAACGTGCCGCAGGAGGTGCCCCGCGTCAGGCAGTCCAGCGCGTTGTTCACCACGGACGGGGCGACGTAACCGCTGCCCGCGCCGCGCGTGGACGCCGGGACGCCGAGCCCGACCTGCGACGGGTCGAGACCGCCCTCCAGCTGAATGCAGGCGAGCGCGGTGAGGAAGTCGACCGAACCCTGGCTGTAGACCTTGCCGTCACAGCCCAGCATCGAACCGCTGTTGTAGTACTGGGTGTTGACGACGGTCAGGATGTCCTTCACGTTCAGCGCCGTCTTGAAGTACTCGGCCGACGTCGACTGCATGTCGATGGTCTGCGGCGCCATCGTCAGCACCAGCTTCGAGCCCGCCTTCGCCGCGAGCTGGCGCAGCGCCTTCGTCATGTACGTCGAGTTGAGGCCGTTCTCCAGGTCGATGTCGACACCGTCGAAGCCGTACTCCTGCATGAGCGCGTACGCGCTGGTGGCGAACGCGGTCGCGGAGGCGTCGCTGTTGACGGAGATGCTGCCCTTCTCACCGCCCACCGAGAGCACCACGGACTTGCCCGCCGCGTGCTTCGCCGCGATGTCCGCCTTGAAGTCGGCCGCCGATGCGTAGCCGACCGCCGGGTCGAGCGTGAAGGAGATCGCGCCCGGCGTCGTCGTGGCGTCCGCGAAGGACACCGCGATGATGTCGTACTGCGCGGGCACGTCCCGCAGCTTCTGCACGGTCGCGCCGTTGTCGAAGTTCTGCCAGTACCCGGTCACCGCGTGCTTGGGCACCGAGCCGCCGCCGCCGGGGTTCCCGCCGCCCGAAGGAGCGGTGCGGGCGGTCACGGTCGCCGAGCGGGCCGACTCACCCGCCGCGTTGACCGCGCTGACCTGGAACCCGTACGAGGTGTCGGCGCTCAGTCCGCTCACCGTCGTGGAGGCGCCGCTCACCGAGGCGACCTTCGTGCCGTCCCGGTAGACGTTGTAGCCCGTCGCGTTCGACACCGGCGTCCACGACAGGTCCACGGACGAGGAGGTCGTCGCCCCCGCCGCGAGACCCGCGGGCACCGCGGGCACGACGACCGGGTCGCTGCCGCCGCCCCCGTCGGGCCCGAGGACGGACACGTCGTCCACGTAGTAGGCGCCCTGCCCGTACCAGCCGTGCGTGTAGACCGTCACCGACGTCGTGTTCGGGCCGGTCGTGAAGCTCGTCGAGAGCTGCTGCCAGGAGGACGCGCCCGGCGTCCACGTCGACACGTCCGTCGTCCCGGTGCCGCTCGCACCCAGGTACACATAGCTGCCCTGCACCCAACTGCTCAGCTTGTACGTCGAGTTGGGCTTCACGGAGACGATCTGGCTGCACTGCGCGGTGTCCTGGCCCGCTGGGGTGGCCTTGAGCGCCTTGGCGCCGCCGTGGACGGGGGAGGAGACGATGGCGCCGCTGCCGGCGGCGCAGGTCCAGTTGCTGAGGTCCGACTCGAACCCGGCGTTCTTGGCGACGTTGATGTCGGCGGCCTGCGCGGGAGCGGCGAGCGCGGTGACGCCGAGCGCCGCGGCCGCGCCGGTGGCGAGGGCGGTGGCGAGCCGTCGCCGGACTGCCGGTCTGCGATGACGTGAACGGTCCACGGGGATGCCTCCGGGGGAAGAGGTGGGGGACGGATCCGAACGACGGTGGCCACCGCTGTTGTGCGCCAAAGCTGGTCCAGACCAATCGCGTTGTCAAGACCTCTGGCACGGCGAGAACCCGTCGGCCGGCCGGACGGCGACCGGCCGCCGATGAGTTCTGCCGGTTCGCCCGGTCTGCCCCCATGAGCGGGGCCCCGGCCCCGACCCGCGTCACGCCCCCGGAGGCCGTCATGTCCACTCGCCCCCACACGGGGACGGCGCTGAACGAGGAGTTCAGCGCCGTCCTGGAGAAAAGCCCGAACCCGGGCGGCTGGACCTATGTCGTCTGGCCGCGCGCCGCGGAGTTCTTCGGCACGCGCGGGCTCGTGAAGGTGCGCGGCACGATCGACGGTGTGCCCTTCCGCAGCTCGTTCATGGCCCTCGGCGACGGCCGCCACAAACTCCCGGTGAAAGTCGACGTGCGCCGCGCCATCGGCAAGGAGGCCGGCGACACGGTCACCGTCCGCCTGGCGGAAAGGCTCGCCTGATCCGGGACGCCGCGCCTCAGAGCAGTCCGCGCAGATACGCCGCCTGGCCCGCGTGCTGGAGGTCGTCCGCGAGGACGCTCACCAGCCGCACCCCGAGGGTCACTGCAGGTGTCCAGTTCTCGTCGACCACCCGGTCGAGCGCCCCGTCGTCGAGGCCCCGCAGGAACTCCAGCGACCGCGCGTGCACGCCGTCGTAGTACCCGGTCAGCAGCTCGCCTGAGCCGACCCTGACCTGCCCGGCCTGCTCCGGGGTGTGCCCGTAGCCGGTGTCCGACTCCGCGAGCGGCAGCGCGAACCGCGCCGCCCAGCCGTCCTCGTGCCACACCTGCCCGTGCCCCGCCGCGTCCGCGACATGGTCGTCCTGCACGCGCGTGAGGTGCCAGACGAGCCAGGCGATCGAATTGGCGTCCTCTGTCGGGCGGGCATGGAGATCATCCACGGAAAGCCCGTCGACGACCGCGTGCACCACTTCTCGAATACGTCCGTAACCTTCGATCAGTACGTCATGTGAGCGCATGGGCAGCAGTCTTGTCCACCGTGCGTATTTCGGCCAACGGGAACACGGAATATGCCAGGAGACTGGCGTGAAAACCGTGGTGACACCGCGTGCGGAGTGCCGATACTCGACGGATGAGACGGTTGAACATTGTTCGAGGGCGGCGCACCGCCGGGCAATTCCCTTGATCGTTCTCCCTGTCCTCGCCGAACGCTGATCAATTGCCGACCGGACGCCCCGCAAAGGCGCCGGGCAATGCCGGGTAGTGGGGGAGATCGTGCACGACGAATTCCTGTGCCACGTCACCGCGTACGGAATCTGCGGCGGTCGGCGCGTGGGCGTTCCGCTCGGCACCTACCGCGCCCCCACCCTGCCGCTGGCCCTGTGGTGGCTGCGCGACCGCGCCACCTGGATCGCCGAACGCCTCGACCCGCGCCCGGGGCTCGCGCATCTGCCCGAGGGCGCCCTGATGCCGGTCGCGGGCGACGCCCCGGACGTGCCCGCGCTGCTGCGGGCCTGGTGCGCCGACGACGCCCAGCAGGAGCGGGTCGCGGAACAGCTCGCGGGCGGCATGCTCGTCCGGGTCGCCACCCGCGACGACACCACCGAGTACGAACTGCTCGCCGAGTCCGTGGACGCCCTGCGCATGGCCCGCACGCTGCCCCACACGGCCGCGCCCGCCCCGCTCTACGCCTGAGGGGCGCGGGAGCGAAGCGGGCGCGGGAGCCTCAGCGGGCGCACACACTCAGCGCCCGACACTCGGCGGCAGGCGGCAGGCGGCAGGCGGCAGGCGGCAGGCTGCGGTTCTGGCCATGCCGGCGCACGCGCCCGGCCGCCCCCCGTCAGAAGCCGTCGACCGTGTGCGGCAGCAGATCCGTGGCCAGCGCCGCGTCGAGCATCGCCGCCGCGTTCGGCGTGTGCTCGGCCGCGAGCCCCGCCCGCACCAGCGCCCCCATCCGCGTCGCGCCCATGTACACCGTCGCCAGGTCACGGGCCTCGACGGACAGGTCGGGCGCGTCCTCCGTCGGCGCGTACGAGAAGCCGTCCGGCGACGCGATCAGCCGGAACGAGCCGTCGTTCGCGGGGACCCCCGCGTCCCGTACGGCCAGCACCACGTCCACCGGCGCCGCCCAGGTCCGCGCCGCGAAGGCCGCCCGTACGTCCACCAGGCGCACCCACAGCGACGGATACGACTCCGTCACCCTGACCTGGTCGCGGTCCGCCGCGAACAACAGCAGCGGATCGTCCAGCGGCCGGCCCCACGCACGCACCTTGCCGGTCAGGTCGATCGCCGTCAGATAGCTCCACAGCGCCGCCGCGCCCTCGGCGGTGTCCGCCTCCAGGTCGTCCACGCGCACCACGCCCGGCGTGTTCGCGTCCTCGTCGCCCGACTTCGTGCGGTACAGCGCGTACCCGGCGACCGGATCGCCGAGCACGACGACGCGGGGCGGCGACAGCGCCTCGTCGTCCTCGTCCTTCTCGGTCAGCCACTCCTCGCGCCACCAGTCCTCGGTACGGGCCTGCCGCCCGGCCCGCCTCGCGCGCGTGCTCTCGAAGTACGGGGCGAGCAGCGCGGGCGCGTCCGCCGCGTCGACCAGGCGCAGCGGGCGGGAGTCGGGCGCGATCCGCAGGGCCAGCGGGCGCCGCGAGTCGATCTCCACGGTCGCCCCGTACGTGCCGGGCCCGAACCCGAACCGGCCGTAGATCGACGCCTCCGACGCCCACAGCGCCACGAGCGGCGCGCCCTGCGCCGCGCACCGGGAGAACAGCTCGGCGATCATCCCCGACAGCACCCCGCGCCTGCGGTGCGTCGGCGCCACCGACACGAACGTCAGCCCGGGACACGGCAGTTCGGCGCCGCCCGGCACCGAAAGGGTGAACGGCAGGGCGGCGGCGAAGCCCACCAGGTCACCGCCGTCGTACGCGCCGATACGGGAGGTGCCGGTCAGCAGCGCGCGGTGCCGGGCGCGGACCGCCTCCTCGGGTTTCTCGTGGAAGACGAGGTAAGCGAGCGCGAGGGCCCGGTCGAGATCGGATTCGGGAAGCTCACGGATCTGGACGGAAGGGGCATTCATGATCACAAACACTAGCCGGGGCCGCGCCCGTGTGCCCGTGGGGGCCCGGCGACGGGCGTCCCGCCCAAGCCCGCCCCCCCCGGGGCGCTCGCCCCCGTACTCAGCGCAGCCCGCGCGCCCGCTTGAACCGGTCGAGTCCTTCGGCCAGGTCGAGCAGCGGCTCCGGGTAGTCGAGGGCCGCCCGGTCCAGGCCCTTCACCTTCCACGGCTCGTGCACCGCCCCGCCCGCCACCCCGGCCAGCTCCGGCACCCAGCGCCGGACGTACGCGCCGTCCGGGTCGTACCGCTTGGCCTGCGCCAGCGGGTTGAGGACGCGGTTGGGGCGGCTGTCGGTGCCCGTGCCCGCCATCCACTGCCAGTTCAACTGGTTGTTCGCCAGGTCGCCGTCCACCAGCAGCTCCAGGAAGTGCCGGGCGCCGATCCGCCAGTCGACGTACAGCGTCTTCGTGAGGAAACTCGCCGTCAGCAGCCGCCCCCGGTTGTGCATCCAGCCCTCGTGGCGCAACTGGCGCATCGCCGCGTCCACCACCGGATAGCCCGTGCGCCCCTCCCGCCACGCCTCGATCTCCGCGCCCGCCGTCGCCTCCGTACGCCAGCGGTCGCGCTGCGAGCGGTAGTCGGCGTGGGCGGCGGCCGGGCGCGCGGCGAGGACCTGATGGTGGAAGTCCCGCCAGGCGAGCTGCCGTACGAACGCCTCCGCGCCGGGGCCGCCCGCGGCCCGCGCCCGCGAGACGGCCTCCACCGGGCTCACCGCCCCGAAGTGCAGATAGGGGGAGAGGCGGGAGGTGGCGTCGCCCGCGAGATCGTCGTGGAGTTCCTCGTAGCGGTCGACACCCGAGCGCAGCCATGCTGTGAGCCGCGCCCGGCCCTCCCGCTCACCGCCCGACGCGAGCCCCGGCGAGGTCCCGCTCACCTCCTCCCGCGCGGGCAGGGGCTCCGAGCCCACGCCGTCCGGCACGCGCAGCGCGTGCGGCGCCCGCAGCACCGCCCGCGTGCCGTGCGCGGCCCACCGCCGGTGGTAGGGCGTGAACACGGCGAAGTGGTCGCGGCCCGAGGGCACGGCCGCGCCCGGCGGCACGCACGTCAGCACCGCGTCGTGCACCACCAGGGCGCACCCGGCGTCCTCCAGCGCCGCCCGCAGCCCGTCCTCCCGGCCGCGCGCGTAGGCGCTCACGCCCGCGCTGAGGTGCACGGCCTGGGCGCCGGTCTCGGCGACGACCTTCAGCACCTCCTCCACCACGGCCCCCGTACGCACCACGAGCCGCCCGCCGCGCTCCCGCAGCCCCGCGTCCAGATCGCGCAGGCAGTCCGCGAGGAACGCCTCCCGGTTCGGGGTGCGGAACCCGGCGGCGGCGATCCCCTCGTCCCGTACGAACAGCGGGACGACGGCGTCGGAGGCGTCGGCGGCGGCCCGCAGCGGCGGATGGTCGTGCACGCGCAGATCGGAGGTGAACAGCACGACACGGACCCGCTCGGGTGCGGCGGGAGCGGCGGAGGCGGAGGTACGGGAGGGCACGTGCGGCTCCTGGGAGGTGCGGCGGGAACAGGGCTCGGGGGAGGGGCGGGCGGGGGCCGCCGTCCGGTGTGTCCTGGGGCGTACGGCGGCCCCCGTCACTCCTTCGCGGCCCGCGCCCCGCGCGGATGCACCGCGGGCCCGCCGGCGTCGTCGCCCGCGCGCAGGGCCGCCGAGGCGATGTTGCGGGCCATGCCGCCGAACACCGCCGCGTGGAACGGCGCCACGCTCCACCAGTAGACCTGCCCGGCCAGCCCGTGGGGATGGAACAGCGCCCGCTGCCGGTAGCGGGAGCGGCCCGGCCCCGCCGGCTCCACCCGCAGCTCCAGCCACGCGAGCCCCGGCACCCGCATCTCCGCGCGCAGCCGCAGCAGCCGGCCCGGCTCGATCTCCTCCACCCGCCAGAAGTCCAGCGAGTCGCCCGCCCGCAGCCGGGCCGCGTCCCGGCGGCCCCGGCGCAGGCCCACCCCGCCGACCAGCCGGTCCAGCCAGCCGCGCACCGCCCACGCCATCGGGAACGAGTACCAGCCGTTCTCCCCGCCGATCCCCTCCACGACCTCCCACAGCCGCTCGGGCGGCGCGTCCACGACGGTCTCGCGCTCGTCCCGGTACAGGCTGCCGCCCGCCCAGTCCGGGTCCGTCGGCAGCGGGTCGCTCGGCACGCCCGGCAGCGCCGCCGACGACCAGCGCGTGGCGACCTTCGCCTCCTGCACCCGGCGCAGCGCGAGCCGCAGCGCCTCGTCGAAGCCGGTCGGCGCGGCCGGCGGGTCGGTCACCCACCGGTCGATGTCGTGCTCGTGGCAGACCACCTCGTGCCGCAGCGACTCCGTCAGCGGGCGGGCGATCGACGCGGGCACCGGCGTCACGAGCCCCACCCAGTGGCTCGACAGGCCCGGGCTCAGCATCGGCACCCCGAGCACCAGCCGCTTGGGCAGCCCGGCCACGCGCGCGTAGCGCACCATCATGTCCCGGTACGTGAGGACGTCCGGGCCGCCCACGTCGAACGTGCGGGAGACGTCGTCCGGCATCGACGCGCTCGCCACCAGCGCCCGCAGCACATCGCGCACCGCCACCGGCTGGATCCGGGTCCGCACCCAGCTCGGCGTCACCATCACCGGCAGCCGCTCCGTCAGATAGCGCAGCATCTCGAACGACGCCGAGCCCGAGCCGATGATCACCGCCGCCCGCAGCACCGTCGTCGGCACCCCGCTCGCCAGCAGGATCCGGCCGACCTCGGCCCGCGAGCGCAGATGCGGCGACAGCTCCTGCTCGGGCACGTCCGCCGGTGTCAGGCCGCCCAGGTAGACGATCCGCCGTACCCCGGCGATCCGTGCCTGCTCGGCGAAGGTCAGCGCCGCCGCCCGGTCGGTGTGCTCGAAGTCCTTGCCAGTGCCGAGCGCGTGGACCAGGTAGTACGCCACGTCGACGTCCCGCAGCGCCGCCGCCAGCGAGTCGGCGTCCGTCACGTCCCCGCGCACCGTCTCCACCTCGCCCGCCCACGGGTGGTCCCGCAGCTTGCCCGGGGTACGGGCCAGGCACCGCACCCGGTACCCCGCCGCCAGCAGCCCGGGGACCAGCCGGCCGCCGATGTAGCCGCTCGCCCCGGTCACCAGAACGCGCTGCCGCGCCTCGTCCTCGCCGCTCATGACACCTCCTCCACCAGGGCGTTGTCGCCCCGCTCCTTCCACCGTGTGCCCCGCGAGCCGCTCCCGCATCAGCACGACGGGATCAGCAGGACTGGTCCGCGTCCTTCGGGGTATCAGCTGCCTGCGGGCCCCAGCGCAGGTGGGCGCCCAGTGGGAGAGACGCGTATGACCGATTACTTGGACGGGACTGTGATCCCAACTGGCTTCGACACACCCGTCGAGCCGCTGCGACGGGTGACGCACTACTCCGGCGAGGAGGGCTGTATCGCGCACGCCCGCGAGTTCGCCGAGGCGTTCTTGACGCAACTGCGGCAGGAGTGGTGCGTCGACGTCGACCGCAGGACCGACGGCGAGGTCCTGCTGGTCGTCAGCGAACTCGTCACCAACGCGGACCGGCACAGCCTCGGCCCGTACGTCCTGGAGCTGGAGGGCACGACGCGCAGCATCACCGTGTCCGTGTACGACAGCAGCGGGACGGTCCCACTGCGCTATCCGAGGGACCCGGCGCGCGTCGGCGGCCACGGACTGGAGATCGTGGACGCGCTCGCCGACGTCACCGTGGAACGGATACCGGTCGGCAAGCGCGTGCGTGCCGTCCTGAGCCTCCCGGTCGCCTGACGCGTACGCGACGCACGCGGGCGGCCGGGAGGTCCGGGGCGGACGCTCAGAGCGTGTCGGCCAGCATCCCCGTCCGCAGCCGGGCCACGAGCTGCTTGATCAGCCGGGAGACGTGCATCTGCGAGCAGCCGAGCCGCTGGCCGATCTCGGCCTGCGTCAGCTCCTCCACGAACCGCAGATGCAGCAGCCTGCGATCCCGCTCGGGCAGCTCCGCCACCAGCGGGGCCAGCGCGTGGAAGTCCTCCACCAGCTCCATCGCCTCGTCCTCGACCCCGATGAAGTCGGCGAGCACCGACTCGCCCTCCTCGCCGTCGCCGGTCAGCGCCGCGTCCAGGGACGCCGACGTGTAGCCGTTCGACGCGAGCTGCGCCTGCACGACCTCCGGCTCCGACAGATCCATCAGCGCCGCCAGCTCGGCGGTGGTCGGCCGGCGGTCGAGCCGCGTGCACAGCTCCTCGCGCGCCTTGGCCAGCTCGATGCGCAGCTCCTGGAGCCGGCGCGGCACGTGCACCGCCCACGTGGTGTCGCGGAAGAAGCGCTTGATCTCACCCGTGATGTACGGCAGCACGAACGTCGTGAACTCGACCTCGCGCGAGATCTCGAACCGGTCGATCGCCTTGATGAGCCCGATCATGCCGACCTGGACGATGTCCTCCATGTCGTCGGCGCGGTTGCGGAAGCGTCCCGCCGCGAACCGCACGAGCGACATGTTCATCTCGATGAGGGTGTTGCGGGTGTACTGGTACTCCTCGGTACCCTCCTCCAGTTCCGCGAGCCGCCGGAAGAAGTGCCGGGACAGGTCCCGCGCGTCCCGGGGTGCCACCCGGCTCGGGTCCGGTATGTCGTGCGGAGCCGGCCCACTCACCGTGGCCCGCGCCGTGGCCGCCTTGACGTCCGTCCCGCTCATGGTGGGGTCCACCGTCCCTCCCGCGCCGAGCTGCGCGTTTCCGTGCTCCATCATGGTGTACCGGCGGATACCCCCGAAGAGGGCGCTCATGCAAGCGAGTTGGGAAGGTACGTCACCGATACGACGGCCATGACGGCCATGGCGGGCATGGCGGACATCGCGGACGAACCGGCGCCGCCCCGCCCGGCCGGACGCGCGCGAGGACCCCGATGTCGAGTGGGCGGCCCGCGAGTCCGGCCCGGGGGGTGCCACCCGAACGCCGCGCGCCACGCCGCCCCACCCCGGTAAATGCCCGATTTGTCCGTTTATCGGCTCTACGGTGCCCGGGTCAGTGTCCGTAGGCGGGGGGACGCGCGACGCGCCCCCGCCGGGCGCGGGTTGGGATGCCCATGAGTGGAATCAGCCGCAGAGGCGCGGCCCGGCTGGGCCTCGGTCTCGGCCTCGGAGCCGCCGCCGCCACGGTCGCCGGATGCGGCGGCACCCCCCACGAGGACCAGCCGCCCGCGGGGCCAGGCCGCCGCCCCGATCACGCGGCCCGCCCCCGGCAGGCGGCGCCCCGCCTCATCGGCGACGGCTCCACCTCGTACACCGGCAAGCAGCCGCGCCAGCCCGCCGCGCCCGTCCGCCTCGAACCGGGGCAGAAGCCCCCGCAGTTCGTCGTGTTCTCCTGGGACGGCGCCGGCGAGGTCGGCAACGGCCTCTTCCCGCGCTTCCTCGAACTCGCCCGGCAGCACGGCGCCCATATGACGTTCTTCCTGTCCGGCATCTACCTCCTGCCGGAGTCGAAGAAGCGCCTGTACGACCCGCCCAACAACCCCGTCGGCGCCTCCGACATCGGCTACCTCACCGACGCCCACGTCAAGGAGACCCTGACCTACGTCCACCAGGCGTGGAACGACGGGCACGAGATCGGCACGCACTTCAACGGCCACTTCTGCTCCGGCTCCGGCTCCGTCGCCCGCTGGACCCCGGCCCAGTGGCGCAGCGAGATCGAGCAGGCCCGCACGTTCGTCAAGACCTGGCGCACCAACACCGGCTGGCACGACCACCCCGCCCTGCCCTTCGACTACGACAAGGAACTCATCGGCGGCCGCACCCCCTGCCTCCTCGGCCAGGACAACCTGCTGCCCGTCGCCCGCGAACTCGGCTGGCGCTACGACGCCTCCTCGCCCGGCGGCGTCCAGCGCTGGCCCGACAAGCGCCACGGCGTCTGGGACCTGCCGCTCCAGGGCATCCCCTTCCCCGGGCACCGCTTCGAGGTCCTGTCGATGGACTACAACATCCTCGCCAACCAGTCGCGCAACACCACCCGCGCCCCCGCCCACAACTACCCCGGCTGGCGCCGCCAGGCCACCGAGTCCTACCTCGCCGGGTTCCACCGCGCCTACGAGACGAACCGGGTGCCCTTCTTCATCGGCAACCACTTCGAGGAGTGGAACGGCGGCATCTACATGGACGCCGTCGAGGCCGCCCTCAAGCACATCGCGGACAAGCCGGACGTGCGCCTGGTGTCCTTCAGGCAGTTCGTCGACTGGCTCGACGCGCAGGACCCCGCCGTCCTCGCCCGACTGCGCGAACTCGGCGTGGGGGAGCGTCCCGCGGGCGGCTGGTCCGCCTTCCTGCGCCCCGCGAAGGACAAGGCCACCGCGGGCAGGACCGCCCGATAGGGCAAGATCGAGTACGACGGACAGGTGCGCCATGACGAGAGGCGGAGCGATGAGCAGGCCGATCACCGCGGGGGTCGACGGATCGGACGAGAGCGCGGCGGCCGCCGCGTGGGCGGCCCGCGAGGCGGTGCGGCGCGACCTGCCGCTGCGCCTGGTGCACGTGGGGCAGCCGCTGCCCGACGCGCTCGCGGCGCTCGCCGAGGAGGACGCCCAACTGCGCTGGGCGCGCGACCTGCTGAGTGAGACCGAGCAGCGGCTCGCCGCACGCCACCCGGGGCTCCCCATCACCGCGGACGTCCTGGAGGAGGGCGCGGCCCGGACGCTGAGCGCGCTCACCGAGGATGCCGAACTCCTCGCGCTCGGCTCGCGCGGCCACGGCCCGCTCGTCGGCTTCCTGCTCGGCTCGGTCGGGCAGCAGGTCATCGCGCAGGCCGAGCGGCCCGTCGTCCTCGTCCGCTCCGACGACGCGGCGAGCGCCGAGGCCGCGGGGCGCGATGTCGTCGTCGGCCAGGAGGGCGACCCCGAGGACAGCGCGGGCGCCCTGGAGTTCGCGTTCCGTACGGCGTCCGCGCGCGGCGCGCGGGTGCGGGCGGTCCGCGCCTGGAGCCTGCCGCCGGTCTTCGCCTACAGCCCGGCCTCCCTGCAACTCCTCGATGAGTCGGGCGGCCTGGAGCCGTACGAGAGGAAGGCGCTCGGCGACGCGCTCGCGCCGTGGCGGGACCGCTTCCCCGAGGTGGACGTCGTCGAACACGTCGAGATCGGCAGCGCCGGGCAGGTCCTGCTGTCCGTCGCGCCCGAGGCCCAGCTCCTCGTCGTCGGGCGCCGCGCCCGGCGCACCGCCGTCGGCGCCCGCATCGGCTCGGTCGCCCACGCCGTGCTGCACCACGCGCCGTGCCCGGTCGCGGTGGTGCCGCACGCGTGAGCCGGCGGCTCAGTCGCCGGTGACGGACACCGCGCCCACCGGGCAGGCCCGTACCGCCTCCCTCACCATGGGCTGCCGCCCGGCCGCGTCCTCGTGGCCGGGCAGCAGCTCGCTGAACCCGTCGTCGTCCTGCGTGAAGACGTCCGGCGCGGTCAGCGCGCACATCCCGGCGCCGACACAGCGGTCCTTGTCGATCTCGATCCGCACGGTTCCTCCTGCGGGCAGTTCACGGATGGCGGGTCACCAGGCGACGGGCAGTTCGAGCATGCCCTGGATCGTGTCGCCCGGCTTGAACGGGATCTCCTCGGCGGGCGCCGCGAGCCGCAGCCCGGGGAAGCGGGCGAACAGCGAGGTCAGCGCGATGTCCAGCTCGGCCCGCGCCAGGTTCTGGCCCAGGCACTGGTGGACGCCGAAGCCGAACGCCACGTGGTGGCGCGCGGACCGGTCCCAGTCGAGGGCGTCCGGCTCCGGGAACGCGGCCGGGTCCCGGTTGATCAGCGCCGTGGAGAACGCGACGCCCTCACCGGCCCGGATCGTCACCCCGTCGGCCTCGATGTCGGCGTCGGCGACCCGGAACAGGCCGTCCGCGATGGACAGATAGCGCAGCAGCTCCTCCACGACGTTCGCCGTGGTCGTCTCTCCCGCGCGCAGCGCCGCGAGCCGGTCGGGGTGGCGCAGCAGCGTGAACGTACCGAGCGAGATCATGTTCGCGGTCGTCTCGTGCCCCGCGACCAGCAGGATCACCGCGAAGGCGACGAGCTGCTCGCGGGTCAGCGGGCCGCCGGGGGTGTCGCGGTGGATCAGCTCGTCGAGCAGGCCCTCGCCCGGGTCGGCGCGCTTGCGGTCGATCAGGTCACCGAGGTAGCCCTCCAGCGCGAGGCGGGCCTCTTCGACGTCCTCGGCGCGCGGTCCGCGCAGCAGGCGGCGCGAGCAGCCCTCGAAGAACTCGTGGTCGGCGTAGGGCACGCCGAGCAGGGAGCAGATGACCATGGACGGCACGGGCAGCGCGAACGAGCCGACCAGCTCGGCGGGCGGCCCCTCGCGCTCGACGGCTTCGAGGAGGGCGTCCACGGTCCGCTGGACGCCCGGCCGCAGCGCGGCGATCCGCTTCACGGAGAAGCTCGGGATGAGCAGCCTGCGCTGGGCGTTGTGCTCGGGGTCGTCCTCGCCGAGCAGCGCGACCTTGCGGGCGGCGGCGCGGGCGATGCGCTCGGTCGGCGCGGGGAAGTCGGGCCGCTTCCGGTCGCTGGACAGGCGCGGGTCGGCGAGCAGCGTCCGGGCGAGCGCGTGTCCGGTGACGAGATGGACGCGGCGCCCGTCGAACAGCGTGACGCGCTGGAGCGGCCGGCCGGAGCGCAGCGGCGCGTACCCGGCGGGCGGCTGGTAGGGGCAGCCCCGGTCCTGCGGGAAGCGGACCTCCTCGGGGGCCGGTCCGGGGGAGGGGGTGGTCATGGTGGAGGTGGTCGCGGTGGGGGTGTGGCGGGCCGGTTCCGTCGTGGACTCGGGCATGGATCGGATCGCCTCGCAGGGTCGGTCAGGTGGAGCGGGAGGTTCCGCGCTCCTTTCCCAATTGGATGCCTCGGGCATCTATCTGGTCGACGGGAAGACCGGCCAGTTCTCCGCGGCCCGGAACTGGCCGGGCCTTTTCGTACGCGTGCGGACCGCACCGCGTTCCCTCAGCTCGCACGGCCCGCCCGCGCCCGCGCCGCCCGCCCGGCCCTTACGCGCGCGGCCGGATCACGGCGCCGGCGCGACCGGAAAACGCGCCCCCGCCGCGTCATGCCTTGAGCGCGACGACCGCCTCGTCGGTGTACGGCAGGAACGTCAGCGTCTGATGGAAGTACAGCTCGATCCCGGTCGCGTCGTGCGCCGTGTAGCCGATCGCCAGATCCTCGCCGAGCCGCAGCTCGAAGTCGCCGCCGCGCGTGGACAGGACGAACGCCCCGTCGAGCGCGGGCGCCCAGATCAGCTCGCCGTCGAGGATGCGCCGGAGGTGGTTGGCGACGGGGTAGCCGTGGTCGGAGGTCTCGCTGACGGCCGTGTACGCGTCGGCGCCGAGCAGCAGCGTGTACGGCCCGTCGACGCCCGCGAGGCGCAGCGCGGTCAGCGCCCGGCTGATGGTGTCGGGGTAGTCGCGCGGCTCGGCCGGCAGGCTCAGCACCGGGTTCGAGGTGCGCTCGCGCAGGCCCTGGATGCCGGCCGCCGCGTACCCGTCGAAGACGGCCTGGTCCTCGGCGAACGCCATGGCCCGCGCCGCGTCCTTCACCGGCTGCCAGTCGGAGTCCCGTGAGCCGCGCTCCACGTCGTCCACCGCGGCCCGGCTCACCGTGAACGGCGCCCGCAGCTCCACCAGCGGCCGCACCCCGCGCAGCCGCGCCGACACGCCCGGCGTCGGCGGGGTGACGTCGGCCAGGTGCCCGGTGCCCACGGCCGCCAGCTCGGGCCCCTCAGGGCCGGTCACGTCCACGACGCGGCGCCCCGCCACATGGCGCTGGAACGTGCGCCGCGCCTCCTCCTCGATCTCGGCCCAGGCGGCGGGCGTGATCGGCGCGAGTTCCCGGTGCAGGTTCGTCGTCATGGTGCTCAGGCTCCTTTGAGGCTGCCGATGCCCAGCGAACCGCCCGCTCCGGGGGAGGGCGCGGGCGGCGGGTCGGGCAGGTCGTCGAGGAACGCGGCGCTCGGCACGTGGAACAGGCCGCCGGTCACCGCCGTGGAGAAGTCGAGGATGCGGTCGTGGTTGCCCGGCGGGTCGCCGAGGAACATGTTGCGCAGCATCCGCTCGGTGACGTCCGGCGTGCGCGCGTAGCCGATGAAGTACGTGCCGAACTCGCCGTCGCCGAGCGTTCCGAACGGCATGTTCTCGCGCACGATCTTCCGCTCGGTGCCGTCCTCGTCCACGATCGTGTTCAGCGCGACGTGCGAGTTCGACGGCTTCACGTCGTCGGGCAGCTCCACATTGGTGGACTTGGTGCGCCCGATGACCTTCTCCTGCTCGTCCGCGCCGAGCGCCTCCCAGGCCGCCATGTCGTGCAGGTACTTCTGCACGATGACGTACGAGCCGCCCGTGAACGGCGGGTCCTCGTCGCCGATCAGGACGGCCGCGTCGGCGTCCGGGCCCGTCGGGTTCTCCGTGCCGTCGACGAAGCCGAGCAGGTCCCGCTCGTCGAAGTAGGTGAAGCCGTGCACCTCGTCGACCACCCGGACGGCCGCCCCGAGCCGCCCGACGATCAGACGGGCCAGCTCGAAGCAGAGGTCCATGCGCCGCGCCCGCAGATGGAACAGCAGGTCACCGGGGGTCGCCGGGGCCATGTGGCGCGGCCCGGCGAGCGCCTGGAAGGGGTGCAGCTCGCGCGGGCGCGGGCCCGAGAACAGCCGGTCCCAGGCCATCGAGCCGACCCCGGCGAGGCAGCCCAGGTTGTCGTCGGGTGAGCGGAACGCGACGGAGCGCTGGAGCGCGGCCAGATCGCCCAGCGTCTCGCGCACGGCTCCCTCCCCGCCGGGGGAGACCGTGGCCACGAGGAACAGGGCGGCCCTCGCGGGAGGCGTCAGGACGGACTGCGGATCGAGCACAGGCGCTCCCGGCAGGAGTGGCGGCACAGGGCTGACCTTCGTCACCTTAGAGGCCGACGCGGAACGCGGCATGTGCGGCTGATGCGCCGGTGTGTCCGACCTCACCCCACTCGGGGCGGCCTTGGGTGTCCGTCGCGGCCGGTTCGCTGTTAGCCTTCGAAGCAGGCCCCGACCGTTCTCCCCCGTACGGTCGGGGTCCTTTTTTGTCCCGTGACACATGTCCCATCGGGACACGTGTCCCATTGAGACGTCAGAGAGGTACGGTGGAGAGGCGGGGGAGAGCGAGAACGACGAAGGAGTCGAGTCATGAAGGCGCTTCAGTACCGGACCGTCGGGTCAGCCCCCGAGGTCGTCACCGTCCCCGACCCGGCGCCCGGCCCCGGCCAGGTGCTCCTCGAGGTCACCGCCGCGGGCGTGTGCCACTCCGACATCGCCGTCATGAGCTGGCCTGCCGAGACCTTCCCGTACGAGCTTCCCCTCACCCTCGGCCATGAGGGCGTCGGCACGGTCGCCGCGCTCGGCGCCGGTGTCACCGGACTGGCCGAGGGCGACTCCGTCGCCGTGTACGGGCCCTGGGGCTGCGGCGCCTGCGCCAACTGCGCGCAGGGCAAGGAGAACTACTGCCTGCGCGCGGAGGAACTGGGCATCCGCCCGCCCGGACTCGGCGCCCCCGGCTCGATGGCCGAGTACATGCTCGTCGACGACCCGCGCCACCTCGTGCCCATCGACGGCCTCGACCCCGTCGCCACCGTGCCGCTCACCGACGCCGGCCTCACCCCGTACCACGCGATCAAGCGCTCGCTGCCCAAGCTCGTACCCGGCTCCACCGCCGTCGTCATCGGCACCGGCGGCCTCGGTCACGTCGCCATCCAGCTGCTGCGCGCCATGACCGCCGCCCGCGTCATCGCCCTCGACGTCTCCGAGGACAAGCTCGCCCTCGCCCGGACGGTCGGCGCCCACGAGGCGATCCTCTCGGACGCCGAGGCGGCCGGGAAGGTCAAGGAGCTGACCGGCGGGCGCGGCGCCGAGGCCGTCTTCGACTTCGTCGGCGTCCAGCCCACCGTCGAGACCGCGGGCGCGGTCGCCGCGATCGAGGGCGACGTCACCCTCGTCGGCATCGGCGGCGGTCTGCTGCCCGTCGGCTTCGGAGCGACGAACTTCGAGGTCAGCGTCACCGCCCCGTACTGGGGCAGCCGCTCCGAGCTGATCGAGGTCCTCGACCTCGCCCGCGCCGGGGCCGTCTCCGTGCACACCGAGACCTACTCCCTCGACGACGCCCCCGAGGCGTACGCCCGGCTGCACGACGGCAAGATCAACGGGCGCGCGGTCATCCTCCCCAACGGCTGAGACCAGCCGGAGAGCGTCGGTTTTCGGCCACGCAAGTGGTGCAGCGCTCAACTGTCGGCGTGGAGGGGCCTGTTCCAGGTGACGGGTGATCAATAACCTGAGCGTGACCGCCCGTCACCCAGCTCAGGGAGCCCCATGTCCACCGCGCAGATACCCGACATCCTCTCGCCGGAGTTCGCCGAGAACCCCTACCCCGCCTACCGCGCGATGCGCGAGTCCGCGCCCCTCATCTGGCACGAGGCGACGCAGAGCTGGATCATCTCGCGGTACGCGGACGTGGAGCGCGTCTTCAAGGACAGGGAAGGGCAGTTCACCACCGACAACTACGACTGGCAGATCGAGCCCGTCCACGGCAGGACCATCCTCCAGCTCAGCGGCCGTGAGCACGCCGTGCGCCGGGCGCTGGTCGCCCCGGCCTTCCGCGGCAGCGACCTCCAGGAGAAGTTCCTGCCCGTCATCGAGGCCAACTCCCGCGAGCTGATCGACTCCTTCCGCGCCACCGGCTCCGCCGACCTCGTCGGTGACTATGCGACCCGCTTCCCCGTGAACGTCATCGCGGACATGCTCGGGCTCGACAAGGCCGACCACGCCCGCTTCCACGGCTGGTACACCGCCGTCATCGCCTTCCTCGGCAACCTCGCGGGCGACCCCGAGGTCGCGGCGGCGGGGGAGCGTACCCGCGTCGAGTTCGCCGAGTACATGATCCCGATCATCCGCGCCCGCCGCGAGAACCTCGGCGACGACCTGCTCTCCACGCTGTGCGCCGCCGAGGTCGACGGCGTCCGCATGAGCGACGAGGACATCAAGGCGTTCTGCAGCCTGCTCCTCGCCGCCGGCGGCGAGACCACCGACAAGGCCATCGCCAGCATCTTCGCCAACCTGCTCACCCACCCCGAGCAACTGGCCGCCGTCCGCGCCGACCGCTCCCTCATCCCGCGCGCCTTCGCCGAGACCCTGCGCTTCACCCCGCCCGTCCACATGATCATGCGGCAGACGGCTGTGGACGTGGAACTGAGCGGCGGTACCGTGCCCGCGGGCGCCACCGTCACCTGCCTCATCGGCTCGGCCAACCGCGACGAGAACCGCTACAAGGAGCCCGACCGCTTCGACATCTTCCGCGAGGACCTGACGGCCACCACCGCGTTCTCCGCCGCCGCCGACCACCTCGCCTTCGCCCTCGGCCGGCACTTCTGCGTCGGCGCGCTGCTCGCCAAGGCCGAGGTCGAGATCGGCGTGGGCCAGCTCCTCGACGCCATGCCCGACGTCCGCCTCGCCGACGGCTTCGACCCGGTCGAGCAGGGCGTCTTCACCCGCGGCCCGCAGTCGCTGCCCGTCCGCTTCACGCCCGTGACGGCCTGAGGCGCGGCCCCGGCAGGGGTGTACGCTTGCCGCATGCGTTCTTCCTCGTGCCTGAACTGGTGGCGCCTCACATAGAGGCGGCCACACTCACGCACGTACAAGGGCCGTCCCCGGACGGCCCTTTTCTCTTCCCACCGGAAGCCATGCCGTCCCGAGAGCGGCCATGACCTTCTGACCCCGGGAGAGACCCATGAGCACCACCGAAGCCCCCGCCACCGACGCCCACGGCACCGTCGAATCGACTGGCACTGTCGGAACCGCCGGCGCTTCCGCCGCCCTCGACCTCTCCGGCGCGCGGGCCCGCAGCGCCGCGCTGGAGCGCCGCGTCGCCGAGGAGCCCGGCCGGTTCCGCGTCCTGACCGGCGACCGGCCCACCGGCCGCCTCCACCTCGGGCACTACTTCGGCACCCTGCACAACCGCGTCAGACTCCAGGACCTCGGCGTCCAGACCATGGTCCTCGTCGCCGACTACCAGGTCCTCACCGACCGCGACATCGCCGAGAACCTCACCGGACACGTCGAGGAACTGGTCCTCGACCATCTCGCCGTCGGCATCGACCCCGAGCGCTCCACGATCTTCACGCACAGCGCGGTCCCGGCCCTCAACCAGTTGCTGCTGCCGTTCCTCAGCCTCGTCTCCGTCGCCGAACTCGGCCGCAACCCCACCGTCAAGGACGAGATCGCCCACTCCCGGCAGTCCGCCGTCAGCGGCCTGATGTTCACCTACCCCGCCCACCAGGCCGCCGACATCCTCTTCTGCCATGCCGACCTCGTCCCCGTCGGCCAGGACCAGCTGCCCCACCTGGAACTCACCCGCACCATCGCCCGCCGCTTCAACGACCGCTACGGACACGGCACCCCGGTCTTCCCCGAACCCGAACCGCTGCTCTCCAGGGCGCCGCTGCTGCTCGGCACCGACGGCACCAAGATGAGCAAGAGCCGCGGCAACGCCGTCGCCCTGTCCGCCACCGCCGACGAGACGGCCCGCCTGCTGCGCGGCGCCCGCACCGACGCCGACCGGCGCATCACCTACGACCCGGACACCCGCCCCGAGGTCTCCTCGCTCGTCCTGCTCGCCGCGCTGTGCGAGGAACGCGACCCGCACGAGATCGCCGCCGAACTCGGCGACGGCGGCGGCGCCGCCCTCAAGCGCCGCGTCACCGACGCCGTCAACGAACGCTTCGCGCCGATCCGCGCCCGCCGCGCCGCCTACGCCCGGGACCGCGCCGTCGTCCACGACGTGCTGCGCGCCGGGAACGCCCGCGCCAACGAGATCGCCGAGACCACCCTCGCGGAGGTCCGCGCCGCGATGAACGCCCACTACTGAACAGGGGGCGGGCCGCCCCGGCGACGCGTCAGGGGCGGCCGCTCACTGCACGACGGGCGTGAAGCTCACCGGCAGCGAGGTCAGGCCCCGCATCCAGATCGACGGCCGCCACGTCAGCTCCTCCGGCTCCACCGCCAGCACGATGTCCGGCAGCCGGTCCAGCAGCGTCTCCACCGCCGTCCGCGCCATCACGTCCGCCAGCAGCGGCGCCGGGTAGGGGCAGCGGTGCTCGCCGTTGCTGAACGACAGATGCGCCGCGTTCTCCGCGCCCACATGCGACTCGGGCCAGATCTGCGGGTCCGTGTTGGCCGCGGCGAGCCCCAGCACCACGCAGTCGCCGGCGCGGATCTGCCGCCCGCCGAGCTGCGTGTCCCGTACCGCCCAGCGGCCGATGAAGTTCTGCGTCGGCGTGTCCAGCCACAGCACCTCGTTGAGGGCCTCGCCGACGCTGAGCCGGCCGCCCGAGACGTTCAGCGCGAACCGCTCGTCGGTCAGCAGCAGGCGCAGCGCGTTGCAGATCCAGTTGGCCGTCGGCTGTTGCGCGGCGGCGATCACCGAGATCAGGTCCTGGATGACCTCCTCGTCGCTCAGCCCCGCCGGGTGGTGGATCATCCGGGACGTCACGTCAGGACCCGGCCGCTCCCGCTTCTCCTTCACGAGCTGCTGGAGCCGCTCCCCGACCCGCGTGTACGCGGCGACCGGGTCGTCGCCCTCGGCCGCGTCCAGCGAGATCCGCAGATCGTCGACGAAGTCCTGGGTGTCGGCGCCCAGTTCGGGCATCCCGCACAGCTGCACCACCGCGAGCATCGGCAGGGCGTGCGCGTACGCCGTCATCAGTTCGGCCTGCCCGCTGCCCGCGAACCGGGCGATGAGCCGGTCCGCGATGTGCCCGCAGTCCCGCCCCAGTTCGAACTGGTCGACCTGTTCGAGCGCGTGCGTGATCACCCCGGCCCGGCGCCGGTGCTCCTCGCCCTCGGTGAACAGCACGGACGGCTGGTAGCCGACGAACGGCAGCAGCGGCCAGTCCGCGGGGATGTGCTCCCACTGGTTCCAGCGGCGCGAGTCACGGGCGAACAGCTCGTCGTGCGCGGTCACATAGCTGACCTCGGAGTAGCCGAGCACCAGCCACGCCGGGATCCCGCCGTCCAGCAGCACCGGCGCGACCGGCCCGTGCTCCCTGCGCAGCGCCCGGTAGAGCTGCGAGGGCGTCTGCTGGTACTCCAGGCCGCTCAGCGGCACGGCGCCCGCGTGCGCGGGGCAGCCGGGCGGCGGGGAAGGCATCTGCTCGGTCACGGTGTCGTCTCCTGGGCCATGGCCAGTTCGTAGAGGTGGTCCACGAGGGTGATCAGCACGTCCTTGCCGGACGATCTGACCCGCGCGTCGCAGTCGATCATCGGCACGTGCGCGGGCAGCGCGAGCGCCTGGCGGATCTCGTCGAGGGAGTGCCGCACCGGCTCGTCGTCGAACCGGTTGACCGCGACCACGAACGGCGTGCCGTGGTGCTCAAGACGGTCGATGGCGTACCAGGACTCGTCCATGCGCCGGGTGTCCACGAGCACGACCGCGCCGAGCGTGCCCGAGAACAGCCGGTCCCACAGGAACCAGAACCGTTCCTGCCCGGGCGCGCCGAACAAGTACAGGACCATGCGCTCGTTGAGGCTGATACGACCGAAGTCGAAGGCGACCGTGGTCGTCGTCTTCGCCGCGACGCCCGCCGTGGAGTCGACGCCGACCCCGGCCTGCGTCATGACCTCCTCGGTGTTGAGCGGGCGGATCTCGCTCACCGAGCGCACCAGCGTGGTCTTGCCGACGCCGAACCCGCCCACGACGACGATCTTCAGGCCGGTGTCCGCCGCGGCGCCGAGCGGTGTGCGGTGCGCGGGCAGCTCAGAGGTTGCGGAGCCCATGGAGCACCTCCTTGAGAAGGTCGGAATCGGGGAGTTCGGCGACGGCGGCGGCCGACCGCGGATGCCGTGCGGTGATCTTGCCGGTCGCCAGCAGGTCGCCGAGCAGGATGCGCACCACCGTGATGGGCAGCTGCAGCTCGGCGGCCAGCTCCACGACCGCCGTGGGGTGCCGGCACAGCTCCAGGATGCGGACGTGTTCCGACTGCATCCCGGCGGCCGGCTCGCACTCGCTGACCACCAGCGTCACCAGGTCGAAGGAGGTGTCGTCGGCGCGGGTCCTGCCGCCCGTGACCGTGTAGAGCCGGTCGGGGGCGCCGATGTCGACGGGCCGGCGCGGGGTCACGCGGTGCCGCTGGGGGTGGTGGCCTGGCGCGGCTCGGCGCGCAGATGCTCCCCGATCTGCTCGACCAGCTCCGTCATCTGGTGGCCGACGACGCCCGGGTCGGCGTCCTCGGCCGCGACGACCGCGAGGTGCGCGCCCTCGCCCGCGTCCACGATGAACAGCAGCCCGCCGTGGAACTCCGTCATCGAGTGGCGTACGCCGCCGCTGCCGTCGCCGAACTCCACCGACGCGCCCTGCGCGAGCGCCTGGATGCCCGAGCAGATCGCGGCGAGCTGGTCGGCCTGGTCCAGCGTCAGATGCTCGCTCCAGCACAGCTTCAGGCCGTCGCGGGAGAGCACCAGGGCGTGCCGGGTGCCGGGGGTGCGCTCCAGAAGGCTCTCCAGGAGCCAGGTCAGGCTGGTGTCAGTCGTCTGCATGGCGGGGTCGGGCGGTCAGCGGTCCGGACAGTGCCGGACACCGCCCGTTCCTCCAATCTCACGGTGTGGGGCGGGGGCTGGTGGATGGTCCTGCGGGCCCGTGCGGGCCGCGCGCTACTCGGCGTCGGGCTCGCCGTCCCTGGCCTTGTTGCGGGCGCGGTGGAAGGCGCCGAAGCGGGAGCCGGCGTCCCGGCCGGGCTTCGTCTCGCGCGCGGGGGCCGCGGGGCGCTCGCGCTCCTTGTCGGCGGCGGCCATGGTCCGCCCCGGCGGGCGCACCGGCAGCCCGCCCGGCGTCGAGGCCGCGGGCTGCGCCGGGCGCGGCTCGGGCACGCCGTGCGCCCGCTCGTGGGTCTCGTACGGGAGGGAGCCCGCGCCGTCGGACAGGGCGAGGCCGGCGCCGAAAGTGTCGCCGCCGCCGGCGGGGCGGTCGAGCGCGGGGCGCGGGGCGATGAGCGCCTGCTCGTGCAGCGGCTCGCGCTGCTGGGCGAGCAACTGCGGCGGGAGCAGGACGACGACTCCGGTGCCGCCGCGCGAGGACGGCCGGAAGTTGACGTCGATGCGGTACTTCGCGGCGAGCCGGCCCACCACGGCGAGGCCGAGCCGGGTGCCCTGGAGCGAGGCCAGGTCGGTGACCTGTCCCGACACCGCTTCCTCGGCGCGGCGCATCGCGGCGTCGGCCATCTTCAGGCCGCTGTCCTCGATGGTGACGACGAGTCCGGCGGCGCGCTCCTCGACGTAGACGTGGACCTCGTCGATGGGCGGCGAGAAGTTCGCCGCGTTGTCCATCAGCTCGGCCAGCAGGTGCATGACGCCCTCGGCCGCGAACCCGGCGACCGCCGCGTTCGTCGCGCAGTGCAGGCGGACGCGCTGGTAGGCGGCGATGCGGCCGACGGCGCCGCGCAGCACGCTCTCCATCACGATCGGCTTGTTCCAGGCGCGGCTGGAGCGGCCGCCCATGAGCAGGGCGAGACGGTCGGTCATCAGGCCGAGCTGCGAGGTGGAGTGGTCGAGGCGCAGCAGGTCGCCGAAGACCTCCTCGCCGTGCCGCTCCTGCATACCGCGCAGGTCGGCGAGCATGCTGACGGCCTTGGCCTGGACGCGGCTGAGCGCCTTCGCGGAGGCGGCCTGGGCGGCGGCGCCGCGCCGCTCGCTCAGCGCCAGCTCGCGCAGGAACGCCTCGACGGGCACCCGCAGCAGCGGGTTGTCCGGCCAGCTCAGCTCGGCGAGCACGGTGTCGGCGGAGGCCCCCTCGCGCAGCCGCGCCACGGCCGCAGGGAACGTCACCTTCGTCAGATGGTCCAACTCGGCGGTGCCGCGCTCCACTTCGGCGCGCATCGCGTCCCGGTCGGCGGCGGCCCGCTGGGCCTCCCGCACCGCCTGCTCGACGCCGACCGTGAACTGGTCGAGCACCCGCCGCAGTTGGGGGTCGGAGGGCGGGGTGGGCAGCGACGCCACGCCCTCACCGGAGCGCAGCCGCTGCGCGACGCCCGGCAGCGTCGCGTGCACGAGCTGCGCGGCCTCGGCCGCCTGCCGGGTCAACGTGCCCTGCGCCTGCGAGAGTTCCTCCCGCGCCCGGGCCGCCGCGCGCCGCGAGCGGTCGAGCAGCGCGCCGTAGGCGAGCACGACGGCGGCGAGGCACACCCAGGCGACCGCGGCCGTCGTCACCGCCCAGGTGCGGGCGGCGTCCGGGGCGAGCGCCGCCGCGGCGCCGGCCGCCGCGGCCGCCACCACGAGCACGACCGCCCCGGTGCCGAGCGAGGAGCGCCCCGGCCTGGCTATCGCGCGCGGGCGGGGAGGAGCAGGCACTGACATTGCGCGGGTCCCTCGGTCCTTGAGTGCGGGAAGCGACGAGCCGACCGGTCGAGTCGGCTGCGGGTCCGGGCAGCGGCCACCGAAGAGGACGCCGATCTTCCGGACCGTTTGTGCGTTCATGCTAGTCATCACAGGCGGCCAACAGGCCGGACAAGACGGGCAGTCCGCCTGTCGCGGGAGTTCGTCGTGAAGTCGTCCTCGGCCGCCCCGCCCGTGATAGAGGTCGCACACCCGCGCGCACCCCTCGAAGGCGGAGGTCTCGGGCCCGGGCGGGCGCACACCCGGCGCGCGCCCCCGTAAGGTGCCGGGCACCACCGCCCGGGCCGCACGCCGTAGCGAACGTTTTCAGCCAACCTCGTGGCGATGAGGTGATCGTCGTACGGTCATCCCGTCCGCCCGGCGAGCAGGAACGACATGAGTGTCCGGGGTCTGCGCGCCTGCCGCCGGAGGGTGCCGGGCGGCGGCGGAGCGTGGCGGTCTTCGGGCGCCCGGAACTTTTTTTGAAGAGGTGCGCATGTGCGCGGTGATCCCGGGCAGTCGCTCGTAAGAGACAGCTTCACGCAGCCCCACCCCCCCCCGGGCGCTGAAGCGTTTGGCCCCGTCGCTTCCTCTCCCCCCTGGAAGCGGCGGGGCCGTCTTGTCGTAAGTCCGCAGCCGTGTCACAGGCCGTAGCGCCGGGTGCTGTGCTCCTCCTGCGCGAGCCGCCGCAGCGCGAGCAGCACCGGCTCGAACAGGACGGCCGCCGCGACCGCCGCCTCCGCCTTCTCGGCCGTGTCCTCGTACGTGTCGAGCCGGTCCAGGTCGAGGCGGGCGACCTCCTCCATGCGCCGCGCGTAGCCGGCGAGCACGTCGGGCCCGCACGCGTACCCGAGCCGGGTGAGCGTGGCGACCGTGCTGACCAGCGCGCGGTGGCTGGGGGAGAGGGCGCCGATCTCGCGCGCGTGCTCCCAGCCGAGATCCGCGAGGAGCCGGTCGACGTCGGCGGCGACCCGCCGCACCTCCGGATCGTCCGCGTCGGCGTCCGGCGGCTGCGGCAGCGCCCACAGCGCGGCGCCCACCCGGAACGTCGTGCCCAGCGCCTCGTCGTCGATGTGCCCGAGCACTTCGCGCGCCGTCGCCACCGGCACCCGCCCCACCTGGATCAGCGCCCGCACGAGCGAGAGGCGCCGTAGATGGGCCTCCTCGTACGCGGCCTGCGTCGCGCTCACCCGGCGGCCCGGCGGCAGCAGACCCTCGCGCAAGTAGTACTTGATCGTGCCCACCGGCACACCGCTGCGCTCGCTCAGTTCGCTCAGGCGCATCCCTTGTGCCCCTCCTTGGAAAGTGCCACTATCCAATCACATCGCAGGGCGAGGGACCGGGGGAGAAACGTGTCCACGACACCGCACATGGGCCGCACGACCGCAGCCGTCGACGGGGAGGTCGTCGTCTTCCTCATCGGCATGCGCATCAACCATTTCTGGGCGCTCCACCGCTGGCTCCCCGTCTTCTGCGCGATGCCGCTGATGCTCAGGGAACTGAGCCGCGACCGCTCCCTCGGCCTGCTCCACCGCATGCTCGGCACCGCCGGGCCGCGCGAGTACTACGTCGTGCAGTACTGGGAGTCGAAGGACAAGCTCCTCACCTACGCGGCCCGGCCCGACAAGCGCCACCGCCCCTGGTGGGCCCGGATCAACCGGTACGCGCGCCGCAGCGCCGGACACGTCGGCCTGTGGCACGAGACGTACGTCGTCCCCGCGGGCCGCTACGAGGCCATCTACGGCGACATGCCGCCCTACGGGCTCGGCAAGGCGTACGGCACGCGCCCGCTGCGCGACGGCGTCCAGGCCGCGGACCGCCTCGACGTCTGAGCCCGTACGCACCGTCACCCCGGGTGTATGCATCAGTGCGCAGCGTGGTGAAACGAGCCGTTCCGCGGGGCCGAATCGGCATTCGGCGCTTCGTGATGACAGGATTGCGCCATGGCAATCAAGACCTACTTCGACATCACGATCAACGACGAGCCCGCCGGGCGGATCACGTTCAACCTGTACGACGACGTCGTCCCGAAGACCGCGGAGAACTTCCGCGCCCTGTGCACCGGCGAGAAGGGCTTCGGCTACGCCGGCTCCTCCTTCCACCGCGTCATCCCGGAGTTCATGCTCCAGGGCGGTGACTTCACCGCCGGCAACGGCACCGGCGGCAAGTCCATCTACGGCGAGAAGTTCGCCGACGAGAACTTCGAGCGCAAGCACACCCGCCCGGGTCTGCTCTCGATGGCGAACGCCGGCCCGAACACCAACGGCTCGCAGTTCTTCATCACGACGGTCGTCACGGGCTGGCTCGACGGCAAGCACGTCGTCTTCGGCGAGGTCGAGGACGGCATGGACCTCGTGAAGAAGATCGAGTCCCTCGGCTCGCAGAGCGGCACCCCGAAGGCCAAGATCACCATCGCGGAGTCCGGCCAGCTCTGAGCCCGCCCGCGCACCGCGTACGGAGCCGGGAGGCAGCCCCCACGGGCCGCCTCCCGGCTCCTGCCGTCTCCGGCGGACGCTCCGGCGACCCCAACAGCCCCTCGCGCGCCCCGGGTTAAGGTCTCGGTCATCCGGAGGAGTGATCCACCACACGCTCCTCCCCGACCCGGGAGGCCCCGTGCGCCTGCGCACCCTGCCCACGCTGCTGCTCTCCGCCGCCCTGACGGCCGGCGCCCTCGCCGCGACCGCCGCCCCCGCGAGCGCCGCCACCGCGTCCTTCGAGGACCGGCTGCGCGCGATACCCGGGGTCACGGTCACCGGCGTGACGGACAAGGAGGGACACCCCCTCTACTCCCTGTCCATCGCCCAGCCCGTCGACCATGACCACCCCGAACGCGGCACGTTCCAGCAGCGGTTCACGCTCTGGCACAAGTCCACCGCCAAGCCCGTCGTCCTCTACACCGGCGGTTACGGACTCTCGTCCTCGACCCGCGAACCCACCACGATCCTCGACGCGAACCAGCTCAGCGTCGAGCACCGCTTCTTCGGCCCCTCCGTCCCGGCCGGCGGCACGCCCTGGGACAAGATGACGATCCAGCAGGAGGCCGCCGACGAGCACGGCATCGTCGAGGCCGTCAGACCGCTGTACGACAAGACCTCCAAGTGGCTCGCCACCGGCGGCTCGAAGGGCGGTATGACCGCCACCTACCACTACCGCTTCTACCCGCGCGACTACGACGGCGTCGTCGCCTACGTCGCCCCGAACGACGCGAACAACAACGACGACAGCGGCTACGAGGACTTCTTCGAGAACGTCGGCACCAAGGAGTGCCGCGACGCGCTCGCCGCCGTTCAGCGCGAGATGCTGGCCCGCCGCGAGGCGCTGCTGCCCAAGTTCGAGAAGACCGCGAAGGACGCCGGCTACACCTTCACGAACACCCTCGGCACCACCGACCGCGCCTACGAGTTCGCCGTCCTCGACCAGGTGTGGAACTTCTGGCAGACCGGCTCCGTCGACAACTGCCCCACCGTCCCCGACGCGCGGACCGTCTCCGACGACGACCTCTACCGGTGGTCCCTCGACCACGGCCTGTCCGTCTACGAGGACTCCACCCTCGGCGCCAACGGCAGCGGCCCCTACTACCGCCAGGCCGCCGCCCAACTGGGCTGGGCCGACCTGAAGTTCAAGAACCTCAAGGGCGTACGCCACTACCCCGGCCTGTACCAGCCGAACTCCGTGCTCCCCGCCGACATGCGCACCACCTACGACGGCGCCGTCGTCAAGGGCGTCGACAAGTGGGTCCGCAAGGACGCGCGGCGCATGCTGTTCGTGTACGGGCAGAACGACCCGTGGAGCGCCGAGCAGTTCACGCCGAGCAAGAACGACTCGTACAAGTACGTCGTGCCGAAGTCGAACCACAACGCGCGCATCGCCGCCCTGCCCGCCGACCAGAAGGACGCCGCGACGGCGACCTTGAAGCGGTGGGCCGGACAGTAGGACCGGGGTAGCACCAGTACTCGGCCCGCCGCCCCGCGAGGCGGCGGGCCGGATGCCAGGGGCCGGTCCCTAGGGCGTGTCCGCAAAGTCCCGCCTGCCCCACGACGCCTGGCACGCACTCTCGCCGCACCGGGCGTAAGGCCAAGTACATCCAGTACGAGGCCTTGCACCCGGCACGCCGAGAGCACGCACCAGAC